>NZ_JACVTY010000021.1:0-97816 GCF_016624805.1 Pseudomonas sp. S44
CCGCGGGGGTCCCCCGCCCCACAAGGGCCACACTGCCTCTGTAGGAGCGGGCTTGCCCGCGAACATCGGCATAGCCGGTGCCATGCATCGCGGTGTTCCTTTCGCGGGCAAGCCCGCTCCCACAGGGTGGCATGGCCTCGGCGGCTCCGGTGTTCGCGGTGACAAGAGCCGAGCGATCTCTGCCGGGGCTTAGATCAACCGCGCAGCCACCAGCAGATCCGCTACCGCCTGGAAGGTGCTGTCCGGCACCGGATCCCCCGCCACGGTGCGCCGGGCAAGCTCGGCCGCCAGGCGGGCATCCATGGCATGGGCGATTCCCAGTTGCGCAGCTTCGCCAAGCATCCGCGCGCTCTCCTCAGGCTCGGCCTGGCACACCACCACCGGCACCGGCGTCTCCCCGCGCACATAGCGCAAACCCACCACCCAGCCACCGGCCACACCCACCATCAACGACGCCCGGCCCAACCCCAGCTTGGTCGCCATGGCCTGCATTTCCTGGCGCTGGCGGCGCAGCTCGCGCTTGATCAACGGATCGCCATCGATATCCTTGCGCTCGCGCTTCTGCTCGCTGCGGGTCATGCGCATGTCGCGGCCGAACAGCCAGCGCTGCATCAGCACATCCGCCGCCCCCAGCACCAGAAACGCCGCCAGCACCGTGAACACCAGCGGCTTGAGCACCAGCAGGAAGGTCGACTGCAGGCACTCAGGCCCGCACCGCGACGACTCCATCAGCGCCTGCAGCGCATGGCGCCCGACCACATAGAACGCCAGCCCCAGCAAGTGCACCTTGACCAGGCCCTTGAGGAACTCCACCACGTTGCGCATGGCGAAGATGCGCTTGAAACCCTCGGCCGGGTTGATGCGTTTGAAATCCGGCTTGAGCGGTTCGACCGAGAACACCACCCCGCGCATGGTCACCAGGTTGGTCAGCACCACCGCCGTCACCGTCACCGCCATCACCGGCAGGGTGATGCCGATCACCAGTTGCTCGGCCGTATCGAGCAGGCGCGGCCACACCGTGGCGAAGGGTTCGATGTAGATCTGCGCGGTCAGATCCACCAGCGCCGTGACCTGGGCCTTGGCCCGTGGCGCCAGGATGGCGATGCACAGGGTGCAGAGCAGGATCACCACCCCCGACACCAGGTCCTGGCTCTTGGCGACCTGCCCCTTCTTGCGTGCGTCCTTGAGTTTCTTGTCCGTTGCCGGCTGCGACTTCTCTTCGCTGGTGTCAGCCATTACCCCCCTCCACCAGGCTCTGCAGCACCCCGACCGTACCGCGGAACTCCGCAAGCTGATCGAGCATCAGCGGTACCAGGAAGCCGATGTAGACCACCATCAGAATGGTGAAGAACAGGTTCTTCACCGGCAGCGACAGGTCGAAGATGTGCAGGCTCGGCGCCATGCGCGAGAGGTAGGCCAGCATCAGGTCGGTGATCAGCAACGAAATCAGCAACGGCGACACCATCAGCACCCCGATGCGCATCACCTGGTCGAGGATCGACAGCACCGCCGTCAGCGCAGAACCGGCGAACAACGGCGTGAACTGGGTCACCGGCCATAACTGGTAACTGTGCAGGTAGCCATCGACCATGAGGATGAAGCCACCCGACATGAAGTACAGCGCGATCAGCATCACCGTGAGCAAGGTCGCCATCACCCCGGATTCACCCGACGACAGCGGATCCACCAGTTGCGCCATGGTCGAGCCACGCTGCAGGTCGATCAGCTCCCCCGCCACTTCCGCGGCCCAGAACGGGATGCCGAACAACAAACCGACCACCAATCCGACCAGGAACTCCTTGATCAACAAGCCCGCCAGCCAGAACCCGCCAAGCTCGGGGGTAGCGGTGAAGGCCGAGAACACCGGCAGGAACATCGGCACCGAGATCGCCACGGCGGCGCAGGTGCGGATCATCCCGGTCAGGCCCAGACGGTTGAAGGCCGGGGTGATCACCACCACCCCCATGGCGCGGGCAGTGGAGAGCGCGGCCGAACTGATCACCGGGTAGGCGATCTCCAGGAAGGCATTGACGAAACCTGCGTCCATGCCCGGTCAGCGCGTCCACAGCGCGAAGTTGTCCAGCACCTGGTTGCCCAGCCCCATCACCTGCCCGGCCAGCAGCGGGCCGACGAAGACGATCAGCAGCAGCACCGCCACCAGCTTGACCACCTGCGGCAGGGTCTGGTCCTGGATCTGCGTCAGCGCCTGCAACAGGCCAACGCTCAGGCCGACGATGATCGCCACCCCCAACGCTGGCGCCGACAGCAGCAACACCGTCATCAGCGCCTGCTTCATCAACGAAAGGAACACGTCCTGGCCCATCGGCTCAGCTCCCGTAGCTCAGAATCAGACCATGCATCAAGCGCGACCAGCCGCTCAGCGCAACGAAGAGGAACAGCTTCAGCGGTATCGATATCAAGGTCGGCGAGACCATCGACATGCCCATCGCCATCAGCACGTTGGACACCAGCAGGTCGACCACCAGGAACGGGATGTACAGCAGGAATCCGATCTCGAACGCCCGCGTCAGCTCGGAGCTGACGAACGCCGGTATAAGCACCACCAGGTCATCGTCACGCAGCTCGGCGCGGGCCTCTTCGGACCACACGTTCTGCGTGGCCTGGACGAAGAAGCCACGCTCGCTCTCGTTGGCGAAGCGCGACAGGTGCGCCTGCAACGGCGGCCTGATCGCCTCGCCCAACTCCTTCAACTGCTCGGCGTTCTCCAGTTGCAGGCCATGACTCTGCGCCGCGCGGTACATGTCGCCGATCACCGGCGTGGTGACGTACACCGACAGGATCAGGGCGATGCCATAGAGCACCAGGTTCGGCGGCGTCTGCTGCACACCCAGGGCGTTGCGGATCAGAAACAGCACCACGGAGATCTTCAGGAACCCGGTCAGGGTCACCACCGCCAGCGGAATCAAGCCGATGGAGGCGACGACCAGGATGATCTCGATCAGGTTTGGCTGGTAGCCACTCATGATGCGGCAAAGCTCAGCAGGCGCACGCCCAGGCCGTCGCCGATCTTCACCAGTTGGCCCTGGCCGACGCGGCGGCCGTTGATCATCAGGTCGACGCCTTCGTGCATGCGCGGCGCCAGCTCCAGCACGCTGCCCACGCCCAGCTCGCGCAGTTGCGCGAGGCTCAACTCGACGCTGCCGACCTGGCAGACCAGTTTCAGTTGCAGCTCGTCAAGGCTGCTGTCCAGGCTCGGCCCGGTGCCCTGTTCGCTCATGTGTCGCTCCTTCAAGGCAAGCGCGGTGATAGGGGGTTCGATTAGCTGCAGGCGTTGTCCGTCGCGCTGCACACGGGCTTGCCACTGGTCGTCCAGGTGCAGGCGCAGATGATCGTCCGGCCAGGGATCGAGCATGACCACATCGCCCGGCAGCAGGCTGCGCAACTCGACCAGGCTGAGCCAGGCCTCGCCGCCGTCGACGCCCAGCGTCAACGCCAGGCCACCGAGGTCGTGGGGCATGGGCGCGGCATGCTGCTCCAGCAACACGGCAATCTCGGCCCAGGTCGCGGCATCGCAGCGCAATTGCACCGCCAGCGCGCTGTCACCCAGGCGTACCTCCAGGCCAAGGCTCAGTGGCGCCAATTCGACGCACTGCGTGAGCGCGCGATCGAGCACGTGGATCGGCTGTGAGAACAGGTGCTCCAGCGGCGCGATCAGCGTCAGCAGCGCCTGCTCCAGCAACAGCGCCGCGGGCAGGCTCGGCAATAACAGCCCCTCGGGCAAGCCGAGCAGGTCGAGGGCACGGGCTGGCACGTGCAGTTGCACGGGCGAGTCGCCCAGCGACAACCACAACTCAAGCTGGGGTTCATCCATCGCCGCACCACTCGACGCCCAGGCGACACTCAGCGGCGCCCCGCCCAACTGCCCCTGCCAGGGCTGGCGCGGCCGATGCAGGCGCTGGTGCAGGGCCTGCCACTGCGGGTCAAGGCGCTCCAGGCTATGCTCGAAGGCCAGCGCGTCGGCGGGCACCTCGGTGGTCTGGAGGGTCAAGGCGTGAGATCCAGCAAGGGGGCAAACAGGTCTTCGCCCTCATCCTGCGCTTCCCCGATACGGCGCTCGCCCAAGGCGTGGTCTTCGACCAGGGAGTCCCAGGCATCGGCCTGGCGCTGACGAGCGACATGGGCCTGACGCAGGCTCTCCTGGGTCTGCTCCTGCTGCTGGTGGTAGTCGTGGGCCTCGTCCAGGTTGCCCAGCAGCGTCTCCTGTTCGTCCTCCAGCTCCGACAGGTGCACCTGCGCAGCGAGCCAGGCCTTGACCGACAGCCCCTCGCTGAAGCGACCGTAGAGTTTTTCCGCCTCGAGCGCGGAGGTTTCCCGCGCCAGGCACAGCCGCTGGCGGGCATCGTCGAGGGCAGCATGGGTTTCGCGGCAGAGCTGGCGCTGCGCGGCCAGTTGTGCGGACGCCCGTTGTTCACGCAATTGGCGCAGGGTCTGCAGGCTTTTCAATTCATGACTTTTCATGGGCGCTCCTCTCTCATGCCAGCACCTTGCGCATGTGTTCCAGGGTTTGTCGGGCGCCGCTCGGCTCCGCCGCCGACTGGCGCAGAAAAGCTTCGATAGCGGCGTGGCGGGCGATCGCTTCGTCCGCGATTGGGTCGCTGCCGGCGGCGTATTCACCGATGCGGATCAGCATTTCGATATCGTTGCGCCGCGCCATCAGCTCGCGCATGCGCATGGCCAGCTGGCGTTGCTCAGGGCTGGCGACCTGCTCCATCAGGCGGCTGCGGCTGCGCAGCACATCGATGGCGGGAAAATGGTTGCGCTGGGCCAGCTCGGCGCTGAGCACCACATGGCCGTCGAGAATCGAGCGCGCCTCCTCGGCCACCGGATCGGTCGCGGCGTCACCTTCGGTGAGCACCGTGTACAGCGCGGTGATGCTGCCCCGTGCTGCGGGGCCGGCACGCTCCAGCAGGCGCGGCAGGGCCGAGAAGAACGACGGCGGGTAACCGCGGCGGGTCGGCGGTTCGCCCACCGCCAGGCCGATCTCGCGCTGGGCGCGGGCAAAGCGGGTCAGGCTGTCCATCAGCAGCAGTACGTTGCGGCCCTGGTCGCGGTGATACTCGGCCAGCACCGTTGCCACGTAGGCGGCGCGGGCACGCTCGGCGGCCGGGCGATCGGAAGTGGCGACCACCGCCACGGTGCGCGCGCGGGCCTGGGCGTCGAGCTGCACGTCGAGCAACTCGCGCACCTCGCGGCCACGCTCGCCGATCAGGCCGATCACCACCACGTCGGCATCGGTGTTGCGCACCATGCTGGCGAGCAGCGACGACTTGCCCACCCCCGGCTCGCCGAACAGGCCCATGCGCTGGCCGCGGCCCAGGGTCAGCAGCCCGTCGATGGCGCGAACCCCCACCGACAGCGGATCGACGATCACTTGCCGGGCGAAGGGTTCGGGGGGCTCGGCCTGCAGCGGATAGCGGCGCATCGGCCCCAGCGGCGGCTGGCGATCACCGTCGAGGTAATCGCCCATGGGGCTGATGACCCGCCCCAACTGGCCATCACCCACACTCACCCCCAGCGCCTCGCCGGTAGCGGTGATTTCGGTGCGGGTCGACAAGCCTTCGAGCGAGCCGATCGGCGAGAGGATCGCCTCGTCGCCATCGAAACCGATGACCTCTGCCGCCAGGGCGCGACCACTGGAGGGGTCGTGCAGGCGGCACAGCTCGCCGATGCGCACGCCGGCGACGCTAGCGCGCAACAGCACACCACGAATGCTGCGAATGGTGCCCTTCATCGGCCGTGGCCGGGCATCGCCCAGGCGCGCGTGCAGGCGCGGCAACAACGCTTGCAGGCTCACGGTGTCACCTCGGCGAACGGCAACAGGCTGCGGCGCAGCGCCTGCAACTGGGCGTCCAGCCCCAGTTCCACCGAACCGACCGGGCTGCTCAGACGGGCCTGGCCCGGCTGCAATTGATCATCGGACTCCACGGCAATCGCCGCCAGGCCATCCGTTTCGCCGTGCATGCGTCGGCGCACGGCCTCCACTTCCAGGCGCGGCACGAACAGCGTCAGCGCCTGGTCCTGGCGAAACGCAACCAGCGCCTTGCGCGTGCACAGCACGATACGCTCGGCGTCACCCAAGCTCTCCAGCACTTCGCGGGCGATGCCCAGGGCCAGGTCAGCCAGGCTGTTTTCCAACCCTGCCAGATAGGCCTCGACCTTGGCGGCAGTGTCGGCCAGCAACTCGCTGACCGCCTCGGCGCCCTTGGCACGGCCGAGCTCGAAACCGTCGGCACGGGCCTGCTCCAGCCAGCGTGCGCTGTCTTCCCGGATACGTTCGGCCTCATCGCGGGCGGCCTGCAGGTAATCGCGTCCATCGGTCCAGGCCTGGACCTCGGCGGCACGCAGGATGCGCGACGCCGGACGGCTGGGCAGCTGACTCATTGCACGCTCTCCCGGTTCTCGGACAACGGCATCAGCAAGGCGGCGACCCGACGCACGATGCCAGGGTCGGCCAACGATGCCGAACCTTCCGCCACAGGCAGCGGCAGGCGCAGTAGCAGCCAATCGCGCAGGTCGGCGGGCTGCTCGTCGAACCAGGCCTGCACGCAGCGCGCACCGTCGTGGTCGATGGCGGCCAGCAGATCGTCAGGCTGGCGCAACAGGTCCATTGCCCCGCCCCACTGGCGGTGGGCAATGGCCAGGCCGAAGACCTCATGCCCAAGCCCCTGGCGCAGGTGCTCGACCACCTCGCGACGGATTTCCCGGCCCAAGGTCGCACCATGCCAGATGGCCCCGCACAGGCGCGGCAAACGGGCGAAATCCTGCGGCGCCAGCAGCAATACCGGCAGGTCCTGCTCGGTCGGTTGCGCCACCTGGTCCAGCGGCTGCAACTGGAAGTGCGCCAGCATCAGCGCCTGCAGGCGCGCCTGGAAACGCGGCGACTCGATCAATGCCTGGATCTGCGCACCGGCGACGTTCTCGGCGAAACAGCGCCGCAGGTGGCGCCGGTCGACAAAGGCCAGAGGCTGCCCCAGCAGGGCCTGCCATTGGGGCATCAGGCTCATGGCGCCTCCGACAGGCTGTACAGCGCACGGCCACGACGCTGCTGCCAGTGCCGCCAGCCCAACAGCCCGGCCAGGGCCAGCACCACCAGCAGGCTGCCACCGAGCAGCAGACGCGCGCGGGACGCATCTTGTTCGAGCATCCAGATGCCCATCACGCTGACCAGGCGGGGCTGCCCCTCGTCTTCGCTCCTGGGGGCTGCGGCCTTGATCGCGGTCACCGACACACCGTCATAGCTGAGCCCGGAAATGCCGTTGGCGACCAGTGTCTTGATCTGCGGAATCAGCGGATTGATGTCGGTGTTGGCGTCATAGCGCACCAGCACCGAGGCCGACGACGGGGAAATCACCCGCTTGAGCAAGTCGTTGTCCGGCAGCACCACATGCACCCGCGCCGACACGATGCCGTCGATCTGCGAGACGCTGTGCGACAGCTCTTCGCTCAGGGCGTAGACCATCTGCGCACGTTCCTGCACCGGCGAGGACACCAGGCCGTTGCTCTTGAACACTTCGCCCAGATTGGAGAACGACTGCCCCGGCAGCCCGGCCTCGTCGAGACGGGCTATGGCGTCGGCAAAGCGACGCTCGTCCACCACGATCTTCATCTGGCCGTTGTCCTGGATCTTGCGCGAGGCCGGGATGCCGTCGCGCAGCAACACCGCGAGCATGGCATTGGCCTCGCGCTCGCTGAGGTTGCTGTACAAGTCCATGTCACAGGCCTGCAACAGACTGGCCAGGGCGACGACGATCAGCACACGCAGGGCTCGCCAACGACGGGTCATCGATTCATTGTCCTTTGAGCAGGGTGTTGGCGGAGCCGGAAACCTGGGTCGCGCCACGTACCACCATCTGGGTTTCGATGGAGTAGTCGAACATCCGCCCAAGCGACTGGACGATGTTCGCGACCTGGGTATCACCGACCTTGGGCGCGCCCTCGGCGCCGGTGGCCACGAACGGCGACGGGACTGCGGCCGGGGTCGACGATGGCATCGCCGGGCTGCCGTGACTGAGTGACTCGGCCCGAGCGCTGAAGGTGCGCGAGCGGTCGATGAAGCCGTCCAGGCGCTGCATCAGGCTTTCACCGATCTGGTGAGGGCTGGCACCTTCAGGCATGCCCTTGGCACTGTTGGCCATGTTTTCGAAGAGGTTCTGGGAGGCACCGAGCCCCCCTTGTCCTCCTGACGGCGGCAGTGCCGCCGTGGTCGCGAGACTGGCTGTCATGGCCGCTTACTCGTCGTCGTCCGAAGACTGGGCTTCGTTCAGCATTTCCTGGGCCTTGGGCATGATGATGAACTGCCCGCCGATCAGCACGGCCTGGTTCACCAGCGCCTCCTGGAAGCTTGGATCGTCGGAGGCGTCCTGGGACTTGTCGAGCGCCGCATCGAAGCGCGCTTCGGCGCTGCTCGGGGTGCTGCCGGGGGTATCGATCGGGGTAACGGCCATGGGGCTTCTCCTGGGTGGTTTTTCAGTGATCGCTGACGCTGGCGCCGCGGAACACCCGGATACTCCGGGAGGCTGCGGACGTCGCGACGGGCTGGGGTCGGTTGTCGAGGTGCTGCTGGATCATGCTCAGGTAGGCGGGCGGTCCGGAAACCAGCAGTTCGTCGCGCTCGGCGCCAGGGCGCAGCGACAACTGGCGGCCGTACACATCGAGGCTTTGCAGGTAGTCGCGCAACTGCTCCAGGTCCAACCCGGGCTGGCGACGGAACAGGCGCGTGGCCACTTCATCGTTGCTGTTGATGTAGAGCACGTTGCCGTCGTAGTACCAACCCAGCGCGTTGCTGTCGCACAGCTGGGTGAGGAAGTCGCCGGCAGTGCTGCTGCGCAACGGGCTGCGGGCCTTGCCGCGGACCTTGTCGGACACCACCACGACCAGCTCCAGGTTCTGCCCGAACTCGCTCAGCGCGCCGCGCAGGTCCTGGTCGACCAGGGCATAGGCGTAGGGTTGGGCGAACCAGTCGGGCTCGTCCTTGCCCTCGTCGCTGCGCACCGGCAACGACAGCAGAACCAGCAGCAGGGTGGTGAGCCAGAGCAGGTTACGCATGGGCGATTACCTCCCTGGCGCGGCTCACAGCTGTGAAATCGTATGAAGCGCAGTCGAAATCACACATCAAGTCGCTAGAATGGCCACTCAGTCGTCCGCTCGAGTCCTGCCCATGCCCAAGCGTTTGCCGTCCACCCTGCTTCTGATCGCCAGCACCTTGCTCGGCGCCTGTACCAGCCAGCCGAACCGTAGCGATGATGGCTACGACCGCCTGATGCACCTGGCCGGCGATCTGCAGCAGCGCGGCGATGCCGCCTCGGCCGCTGCGCTCTACCAGAATGCCGCGCAGCAACCTGGGCTCCATCCCGAAGCCTGGCAGAAGCTGGGCGACACCACGCTGGCCGCAGGCGACGCGCGCGCGGCCGAGCGAGCCTACCAGCAGGCACTTGAACTGCAGCCGGACAACCTCGACGCCCTGCTGGGGCTGGGCAGCGCCCAACTGCGCCAGGGCAAGCTGGAGCGTGCGGTCACGTCCCTGACCCAGGCGGCCGAGCGTGGCAACAGCGCCGATGCCTGGAACCGCCTGGGCATTGCGCAGATCCTGCGCGGCCAGGCAGCGGCCGCCCAAGGGGCCTTCAGCAAGGGGTTGGCGCTGGCACCGGACAACCTCGATACCCGCTGCAACCTGGCCCTGGCCTACGCCCTCGGCGGTCAGGCGCAACGGGCCCTGGACACCGTGCGCGTGGTCGGCCAGTCGCCGCGTGCCCTGCCCCGGCACCAGCGCAACGAACTGCTGGTCACCGTACTGGCCGGCCGCGAGCAGGATGTCGCCGGCCTGCCCCTGGACGATCTCTCCGCCAGCGAACGCCAGACGCTGCTGAACGAAGCCCGGCGCATCAAGGCGATCCCGGATGCCCAGGCCCAGGCCCGCGAGCTGGGCCTGGTGGACGGTCGCTAGCACCTGCACATGCGCGCGTTTCATTGCTTCTCCTGGCGATCGGCGCGCGCTTGCTGCTCATCCTGGCGTCGACGCAGCTCGGCGCGATCGTAACCCTCGATGTAGACCTGTGCGGCACGCCCCACGGGCGCCGCCATGGTCGGCCCGGTCGGCCGCCCCTGAGCCAGGTCGTCCGGCTGCTCGACCATGCGCATCAGCGTGAGGTTGTTGGCGCAGCCTGGCGGCAGCAGTGGCACGAAGTCCTCGTCCAGGCCGAAGTCATCCTTGCTCGCCGGTTTCAGGCATTCCACCGGCAGGATCTCGGTGCTGCCATTGGCCAGTGTCTTGTGCTGAAAATCAGGTGAGTAGGAGACCGGCTCCAGGTGTGTCTGGCAGCCAGCCAGCAGTGCCAATGGCAACAGCCAGCAGCGCCCGGCGGGGGCGCTGATCATCGACATGGAAAAGATCGATTTCATGGTCGCTCCCGGTCAGTTCATGTAGAAGCCGAACTTGCCGCCACTGCGTGGCCCCGCCGAAGCGGTCGCAGGGCCCGGCAGGGCATCGAGGGGCGTGGCCAGGTCGCGCTCGCGGGTCGGCTGCACCAGGTACGGGGTGATCAGGATCACCAGTTCAGTCTCGTTGCGCTGGAAACGCTTGGAGCGGAACAGGTTGCCCAGGATCGGCATGTCGCCGAGCATCGGCACCTTGTCCATGTCCTGGCTGCTTTCGCGCTGGAACAGGCCGGCAATGGCGAAGGTCTGGCCGCTGCCGACCTCGACCCGGGTATCGGCGCGTCGCACGCGGAACGACGGCACCCGGTAACCGTTGACGTCGGTGGTGTCCGAGCCCATCAGGCTGCTGACCTCGGGCCGCACCTGCAAGGCGATATGGCCGTTGGGCAGCAGCGTCGGGCTGAACAGCAGCGAGACACCGAAAGGCTTGTACTCGATGCCCACCAGGTCACGGTTGACCGGCACCGGCACGGGGATCTCGCCGCCCGCCAGGAAGCTTGCGGTCTGCCCGGTCATGGCGGTGATGTTCGGCTCGGCGAGGATCTGCAGCACGCCATTGCTCTGCAGGGCTTCAAGCATCGAGTCGATGTTGACGTTGCCCGAGCTGAGGCCGGCGCTGATGACATTCGATGCACCGCTGGCGGCGTCGGCGGCGAGGCGACCACCGGTGATCAAGCCAAAGGAAAAGGTGCCGTTGTTGAACAGTGCGTTCCAGCTCACCCCGTAGCGCAGCAGCTCGGAACGCGAGACTTCGGCAAAGCGCACACGGATGTTGACCTGGGCAGAACCGGCATAGGTCGCGGCGTTGACCGCTGGTACCGGGCTCTGGTTGTCGAGCAATGCATTGAGGTCACTGGCTTCGCCGACATCCCTGACCAAGCCCTTGGCCACCAGCTGGTTACCCACCGCGCTGACCTGCGCACCACTGGCCGGATGCAGGTCTTGCAGCGGACGGCTGACGCTCTGGGTCGCGTTGTTCACCGACAGGTTCAAGGCCGCCAATTGCTTGCCCGCATCGTCCAGGGCGATCAGGCTGGTCTGCCCCGGCGCCTTGCCGAACACGTAGATCACCCCGTCGGACACCACTTGCAGGTCGGCGATGCCCGGCTCGGCAACCAGCACCGAGGCCACCGGCGCCTTGAAATGCAGCACCCTGCCCTCGCCCGATGCCAGGTCGAGGCGACCGTGGCTGCCCACTGCGATCTCGTCGGCGCAGGCCAGCAACGACAGCAGCATGCCGGCCAGACCCAGCCACAAACGGTAATGAAACACAGCGCCGATGCGTGATGAACCGATCATGAAGCACTCGCCAGAGAAGTGACCGAAGCGCCGCTGGTGGAGCGGCGTTGAGAGGTGTCGCCAAGTTCGAGGGTGCCCACGGCCTGCAGGTTGTATTCACCGGCCAGCTCGCGGAACGACAGCACGGCCAGCTCCATGTCGCCACGCAGCACCAGGCGGCGCAGGTGGCGGCGCAGTTCCGGGTGCACCAGCAGCACGCTGGTGCGGTCTTCGGGCAGGCGCTCGCAGGCCTGGCGCAGTTGCAGCATCAAGGCGCGGCTGACCTGCTCGGGAATCGCCTCGCGGCCACCGTCCTGACGGCGCATGCCCGTGCGCAACTGCTGCTCCAAAGCCGGCGCCAGCACCAGGGCGCTGATCACCCGGTTGCGGTCGGCATATTGGTGGCTGATCTGTCGGGCCAGGGCGGCGCGCAGGTGCTCGGCCAGGTGCGCGGCGTCGGCATCGCGTCCACCCCAGTCGACCATGGCCTCAAGCAAGGCGCGCTGGTTGCGGATCGACACCCCCTCTGCAACCAGGTAGCGCAGGGCTTCGGCCATGCGCTGCAACGACAGGTTGCGCAGCACTTCCTTGATCAGTTCGCCATAGCTGCCCTCGATGCTTTCCAGCAGCGCACGGGTCTCCTGGATGCCGAGAAAATCTGCCGCGTAGCGGCGCAGGGTGCGCTCGACCGTCGCCCGTAGCACTTCCTCGGGGAGCATGAAGCCGATGCCCGCCTGTTCCAGACGCTCCTGGTACTCACGAGCGATCCAGTGGGCGCTGCGCGCAGCCAGGGGCGAGTCGGCTTCGATCATCGGGATGTCGAGCAACTGCACATTGACCGGGTCGTCCCTGAGCAGCAGGCAATCGGCGGGCAGTTCACCTTCGCTCACCGGCACGCCTTCAAGTTCGATGACGAAGCGCTGGGCGGCGCTCTTCGCGTCCACATGCACGGCGGCCAGGGGCACATCGATGCCGAGCTCGCCACGGATCTCGTGGCACAGCGCCTCGAAGCGCTGGCGCAACGGCTGCTCCGGCGCACTGGCCGCAAGGCCCGGCCCCATGACCAGGAGGATGCGACAGTTGAGCGGCTTGCTCGCCGACACGCTGGCCTCCACCGCTGGCACCTGGGGTTCATCCTCGGCCTCCTGTGCCTGCACCGGCTCAGCCTGCTCGGCCGCCTGGCGACGCTTGAGGTAGAACGCCGAGCCAGCCAGCACTGCGGCAAGCACGAAGAACACCGCCGCCGGGAAGCCCGGCAGCAGGCCGATGCCCAGCAGGATCAATGCCGTGAGGAACAAGGCACGGTGGCTGGCGCCCAACTGGCGAATGATCTCCGTCCCCAGGTCACCGCTGGCGCCGTCGCTGTTGACGCGGGTGACCACGGTGCCGGCCGCCACCGAAATCAGCAGCGCCGGAATCTGTGCGATCAGGCCATCACCGACGGTCAGCAGCGAATAGGTGTGCACGGCGGTGCCGAACGGCATGTCGCGCTCGACCATGCCGATCAGCATGCCGCCCAGCAGGTTCACCGCGAGGATCACCAGGCCGGCGATGGCGTCGCCCTTGACGAACTTCATCGCACCGTCCATGGCGCCGAACATCTGGCTTTCACGCTCCAGGCGCGAACGACGGCGACGAGCTTCGGCCTGGTCGATGTCGCCGTTGCGCAGGTCGTTGTCGATGCTCATCTGCTTGCCGGGCATGGCATCGAGGGTGAAGCGCGCGGCCACCTCGGCAACCCGCTCGGCACCTTTGGTGATGACCACGAACTGCGCCACGGTGATGATCAGGAACACCACCAGGCCGACCACCACCTGGCCTGCAATGACGAAGTCACCGAACGCCTGGACGATATGGCCGGCATCGCCGTGCAGCAGGATCAGCCGCGTGGTGGTGATCGACAGCGACAGGCGGAACAGGGTGCTCAGCAGGATCAGCGGCGGCAGCGCCGAGAACTCCACCGAGTGGTTGATATAGAAGGCGACGATCAGGATCAGCATGCTCAGTGCGATGTTCAGGCCGATCAGGCCGTCGACCAGGTAGGTCGGCAGCGGGATGATCATCATCGCGATGGCCATCAGCATGAACGACACGATGATCACGTCGGTGCGCTGGGACGCCGCACGCGCCAGGCCGTTGAGGCGATCGAGCGGGCTCATCGGGCGGCCCTGCGTGCACTGAGGTAGCGCTTGAAGCACTGGCGCGCCTCGTCCTTGCGCCCACCGCGCCACAGCGCATGGCTGCGCAGCAGCAACAGGCCGGGTGACTCGCCTTCCTGCTCGGTGAGGCGGTCGAGTGCGTTCAGGGCGCGACTGGCGTTGCCGCTGTCGGTGAAAGCCATGGCCAGGTAGCGCAGCAGCGTGCCGTCCTGGGGGGCCATCTGCGCGGCGATCAACAGCATCACCAGCGCGCGCTGGGGCTGACCGCTGCGGCGGTAGAGGTCGCCCAGGCCCTTGAGCAGTTCGATGCTGTCGTGTCGTTCGCGGGACATCATGGTTCCTGCACCTCGGCGCGTTGCTGCTCCAGGGACTGGCGCAGGTGGATCTCTTCACGAAGCAGGTCTTCGGCCAGCTCGCGGATCTCCGGTTCGGCATCCAGCGAAGGCATGACTTCGTCCAGCAGGTACTGCAGCAGGTCCAGCGCACGGGTGCCGCTGAACAGGTCCGGGTTGATCTCCTCGCCGGCACAGGCTTGCTCGAGCTCTGCGCGCAGCGAACGGCGGCCAGCCACTTCCCGCTTGCCCAGCAGCGCATCGAAGCGGGCGTTGGGGCGCGCCTGCAGCGGGCGTACGGCCTCAACGGAGGCGGTCTTTTCGGTGGAAGACGGCAACAATGGCCGCGGCTCGATCCTCATGCTCGGTCCTATAAGGTCAGGGTGAAGCGTTCTTCACCCCTGGCCAGGATCACCTGGTCGCTGTCGATACGTTCCAGCATCCAGCCGTCGGCCAAGGCCGCGCCGGGATAGAGGCGCTTGCCGCTTTCGCTGATCACATAGGGGTTGTTGCCGAACCACACCGCCTGGAAGCGCACCCGTGGACGGGCGACATCGGCCTGGGCGGTGACCGTGCTGTGCAGCATCACCTGCTGGCCGTAGCGCTGGTCGTAGTCCTGGCGTACGGCGAGCCAGCGCGCCTTCTGCGTCAGGTCCAGGCGCCCCTCGGCCACCAGTTGCCCGCCTGCTTCGCTGAGCCGTACGCCTTCCAGGCCGTTGGCCAGCAACTGCTGCCCCAGCCATTGATGGGCCTGCGCCAGCGAAGGCAGCTGCGGCGCGCGCGGTACGGGGGTCACGCTGGCGGCCAGGGGCTTGGGTGGCTCGCCACGCATGGCGTAGGCGAAGGCGCAGATCAGCATCAGGCCCAGCGCCAGCGCGACGTGGGTGCGGGTGAATGCCGAGGCGTGCTGGGGCTGTGCGATTGCGGCAGCGGCGCGCGCGGGCTGTTCGTGCTCCAGGCTCAACTGCGCCTCGCCCAAGGCGATACGCAGCGGCAACTGAGCGCGATAACCGCTGCCGAGCGGAACGATGATCGCCCGCCCCTGCTGGTCTTCGACCCGCACTTCGCCGCCCACGGCCTCGACTGCGACCTTGCCGTCTGCCAGGCGCAATACCAGATGGCGGGGCTCGACGCCCGGGTCATTGAGAATGAAGTCGGCATCAGGTGTGCTGCCGAAGGTGTACTGGGTGCCGTCCAGACTGATCCGGCCACCCTGGTGCAGACCCTGGGTGACGCTGAGTACCGGCTTGGAGGCTGTCGCGCCACCGGTGACGGCGGCCAGAGCGGTAAGGGCTGTCATGGGCGGGGCACCACCGTGAATACCACGGGCAACGGCCATTCAGACCCTTGCCGAAAAATGCGTCGTTGCAAGACATGCGGGCGGAGCAACCCCCGCCCGCAAGGCACAACGTCAGTTCTGCGGACGCTGTTTGGTGGCGTCGAGCTCAGCCTTCTTGGCAGTGGTCAGCTCGGTGATCTGGGCCGACTTCTCGATAGCCATGTTGAAAGTGGCTTCCATCTTGGCGATTGCTGCATCTGCGCCGCCACCGCTGCTTGCTGGAGGTACGTTGCTCATGGTGATACTCCTTCAGGATAGGGATTCGTAAGAAGCCGCTTTGAGGCGGGTAGAAGTCCGTGCAAGACAGCGACCGAAGGGGATGTAGGCAGTCGCTCTCTAACACGGGGCCCATGTTAGGCAATGAATATTCGCCACTGCTGTGAAACGTTGTGAAAGGTTGGGAAAACTCTTGATACAAATCACCATGCAGCGTCTCTACACAGGCTACAAGCCAGGCACAGCAAGGCCTTCAGCTGGAAGGCCGAATACCTTTGATTGTCTCGGATTGGGTAAAACGCGCTGTTTTTCTGGTCGAAACAGCCGGCAGTGAAGTTCAGTTACCGAACAAACGTAGTCACCCAGGAGGCACTACAGGGCAAATATTACAAGGCGGCAGGATGAACGGATAAATAATGAATTCTGTGAACTCAATCAACTTTGCGCCTGCAGAAACAGCGAGAACAACTCGGACTGTGACTTGATGCCCAATTTGCTGTACATGTGCTTGCGGTGCACTTTCACGGTCTCGGCGGATATCGCCAGCTTGCGCGCTATTTCCTTGCTCGAACAACCACTGAGCATCAAGCGCCCGACTTCCAGTTCCCGTGCAGTCAGAGGTGTCTGCAGCGCCTCGACGGTTTCCTCCAGGCGACTCTGCCAGCGTGGCGCCGGTGGCGTAGCCTGCTCCAGTAATTCACGCTCGAACGTCATGCGCTGGCGCATCAGCCCGGCCACCCAGGGGCGCAGCAGGTCGAGCAGGGTGATCTGCTCGGCGCTGAAACGCCCCTTGGTCCCCAGCGACAGGCACAAGGTGCGCTCTTTCTCGAGCTGGACATTGAACTGCACCTCGTCGGCGACCACGTTCAGGCGAAAATAGCGCTGGTAGTAGTCGGTCTGCTCGAAGCACTCCGGCGCCACGTCCGCCAGCTGGAACAGGCCGCTGCCCGGCGCCTCGCGGCTGGCGATGTAGAACGGGTCGAGCAGGTACAGGCCCTTGAGGTAGTCCTGGAACAGCGGGTCGGGCCCGCCATCCTCGCCTGGACACTCGGCGAACACTTGCGGTCTACCATTGCTGAAGAGCAAGGCCACCCAGCTGTCGAACGGCACATACTGATCGAGCAGGCGCACCAGGGCGAGCCAGAAGCCGGGCTTGTCGAGCGTCTCGACCAGGTGACCGACCGAGCGGTGCCAGGCCAGGTCCTGCAGCGTAAGGTTCATGCCTCTACCCCTGTTGGGTTACCACGTGGGCGTAATTACCCCTGATACGGTGCCCGACGCATACTCGGGCAAGCCTTGCCTCGGTCCGATGCGCATTCTGACCGTTTTTCACCGGGCGGTCATGTCACCGCCATGGCTCGGGCATTTCAATAAAAGATTGGGTCTATGAGAACAGCAATGAAGGTCGAACTCGTGCAACTGGTGGGCCGCGACGGTGACACCGCCTACAACCTGAGCCGCACCCTGGAGGCGATCCACGCCTGCCCTGCCGGCACCGACCTGGTGGTCTTCCCTGAAACCCAGCTGATGGGGTTCCCCAGCGAAGACAACATCGCAACCCTCGCCGAACCCCTTGACGGCCCAAGCGTACGCGCCGTGCAACAGGCAGCGCGCGAACGTGACGTCGGCGTGGTGGTCGGCATGGCCGAAGCGGGGGAAGACGGCCGCTTCTACAACACCACCCTGCTGATCACCGCTGAAGGCATCGCCCTGAAATACCGCAAGACCCACCTGTGGGCGTCGGACCGCGGCATCTTCACTCCGGGCGACCGCTACGCCACCACGCTGTTCAAGGGGGTGCGGGTCGGCTTGCTGATCTGTTTCGACATCGAGTTCCCCGAAAGCGCCCGCGCCCTCGGCCAACTGGGCGTCGAGCTGATCCTGGTGACCAACGGCAACATGGATCCCTACGGGCCGACCCACCGCACCGCGATCAGTGGCCGCGCCATGGAAAACCAGGCATTCGCGGTGATGGTCAACCGCGTCGGCGAGGGTGATGGCGCCCTGGTGTTCGCCGGCGGCAGCGCGGTGGTCGACCCGTACGGGCAGTTGCTCTGCGAAGCCGGGCGCGAGGAGTGCCGCATCGGGCTGGAACTGGACCTGGCGCAACTGGATGTTGCCCGTCGCGACTACAGCTACCTGGCCGAGCGCCGCTTTGTCCTGCCGGGTGAAGTGCGCGAGCACGATAACGGCCTGCGCGAGCTGATCATCGATAACCGCTGACACCACCGCATCTATAGGGAACTCAACAATCCTGAGGGTCACGCAGACTGCAAAGCGCTGACCCGCGACGGGCAAGGGATGCCATTTTTTGCGTCGATTTCGACTCTGCATAACAAACATAATCTGGAGTAAGCAGTAATGGCCCGACTCAAGCGAACCCTTTCGCTCAGTGCGGTGGTGCTGTTCGGCATCGCCTACATGACCCCGATCATCGTCCTCGGCACCTTCGGCATCCTCGCCGACACCACTGGCGGCGTGGTCCCCTCGGCGTACCTCGCCGCCTCCGTCGCCATGCTGTTCACCGCCCTGAGCTACGGGCGCATGGCCGCCGCTTTCCCGGTGGCGGGCTCGGCGTACACCTATGTGCGCAAGTCGATCAGCCCGAAACTGGGCTTCCTGGCCGGCTGGGGCGTGCTGCTCGACTACCTGTTCCTGCCCATGGCCATCTGGCTGATCGGCGCAGCCTACCTGCACTCGGCCTTCCCCGCCGTGCCACAGGCGCTGTGGGTGCTGGCGTTCATCGGCGTGACCACGGCGATCAACGTGGTCGGCCTGCGCCTGGCAAAGAACATCAACGGCGCGCTGATGCTGGTGCAGTTCCTCGTGCTGGCGGCCTTCGTGGTGTTGGCGATCCACTATGTGCTGGGGGACGCGAGCAAACCGCTGTGGTCGCTTGAGCCGTTCTTCAAGGAAGGCGTGCAACTGCCGCTGATCATGAGCGGTGCAGCGATTGCCTGCTATTCGTTCCTGGGCTTCGATGCCGTGAGTACCCTGACCGAGGAAACCCACGAGCCGCGCAAGAACATCCCGCGGGCAATCCTGCTGATTACCCTGATCGGTGGCTTCCTGTTCATCGCCGCCAGCTACTTCGTGCAGCTTGCCCACCCCTCCACCCAGTTCGAAAACGCCGACTCGGCGGCCTACGAGATCGCCCGCAACATCGGTGGCGACCTGTTCGTCAGCCTGTTCCTGGTCGGCTTGATCGTCGGTCAGTTCACCTCGGGGCTGTCCGCCCAGGCCAGCGCCTCGCGCTTGCTGTTCGCCATGGGGCGTGACGGTGTACTGCCCAAGGCATTCTTCGGGCGCCTGAGCGAGCGCTTCGGCACCCCGGTCGGCAGCATCGTGCTGTGCGGCGTGGTGGCGCTGCTGGCGTTGCACATGGATGTCACGACCTCCACCTCGTTCATCAACTTCGGCGCCTTCCTGGCCTTCAGCCTGGTCAACCTGTCGGTGGTGTTCCACTACTGGATCGGCCGTGGCGAACGCGGGCCACGCGCGGTGCTGCTGTTCCTGGTGTTCCCGCTGATCGGTCTGGGGGCAGACCTGTGGCTGATGGTGAGCCTGGATCACCTGGCGATCTACCTGGGCCTGGCCTGGCTGGCGGCGGGCATCCTGTATCTGGCCGTGCTGACGGGTGGGTTCAGCAAGCAGCCGCCAGAGATGCATTTCGAAGAAGCGTGATCGGATCGCATCGGCCTGTGGGGCGGGTTTGCCCGCCCCACAGGCCTTTCACTGCCGTAAAACGTTGTGAATTCCCGTGCACTGAAACCTTTGCTTACATCTTGCTCTGCTACCGTCGAGCCGCCTCGAGGGTCGCCGAGCGTCCAGCAACACTGACACGCCTTGCGCCCTTTCTGCCCCGACGAAAGGAGTTTCACGGCATGTCGACCAGCCCCCTCACCCGTAGCGCCGACATCAAACTGTCAGAGCCACGCGACCACAAGCCCGCCGCCACCTTCCGCGTGCTGCTCGCCAACAGCGAGCGCAACGCCGACAGCTACCGCAGCGCCAAGCCCGACGAGCAGATGCCTGCATTGGGCGAGCTGGCCTCGATCGAAGCCCCTGGCGCCCAGGGGGCCGACACCGTGCGCTACGTGACGACCGCAGGCGACGCCGTGCTGGTCAGCAAGGCCACCAACCCCAAGCTCTACCAACAGATCGTCGAGGCCCGCCCGGCACTGGAGGCCATCGCCAAGAGCAAGCAGGACGGCTACGAACTGCTCGGCAAGGACGCCCAGGCCCCCGCTACCCTCGCTGACTACAAGGCCATCGGTGCCGCTGACGAAGTCGGCCCCGGGCTGATCCGCTACCAGACCGCCGACGGCAAGGCCTACATCGTCGCCGAGCAGGACAACCCTGACCTGTTCAAACAGGTCTCGCAGGACTACAAGGCACTCTCGGGCATCAACAGCAGTATCGCCGATGGCTACCAATGGGCCGGCGCCGACCAGCAGGTACCCGGCACGCTTGGCGATTTCCGCGCCGTGGGCCCGGCCGAGGAAGTCGGGCCGGGCGTGATCCGCTATGAGACTCAGGATGGCAGCAAGTACGTGGTGTCCGAGCGCGACAATCCCGAGCTGTACAAGGCCGCCGCCAGTGCCTATGACAGCCTCTCGGGCCTGCAGGCCAGCGAAGCCGACGGCTACCGGCGCGCCACCGACAATGAAGTCTGGCCGCCCTTCGACGGCACGGCCATCGGTGCCCGCGACGAGGTCGGCCCGGACCTTATCCGCTACGAACACAATGGCGAGAAAGTGGTGGTCGCCCGCGACGACAACCCCAAGCTGTTCGATTACCTGGCCGGCCTGCACGAGGTCTACAGCGACCCGGCCAAGGCTGGCGACATCCGCACCGCACTGGACAACGGTGCCGTGCTGGCCGATGCCAACACCCAGGCCCCGGGCCTGAACGACTACAAGGGCTTCGGCTGGACAACCGGCCAGGAAGACAATGTCCTCACCTACGAAACCCACGACGGCACCAAGGTCGTGGTCTCGCGCGACATCTCGCCGGAGCTGTTCAAGCAGGTGGCGACCGCCAACGACACCTGGGGCAAGATCCACGACAGCGAGAAGGAGGGCTACAAGCTCGCCGGCCCCAACGATTTTCTCAAGAACAAGGACATGTCCTTCGGCTCGCCGGACGAGCTGGGCGATGGCCTGATCCGCTTCGAGACCGACGAGGGCAAGTTCATCGTCTCCAAGGAGCTGAGCCCACAGCTGTACGACGAAGTGGTCGGCAAGTGGGAAGGCTGGACCAAGGGCGAGGTCGATGAGACCCGCAGCAAGTACAACCTGCCACCGCGCGAGGAACTCGATGCGCTCAATCTCAAGACCGGGGTCAAGGCCGATGAGAAGGATGCATCCTCGCCCGAACTGACCGTGGGCGAGTTGGCCACCAAGGAGTTGCTCGACAGCTACCGCAAGGGCGTGCAGGACGGCTCGATCGCCAAGGACGACCCGCGCGCCAAGCTGGTCCGCGCCCTCGAAGCGCAGGCTGCCTACCAGAACGGCCGCGGCATCACCGGCTACGAGGAAGAGCCCGGCGCCTTCGGCGGCACATGGCGGGTGTTCGACAAGGAGCAGACCGAGCTCACCTCCGCCGACATGCACGACATCATCGACGGCGGCAAGCTCAAGGAGCAGATCAGCACCCTGTTCGCCGACGAGACCATCCAGAAGGACTACAAGTCGAAGATGGACGATGCGCTCAACCGCATCCCCAACAAGGACGAGGTCAAGCAGAAGCTGCTCGACCTGACCAACAACCCCGACTACATCGCCTACCTCAAGGACCTGCAGAAGCAGGGCAAGGACCACGAGGCCAAGGAAGACCTCAACAATACGCTCTCGGCCTTGTCGTTGTTCGATCCGGAGGCGGCGACCAAGGCGGCCCAGTCGATCCAGGCCGACGGCCTGACCAGCGACCTCAATGACCTGGTCGGCGACCCGAGCAAGATTTCCGACGAGAACAAGGAGCTGGCTACCAAGGACCTGTTCGGCCTGCTCAAGAGTGTGCTCAAGGGCTCACTGCTGGACATGCCGCGGCGCACCCAGGAGGTCATCGAGAAGTTTCTCGAAGAGGGGCTGCAGGGCAAGCAGAAGTCCTCGGTGGTCACCAAGGTGCTCGAAGAGCTGTCGCAGATCGACATGGCCAAGGGCAGCATCAGCGAGGCCGACCTGAAGACCGTGCTGTCCAAGCCCTATGTGCCGATTGCCGACCGCGGCACCCTCGGCGAGGTGTTCAGCGCCCTCAACAGCAAGGGCATCCTCGGCACGCTGGGTGCCGGGGTGAACCTGTTCTCGGGCATCTATCAACTGGTCGGCCAGGGCGGCAAGCTGGGCGAGACCTGGCAGCAACGCCTGTCGATCGCCAAGGACTTCGTCAGTTTTGCCGGCGCTGGCAGCCACTTCGCCAAGGTCGGCGATGCCATCGGCGGGCTGGTCGGCAAGAGCGGGTTGGTCGATTTCCTCGGCCTGGACAAGACCCTGCCGGAGATCTGGGGCAAGGGCGGGATCCAGGAGCCGAAGTTCGAATTCAAGCTCAGCGAGCTGCCGGCGAGCACCAAGGCCAAGATCGCCGAAGCGCTCGATACCCTGCCCGGCAGCAAGCTCGGGGACTTTTCCGACGTGCTCGGTGACGGCGCGGGCAACGCCAACGCCGCCAAGAACGCCTATGGCGGCATTACCCAGCGCCTGGAGGACGCCGTATCAGCCTCCGGCACGGTCAAGCTGCCACCGGGCAAGGCGGCGAAGATTGCGGGGTCAGTGATCAAGGTACTGGGTCCGGCCACCGACCTTGCCGGTGGTTTCGCCGACATCGTCCTGGGGGCCTTCACCATCAAGAACGCAATCAAGGATGGCGATCCGCTGGCCAAGGCCTCCGGTGGCCTGCAGATCGCCGGCGGTGCCTTCGGTGCCTCGGCCGGTGTACTCGGTGCTGCCAGCCTGTTCGGTGCAGGCACGGCCGCAGCGCTGACCGGGCCTTTCTTCCTGGTGGGCGTGGTGCTGGGGGTGATCGGCGGGATCATCGGTTACTTCGTCGATCACAACAAACGGCAGAAGGCCAGCGAGAAGGAAAACGACTGGTACCGGGACCTGGCGGCCGATGGATTGTTGCAGGGCGACTGGGCGGACAAGGTCGAGTATGCCCACTACTCGATCCACCATTACGGCGACCGCGAGGCGCCGGAGGATGACAGCCTGTTCCGCTTCCAGGAGGCCGAATGGAAGCATTTCGACGAGACCCCGCAGAAGAATGGCTCGTCGAGCAACCGCCTGGACGACAAGTTGCACGTGGATCATTGAGCCACTGATTGCAATCCATCCCTGTGGTAGCGGGCTTGCCCGCGAAAAGAGCGCCGCGGTGGATGGCACCGGCTTCGCCGGTGTTCGCGGGCAAGCCCCGCTCCCACAGGGACTCGCTGCCACAAAGCACTGTAACCAGGCACAAAAAAGCCACGAGCCCGCCTGCGGCGATTCTCGTGGCTTTTCAGGCAACGGCCTGTCAGACGACAGGCCATCTCCTCAGGCAGCTTACAGCGCCATGTCGTTGGCAGCCTTGCTCTCGGCAGGTGCGGTCGACTCGACACCGGTGCTGGTCCCGACGCTCTGGTCGATGACCGGCGGCTTCTCCAGTTGCAGCACTTCAGCGGTGTAGTTCCACTCTTTCTGCACGGCAGCAGCGGAATCGTTCAGCTTGGTACCGTAGCTCGGCACGATTTCGCGGATGCGGGCCTGCCACTCAGGCGTAGCGACCTTCTCCTTGAACACGGTTTCCAGCACGTTGAGCATGATCGGCGCAGCGGTCGAGGCGCCTGGCGAAGCACCCAGCAGACCGGCGATGGTACGGTCCTGGGACGCCACCACTTCGGTGCCCAGCTTCAGCACACCGCCCTTCTCTTCGTCACGCTTGATGATCTGCACGCGCTGACCGGCCTGCCACAGGCGCCAGTCTTCTTTCTTGGCGTGCGGGAAGTAGGTGCGCAGGGCTTCGAAGCGGTCGTCATCCGACAGCATCACCTGGCCAGCGAGGTACTCGACCAGCGGGTACTGCTCGATGCCCACTTTGGTCATCGGCCAGACGTTGTGCAGGGTGGTGCTGCTCAGCAGGTCCAGGTACGAGCCGTTCTTCAGGAACTTGGTCGAGAAGGTGGCGAATGGCCCGAACAGGATCACGCGCTTGCCGTCCAGCACGCGGGTGTCCAGGTGTGGAACCGACATGGGTGGCGCGCCGGTCGAGGCGATGCCGTAGGCCTTGGCCATGTGCTGCATGGCAACGGTCGGGTTCTCGGTCACCAGGAACGAGCCGCCCACCGGGAAGCCTGCGTATTCCTTGGCTTCAGGAATGCCCGACTTCTGCAGCAGCTTCAGGGCGCCGCCGCCGGCACCGATGAACAGGAACTTGGCGTCGGTGGCAGAGGTGCTGCCATCCTTCAGGTTCTTGTACTCGACGTGCCAGGAGCCGTCCTTGTTGCGGGTGATGTCCTGCACTTCGCTGGACAGCTTCAGCTTGAAGTTGTCGCGGGTCTGCAGGTGGCCGACGAACTGGCGGGTGATCTCGCCGAAGTTGACGTCGGTGCCGATCGGCGTCCAGGTCACGGCCAGCTTCTGGTTCGGGTCACGCCCTTCCATCATCAGCGGGACCCACTTGGCGATCTGGGCGTGGTCTTCGGAGAACTGCATCGGGCGGAACAGCGGGCTCGCCTGCAGTGCTTCGTAACGCTTCTTCAGGAAGGCGATGTTGTCGTCGCCCCAGACGAAGCTCATGTGCGGGGTGGTGTTGATGAACGATTTCGGGTTCTTCAGCACGCCCTGGCGAACCTGCCAGGACCAGAACTGGCGCGACACCTGGAAGGCTTCGTTGATCTCGATCGCCTTGGAGATGTTGACCTTGCCGTCCTTGTCCATCGGGGTGTAGTTCAGCTCAGCCAGCGCGGAGTGGCCGGTACCGGCGTTGTTCCAGCCGTTGGAGCTTTCCTCGGCGACGCCATCCAGGCGCTCGACCATTTCCATCGACCAGCTCGGCTCCAGTTCGCTGAGCCATACGCCCAGGGTCGAACTCATGATGCCGCCGCCAATCAGGAGCACATCGACTTTCTTGGCTTCGTCGGCGTGCGCTTGCATGAAGCTCGCCGCGACAGCCAGACCCAGCAAGGTCTTGCCAGCTTTTTTGAACATTGATCACTTCCAGTCAGTAGAACGGAGGGGGGCCTGTGGCTGGCCCAGGTGTTTCTTGTTCTTCAGCGCAGGCTTTTTGTGATCATTGTTCAGCAGCCAGAGAACCCTTACACGCTTCAGCCATTGGTCTGATTGACCTGGGTCGGCTGAAACGATTGCGGATTGTAACCGAAACGCCAGCACAAACAAATTGGCGGCGGGAACGTCAAGGTGGCGGGTTGTCCCAGGGGCTCGCCCGGCACGTGGGCCGGGCGATTGGGAGGTTCAAAGCTCGGGATCGATATCCCCGGCGTACATATCCGACTCTTTATACAGGTCATGCACATGGCGCAGCAGCACCATGATCACCGCCGCCACCGGCAGCGCCAGCAGCACGCCGGTGAAGCCGAACAGCTCGCCGCCGGCCAGGATGGCGAAGATCACCGCCACCGGGTGAAGGCCAATGCGGTCGCCCACCAGCAGCGGGGTCAGCACCATGCCCTCGAGGGCCTGGCCGACCATGAACACCGCGACGATGCCCAGCATCGGGTACAGGTCGCCGCCGAACTGGAACAACCCGGCGATCAGCGCTGCACCGATGCCGACGATGAAGCCCATGTACGGCACGATGGCCGCCAACCCCGCCAGCAGGCCGATCAGCAGCCCCAGCTCGAGACCGATCAGCGACAGCCCGACCGCGTAGATCACGCCCAGCGCCAGCATGACCAGCAGCTGGCCGCGCACGAACGCCCCCAGCACCTCATGGCACTCACCCGCCAGCCCCACCACCTGGTCTTCACGCTGGCGCGGCAGCAGGCTGCGCAGCTTGGCCATCATCAGGTCCCAGTCACGCAGCAGGTAGAAGCCCACCACCGGGATCAGCACCAGGTTGGCCAGCCAGGCGATCAGCGCCAGGCTCGAGGCGGTGGCCTGGGACAGGACGATGCCGACGATGTCGGTGGTCTGGCCCATGTGCGCGCCGATGGCAGCCTTGATCTTGTCGAACTTCCAGAAGCCATCGGCCAGGCCCAGGCGGCTCTGCACCCACGGCAGGGCCACATGCTGCAGCCAGTCGAGCATCTGCGGCGCCAGCTCGTACAGGCGCAGCAACTGCTTGGCCAGCATCGGCACCAATACCAGCAGCAAGGCGAGGAATACCAGGGTGAACAGGCTGAACACCACCACCACACCCCAGGTGCGCGACAGGCCCAGGCGCTCCAGGCGATCGACCAGCGGGTCGGCCAGGTACGCCAGCAGGATGCCCACCAGGAACGGCGAGAGGATGTTGTGCAGCAGGTACAGCAGGACGGCGATCAGCAGGGCTATGCCCAACCATACCCAACGGCGTACATCAGTCATGTTCGCGGCTCCTTACCAGCGAAAACGCAGGCCATCGAACGGCTTTGGCGCAGCCGCCTGCGGGGCGACCGCCTGGCCAGGCGCTGCCTCGGCTACGGGAGCGGGAGCGGGAGCGGCGGCAGGCGCCGGATCGACGGGCACCTCCTGCAGATGCGCCAGCCCCAGTTGCGCGCGCAGTTGTTCGCGATTGCCGGTGACCGTATAGGTCAGGGTGTCGCCGTCGGCCATCTGCAGCCGCGGGCCATAGGGCTCGAGCACACGCAGCAGTTCGGCGTAGCGCTGCAGGTTCATGCCCTGCACCTGGACCTGCAGGTCGCTGCTCGCGCCCGGGCGGGTGACGTAACGGGGTGCCAGGCGTGTACTGATCGCCAGCATCACCGCGTCGGCCAGCGCGGCCTGGTCGGCCCCCTCTGCCGTGCCCTGCTCGCGCTGCTCGCCCAGCCACAGTTGCCATTTGCCTTGCCACTTGCCGTCGGCTTCGTGGGCGTGCACAGCCAGCAGGGCATCGGCGCCATAGCGCTCGGACGCCTCACGCAGCGGCGCCGGGTCGTTGCCTTCGAGCTGCTTGGCATTGGCCACCAGTTGTTCCTGCAGGTCGGCCAGCGGCAGGCGCAGCGGCAGGCCACGGTGCTGGGCTGCGCGACGCAGCGGCTCGGCGCTGCTCTGGCCATCTCCGACCAGGCTGCTGCCCTCGACACTGTCGTACAGCCACCAGCCAAGAATCGACGGCCGGTTGCTGCCCCACAGGGCCAGGCCGCCCTGGCGCAGGGCGCGCTCGGTGCTGCCGGGGTCGAATTCCACCACCACCGATTCAGGTGGGCCGGCGTCGCTGCCAACCTGATTGACGATCTGTTGCGGATCCTTGCGCAGGGCGACCACCGCCGGGTTCTGCGTCGCCTTGGCATCGCCGGTCAGACGCAGCACCAGGGTGTCGAGTGCCTTGGCGGTGGCCTGGGTCCGCGCCTCGCTGCCCTGCCCATCGACAGGCTCGCGGACCTGGTAAAGCCCCGATACGGTCTCGGCCTGTGCCGTTGCACCGATCAGCCCTATGCAAACCACTGCCAGGTAATTGAGAAAACGCATGAAGGATTCCTGTCCAGATGACTTTCAGGGCAGAAGCTACAAGCTGCACGCTGTCAGCGGCAAGCAAAAGCGCGCGCCGGTGCTGTCTGTCTTCTCTTATAGCCTACCGCTCGCCACTTGCCGTTCAATGGAGGATGGCCGCTGCCGGGCAACCCTGATAAAATCGCGCGCCTTCGCAGACCAGTCACGTACAGGCAGCCGCCGCCTCCCGAGCCGGCCTTGGCCGCGCTGGTCGTTTTCCTGAATCCCTCCCCCTTAAAGGCCTGGATCAATGAGCAAGCAACCCTCCCTGAGCTACAAAGACGCCGGTGTAGACATCGACGCCGGCGAAGCACTGGTCGAACGCATCAAGGGCGTCGCCAAGCGCACCGCACGCCCTGAAGTCATGGGTGGCCTGGGCGGCTTCGGCGCCCTCTGCGAGATCCCGGCCGGCTACAAGCAGCCGGTGCTGGTCTCCGGCACCGACGGCGTCGGCACCAAGCTGCGCCTGGCGCTGAACCTGAACAAGCACGACAGCATCGGCCAGGACCTGGTCGCCATGTGCGTCAACGACCTGGTGGTCTGCGGCGCCGAGCCTCTGTTCTTCCTCGACTACTACGCCACCGGCAAGCTGAATGTCGACGTGGCCGCCACCGTGGTCACCGGCATCGGCGCCGGTTGCGAACTGGCCGGTTGCTCGCTGGTCGGTGGTGAGACCGCCGAGATGCCAGGCATGTATGAAGGCGAAGACTACGACCTGGCCGGTTTCTGCGTCGGCGTGGTGGAGAAGTCGGAAATCATCGACGGCTCGAAAGTGGTCACCGGCGACGCCCTGATCGCCCTGCCTTCCTCCGGCCCGCACTCCAACGGCTACTCGCTGATCCGCAAGATCCTCGAAGTGTCCGGCACCGACATCGAGAACACCCAGCTCGACGGCCAGCCGCTGACCGACCTGCTGATGGCGCCGACCCGCATCTACGTCAAGCCACTGCTGGAGCTGATCAAGAAGACCGGCGCGGTCAAGGCCATGGCCCACATCACCGGTGGCGGCCTGCTGGACAACATCCCGCGCGTCCTGCCAAAAGGCGCCCAGGCCGTGGTCGACGTGGCTAGCTGGCAGCGCCCGGCGGTGTTCGACTTCCTGCAACAGAAAGGCAACGTCGACGAGCACGAGATGCACCGCGTACTGAACTGCGGCGTGGGCATGGTCATCTGCGTGGCCCAGGATCAGGTCGACAACGCCCTGAACGTCCTGCGCCAGGCCGGTGAGCAGCCTTGGGTGATCGGCCGCATCGACGTGGCCGCCGAAGGCGCTGCCCAAGTCGAGCTGCAGAACCTCAAGGCACACTGATGCCGAGCAAGACCTGCAATGTCGTAGTACTGCTGTCGGGCTCCGGCAGCAACCTGCAAGCCCTGATCGACAGCATCCACGCCGAACACGGTAGCGCGCGGATCCGCGCGGTGATTTCCAACCGCCCCGACGCTTTTGGCCTGCAACGGGCCAAAGCCGCCGGGATCGACACCGCCGTGCTCGAGCACGGCGGTTTCGACGGGCGCGAAGCATTCGACGCGGCGCTGGTGCAACTGATCGATGGCTTCGCCCCCGACCTGGTGGTGCTGGCCGGCTTCATGCGCATCCTCAGTGGCGACTTCGTGCGCCACTACCAGGGTCGCCTGCTCAACATCCACCCGTCGCTGCTGCCCAAGTACAAAGGGCTGCACACTCACCAGCGGGCCCTGGATGCCGGTGACGCCGAGCACGGCTGCAGTGTTCATTTCGTCACCGAGGAACTCGACGGCGGGCCCTTGGTCGTACAGGCTGTGGTAGCGGTCGCGCCAGGCGACGATGCGCAGAGCCTGGCACAACGGGTCCACCAACAGGAACACCAGATCTACCCGCTGGCGGTGCGCTGGTTCGCCGAAGGACGCTTGCGCCTGGGCGAACAAGGTGCATTACTGGATGGCCAGCCGCTGGCGGCCAGCGGTCACTTGATTCGACCCTAGGAGAATATATGCGTCGCGCCCTGCTATTGGCTCTCGCCGTGCTCGCCCTGCCCCTCCAGGCAGCTGATCTGAAGCCTTTCTCGGCCAGCTACACCGCCGACTGGAAACAGCTGCCCATGAGCGGCACCGCAGAACGCAGCCTGGTCAAGAACGCCAACGGTACCTGGGACCTCAACTTCAAAGCCTCCATGATGATCGCCAGCCTGACCGAACAGAGCACGGTGCGCATGGACAACGACACCCTGCTGCCGCAGAAGTATCACTTCGAGCGCGGTGGCCTGGGCAAGGCGAAGAAGGTCGACCTGGACTTCGACTGGAACAGCAAGAAAGTCACCGGTAGCGACCGTGGCGATGCGATCAGCCTGCCGCTCAACCGTGGGGTGCTGGACAAGTCGTCCTATCAACTGGCCCTGCAACATGACGTGGCGGCGGGCAAGAAGAGCATGACGTACCAGGTGGTCGACGGTGACGAGATCGACACCTACGACTTCCGCGTGCTGGGCACCGAGAAGGTTGCCACCAAGACCGGCCAGGTCGATGCGGTCAAGGTCGAGCGCGTGCGCGACCCAAGCCAGAGCAAGCGCATCACCGAGCTGTGGTTCGCCAAGGACTGGGACTACCTGCTGGTGCAACTGCGCCAGGTCGAGACCGATGGCAAGGAATACGTGATCGTGCTGCAGGATGGTACGGTCGATGGCAGGACGGTGAAAGGCAACTGATCTCTTCCCTGCGCTGTAACCTGCTGTAGCCCGAGCCCCGCCTAGTGCGGGGCTTTGTTTTGGCTTGCAGAAGCAAGCGCAGCGCGTTTCATGAACATAGTTTCATCGTCGTTTTATTTACTTAGCCTGCTAACAAACTCTATAAAGAAGGTGTGCGACACAGTGTCGCAGACCAACAGAAGTGGAGTTTACCGATGACTGTCCAAGTAACCGAACGCGACGAATCGAGAATGTCCCACGAAGGCCTGGCCGCTGGCGTGCGGATCTGGGACGTACACCAGCAGGGCCAACTGGTCGGCATGTTCCACAACGAGCATGAAGCCCACCAGTACCGCCAGGAGCTCGAGACCCTCGAGAGCCAACGCGGCACACAATAAGATCTCCCCCACGAAAAACCCCGCCTGAGCGGGGTTTTCGTCATTTACCACATCAGATCGTCAGGGATCTTGTAGGCCGCATATGGATCGTCTTCATCGGCCTCCTCGACATGGGTGTTGAGCAGCAGGATGCGCTTGGGATCGCGTTCCTGGATCTTCACCGCCGCCTCGCGCGGGATCACTTCGTAGCCGCCGCCATGGGCGACGATCGCCAGCGAACCGTTGCTCAGCTTGCTGCGCATCAGGGCGTTGACGGCAATGCGCTTGACCTTCTTGTCGTCGACGAAGTTGTAGTAGTCCTCGGTGGTCAGCTTGGGCAGGCGGGTCGCCTCGATCAATTGCTTGACCTGCGCGGCACGCGCCTTCTGCTCGGCCTTCTCCTGCACCTGGCGGTTCAGTTCCTGGTCCTTTTTGGCCTTGTCGGCCATGGCTTCCTTGGCCAGGCGCTGCTGGCTGTCGTCCACCTCGACCTGGCCCTTGTGTTCCAGGCGTTTCTGTTTCTTCTCGGCCTTGTTGGTCTGGGAGACCTGCTTCTGGTTGACCAGACCGGCCTTGAGCAATTGATCGCGAAGGGAAAGGCTCATCGGTGTTCACTCACTTATGCATCGGCTCAGCCGCAGCTGGGCAGGTTCTTTTCCTGACGTTTGGCTTCGCCCCAGAGGGCATCCAACTCGTCAAGGTTACAATCTTCGATCGGTCGGCCAGTGTCGCGCAATGCCTGCTCGATGAAGCGGAAACGTCGTTCGAATTTACGGTTGGCGCGGCGCAGGGCGTTTTCCGGATCCTGCTTGAGATGACGGGCCAGGTTCACAGCGGCGAACAGCAGGTCGCCCACTTCGTCTTCCAGTGCCTGGTCATCGCCATCGGCCATGGCCTGCAATACCTCGTCGAGCTCCTCGCGGACCTTGTCCAGCACCGGCAACGCCTCGGGCCAGTCGAAACCGACGGTGGCCGCGCGCTTCTGCAGTTTGGTCGCACGCGACAGCGCCGGCAAGGCGCCGGGAACATCGTCGAGCAGCGAGAGCTGTTCGGGGGTGCTCTTCTCGGCGCGCTCCTCGGCCTTGATCTCTTCCCAGCGCGACTTGACCTGCGCCTCGCTCAAGCGCGGGATGTCGGGTGCGGCGTAGAGGTCACCGGTGGGGAACACATGCGGATGACGGCGGATCAGCTTGCGGGTGATCGAATCAACCACGCCGGCAAACTCGAAACGCCCCTCCTCCCGCGCCAGCTGGCTGTAGTAGACCACCTGGAACAGCAGGTCGCCGAGTTCGCCCTGCAACTGCGCGAAATCGCCCTGCTCGATGGCGTCGGCCACCTCGTAGGCTTCCTCGATGGTGTGCTTGACGATGCTGGTGTAGTCCTGCTCGAGATCCCAGGGGCAGCCGTATTGCGGATCGCGCAGGCGGGCCATGAGGTGGAGCAGGTCGTTGAGGGTGTAGGTCATGCTCTGGCAGGTCCTTAGGTGGCGCCCTCATCGCGGGGCAAGCCCGCTCCTACAGGGATCACGCTGCACCTGTAGGAGCGGGCTTGCCCGCGATGGGGGCGACGCAGTCTCAAGGCGTACGATTACGCCGCGTCTCGATGATGTTCGGCAACTGCGAGATCCGTCCGAGCAAGCGCCCCAGCGCATCCAGGCCTGGAATCTCGATGGTCAGCGACATCAGCGCGGTGTTGTCTTCCTTGTTCGAGCGGGTATTGACCGCCAGCACGTTGATCTTCTCGTTGAGCAGCACCTGCGAAACGTCGCGCAGCAAGCCCGGGCGGTCGTAGGCGCGGATGACGATATCGACCGGGTAGGTCTGCACCGGAATCGGCCCCCAGCTCACCTGGATCATGCGCTCCGGCTCCTTGCCCGCCAACTGCAGCACCGAGGCGCAGTCCTGGCGGTGAATGCTCACGCCGCGGCCCTGGGTGATGTAGCCGACGATGGCGTCGCCCGGCAGCGGCTGGCAGCAACCGGCCATCTGCGTGAGCAGGTTGCCTACGCCCTGGATCTGGATGTCGTTGCGCTTGCCCGATCGAGTCCCGCGCGCCGGGCGCGGCACCAGCTCGACCGGCTCGATACGCTCCGGCTCGAGCAACTGCTGGGCGGCGTTGACCATGTGCGCCAGGCGCAGATCACCGGCCCCCAGCGCAGCGAACATGTCCTCGGCGGTCTTGACGTTGGCCTTTTCCGCCAGGCGCTCGAAGTCCACCTGCGGCAGGCCCAGGCGGCTGAGTTCGCGCTCGATGAGGGTCTTGCCGGCAGCGACGTTCTGGTCGCGCGCCTGCAGCTTGAACCAATGGACGATCTTGGCCCGCGCACGCGAGGTGGTGACGTAGCCGAGGTTGGAGTTCAGCCAGTCGCGGCTCGGGTTGCCCTGCTTGCTGGTGATGATCTCCACCTGCTCGCCGGTCTGCAGGCTGTAGTTCAGCGGTACGATGCGCCCGTTGATCTTGGCGCCACGGCAGTTGTGGCCGATCTCGGTGTGCACGCGGTAGGCGAAGTCCAGCGGCGTGGCGCCCTTGGGCAGGTCGATGGCGTGGCCATCAGGGGTGAACACGTAGACCCGGTCCGGCTCGATGTCGACCCGCAGTTGCTCGGCCAGGCCGCCGATGTCGCCCAATTCCTCGTGCCACTCCAGCACCTGGCGCAACCAGGAGATTTTCTCTTCATAGTGGTTGGAGCTGGACTTGACGTCGGTGCCCTTGTACTTCCAGTGCGCGCAGACACCCAGCTCGGCCTCTTCGTGCATGCCGTGGGTACGGATCTGCACCTCGAGCACCTTGCCCTCGGGGCCGATCACCGCGGTGTGCAGCGAGCGGTAGCCGTTTTCCTTGGGGTTGGCGACGTAGTCGTCGAACTCCTTGGGGATGTGGCGCCACAGGGTGTGGACGATACCCAGCGCGGTATAACAGTCGCGGATTTCCGGCACCAGCACGCGCACCGCACGCACGTCGTAGATCTGGCTGAACTCCAGGCCCTTGCGCTGCATCTTGCGCCAGATCGAATAGATGTGTTTCGCCCGACCGCTGATGTCGGCCTTGACCCCGGTGGCCAGCAGCTCGTTCTGCAACTGGTTCATCACATCGCTGATGAAGCGCTCGCGGTCCAGCCGCCGCTCGTGCAGGAGCTTGGCGATCTGCTTGTACTGGTCGGGCTCCAGGTAGCGGAACGACAGGTCTTCCAGCTCCCACTTGATATGGCCGATGCCCAGGCGGTGAGCGAGCGGTGCGTAGATGTCGAACACCTCGCGCGCCACACGCAGGCGTTTTTCGTCATCGGCGGCCTTCACCGCGCGGATCGCGCAGGTCCGCTCGGCCAGCTTGATCAGGGCGACGCGTACGTCGTCGACCATGGCCACAAGCATCTTGCGCAAGTTCTCGACCTGCGCCTGCGAGCCCAGCACCAGCGACTGGCGCGGGCTGAGGCTGGCGCTGATGGCGGCCATGCGCAGCACGCCGTCGATCAGCTTGGAGACCACCGGGCCGAAACGCTGGCCGACCTCGGCCAGGGTGACCTTGCCTTCGCGGACCGAGCGATAGATCACGGCAGCGACCAGCGAGTCCTGGTCGAGCTTGAGGTCTGCGAGAATTTCAGCGATCTCGAGCCCCGCCTGGAAGCTCGACGTCCCGTCGGCCCAGGAATGCTTGGCCGGGTTGCCCTTCTTCTCGACTTCCTGGGCGAAATCGCAGGCCTCCTTGAGCGCCGTGCGATCCAGCGCCGAATCGACGCTCACCACATGATCCAGCCATGCTTCGAGATTGATACTGCCGTCGGTGTTGACCGGCTGGTGCACTCTCACCTGTACCATGTTTCGTTTACCTTTCCATACAGCGCACCTCGCGGGTGCACTGGCAATCAACCGTGCCGCTTCCCGTCCGTGGAAGCCGCACCAAGGGGCCAGCCGTTACTGGCCCACTTCGAATAACGCCATGGCCTCGACATGCGCCGTCTGAGGAAACATGTCGAGAATCCCGGCCCTTTTTAACCGGTACCCCTGGCCGACCAGCACCTGCGCGTCTCGCGCCAGCGTGGCGGGGTTGCACGATACATAGACCAACCGCCTGGCCTTCAAGCGTGCGATGCTTTGCACCACCTCGTAGGCACCGTCGCGCGGTGGGTCCAAGAGTACCGCAGAAAAGCCCTCGGCGGCCCATTCGGCACCTGCCAAAGACTGCGATAAATCGGCCTGAAAAAACCGTGCGTTATGCACATTGTTGCTCGCGGCGTTGGCGGCAGCCCGATCGACCATCGCCTGCACACCTTCCACCGCCACCACTTCACGGGCCTGGCGAGCCAGCGGCAGGGCAAAATTGCCCAGGCCACAGAACAGGTCCAGTACCCGTTCGTCCGGTTGCGGCGCAAGCCACGCCAGCGCCTGTTGGATCATCAAGGTGTTGACCTGGGCATTGACCTGCACGAAGTCGCCCGGTCGCCACGCCAGCTCCAGCCCCCAAGGGGCCAGGTCAAACCCAAGTGTCGCGGCGCCATCATGTGGCGCCGGCTCACCCTCGCCCTGCAGCCACAGTTGCGCACCCGCCTGCTCGCAGAACGCCTGCAGGCGCGCCAGGTCGTCGTCGGCCAGCGGCGCTACATGGCGCACCAGCACTGCCTCGGCGGTGCCGCTGAACAATTCCACATGCCCCAGCGCCTGAGGCCTGCTCAAGCTGCGCAGCACGGTCGGCAAATGTCGCAGGATGGTTTGCAAGGGTTGTACCAGCACCGGGCAATCGTCGATGGCGATGATGTCCTGGCTGGCTTCGGCGCGAAAACCGACCTGCAGCTCGCGCGCCTTCACATCCCAACGCACGGCGATGCGCGCGCGACGGCGGTAGCCGAATTCCAACCCGGCCAGCGGCGCGGCCCACTCATCAGGCTGCACACCGGCTACGCGCTGCAACTGCTCGGCGAGCAGGCGCTGCTTGAGCGCCAGCTGGCCCTCGTGGGGCAGGTGCTGAAGGTTGCAACCGCCGCAGCGGGCGTAATGCCGGCACGGCGCCTCGCGCCGCTCGGGGCTGGCCTGCAGCACGCGCTCAAGACGTGCTTCGACGATCTTGCCGCGGGCATTGAGCACCCGCGCCTCGACCGCCTCGCCCGCCAGGGCACCACTGACGAACCAGGTGCGCCCCTCGACAAAGGCGATGCCGCGTCCGTCACCGGCCAGGCGTTCGATGTCCAGGCGTTGTTTCTTGCCCACCGGCACCTGTGGGGTGCGGTCGCCGCCGGCTGGCTGGAAGCGCAGGCCGCTGCTGTTGCTTTTCTTTCTGGACATCAGGTCGCGTCGAACAGGCCGGTGGAGAGATAACGGTCGCCGCGGTCGCAGATGATCGCGACCATCACGGCATTTTCCACTTCACGGGACAGACGCAGCATCGCCGCGACCGCACCGCCGGAGGACACACCGCAGAAAATGCCCTCTTCGCGTGCAAGGCGACGGGTGGTGTCTTCGGCTTCCTGCTGGGACATGTCCACCACGCGATCGACGCGGGTGGCGTCGAAGATCTTCGGCAGGTATTCCTCCGGCCAGCGGCGGATACCGGGAATGGCCGAGCCTTCCATCGGTTGCAGGCCGACGATCTGCACCGCCGGGTTCTGTTCCTTGAGGTACTGCGAGCAGCCCATGATGGTGCCGGTGGTGCCCATGGAACTGACGAAGTGGGTGATGCTGCCCTGGGTCTGCTGCCAGATCTCGGGACCTGTGCTGGTGTAGTGGGCAATCGGGTTGTCGCCGTTGGCGAACTGGTCGAGCACCAGGCCGCGACCTTCGGCCTGCAGCTTTTCGGCCAGATCGCGCGCCCCTTCCATGCCCTCTTCCTTGGTCACCAGGATCAGCTCGGCGCCATAGGCGGTCATCGCCGCCTTGCGCTCGGCCGTGGAGTTGTCGGGCATGATCAGGATCATCTTGTAACCCTTGATCGCCGCCGCCATGGCCAGGGCGATGCCGGTGTTGCCGGAGGTCGCCTCGATCAGGGTGTCGCCAGGCTTGATCTGGTTGCGCAGTTCGGCGCGGGTGATCATCGACAACGCCGGACGGTCCTTGACCGAGCCGGCCGGGTTGTTGCCTTCGAGCTTGAGCAGGAGGGTATTGCTGGTCTGCCCGGCGATACGCTGCAGGCGGACCAGAGGGGTGTTGCCGACGCAATCGGCGATGGTTGGGTACTGCAAGGTCATGGGCGTGTTTCGCAATCAGGACGGCAGGGGCGCCTATCATACCGGCAAAGGACGCGCCGCCATATCACGCAATTGCTGGGAGATATAGCAGGTAGTTATATGGGTGACGAACCCTGCGCGGGCAAACTCGCGCTCGCAAGAACGGTGAAAGCCTTTTCAGCAGCAGGCTTACCTGCCAAGCCCTCGGTGTCGACACAAGGCAGGCGCATGCACAGCCGCAATCCCCGTTGCCCATTCTCGGCCCACAGCCTGCCGCCCTGACGCTGGATCGCACTGCGGGCGATACTCAGCCCCAGCCCAAAGCCTCCATCCCCGGGGCGCGAGCCGTCGAGCCGGGAAAACGGCGCGAAGATCCTTTCCAGATCGTCGTCATCCACCCCGCCGCCTTCATCTTCCAGGAACAACTGCCAGTGATTGCCCTCGCGCTGGCCACTCAGGCGCACCACCCCGTCGTGCGGTGAGTGGCGAATGGCATTGCGCAGCATGTTCTCCAGCGCCTGGGCCAGGTGGTTGAGATTACCCTCCACCCAACAGCTGGCCGGCAACGTGCACTGCAACCGCTGCGCGGCCCAGCCGCTTTCGTAGCAGGCATTCTCCACCAGCAGGTCCCACAGGGCCTGAAGCTGGATGGGCTCAAGGTTCATCGGCGCACGCTCGGCATCCTGCCAGGCCAGTTGCAGGGTGTCCTCGACCAGTTGCTGCATGCAATCGAGTTCCCGTTCGAGGCGTTCGCGCAGGCGTGCGACGTCGGTCTCGCCCTCGCAGGCCACACGCAGGCGGCTCAGTGGCGTGCGCATCTCGTGGGACAAGTCGCGCAACAGTTGCTGCTGCAGGGTTACCGTGCCCTGCAGGCGCTCGGCCATCTGGTCGAAGGCACGCGCCAGCTCGCCCAACTCGTCGTCACGACCGATCGTGCGCGAATCGAGCCGCGCCGAAAGCTGGTCGGCACGCCAGGCATTGGCCTGCTCGCGCAACTGGTTCAGCGGCACGATCAGCATCCGGTAGAGGCCCACGCACAGCAGCAGGGTGAACAGCCCCGGCATCACACCATTGGTGATGATCCGCCAGAACAACCGGTACTGGCCGGGGGTCAGGCGCTGGGGCAACTCGATCACCAGCATGCCCTGCTCGGGAGCCTGGGGGAACGGCAAGCGCAGCCAGGGCTGGTCGATGCTGCGCCTGCTCATCGGCCAGTCGACGCCGCGCAGGCGGGTCAGGCGCTGGATTTCCTCAGTGGACAAGCGAGCCCCGGCGAGCGGTCGCAAGTTGCCATCGAGCACCGCGATCCAGCCCGACTCACGCTGGCGCATGTCCAGCAACCAGCGCTCGAGGCCTTCCCGGCCGCCCTGGTTCCAGGCCTGCTCGGCCTCGGCGGCATAACCGCGCAACAGCTGCCGGGCAGGCTCGGACAAGAAGGCGTTCTGGGTTTCCATATGCCGGCCCCAGGTGTAGCTCAGGCCGATCATCAGCAGGCAGAAGCCCACCAGCAGCACCGCCAGCTTCCAGAACAGCGATCGACGATCGAGCATGCTCAGTCTGCCTCGCCGGCACAGAACACGTAGCCCTTGCCCCATACCGTGCGCACCTGGCGCTCGTGATAACCGATACCCTTGAGCTTGCGACGGATCTGGCTGACATGCATGTCCAGGCTGCGGTCATGGCGTGAATAGCCACGTTGCAGGACCTGCTGGTAAAGGAAGGGCTTGCTCAGCACCTCCTCCTGGCTGCGATTGAGGGTGTCGAGCAGGCGGTATTCACTGGGCGTAAGCCCCGCAGCCTGCCCGTCGAGCGTCACGTCGCAGGCTTGGTCGTCGAAATGCAGTTGCCCCGGCAAGACGTCACGCGGCGCTTGATGCCGGCGCTCCAGGGCGACCCGGCGCAGGATCGCCTCGATGCGCACGCGCAGCTCGGCCATGCTGAAGGGCTTGGGCAGGTAGTCGTCGGCACCGCGCTGGAAACCGCTGATACGGTCCGCCTCGGCCCCCAGCGCCGACATCAGGATGACCGGCGTGGCGCTGCGCCGGCGCAGTTGCGCCAGGGCGTCCAGACCGTTGAGCCCTGGCAGCAGGATGTCCAGCAACACCACATCGAAGGCCTCGCGGCCAGCAGTTTCCAAGCCTTCCAGGCCATTACGGCACCAGGTCACGCGGAAACCACCGCGCTGCAGCTCCTCGTGCAGGTAGGCGCCGAGCACCGGATCGTCCTCGATGGCGAGGATGCTTGAGTCGTGAATGGATACGGTATGCATTGGCATCTGCCATGAATTCTCAGTTGCGCGATTATTGGCGAGGGACGCCGTTCTGGCAACCGAGTGTCGACCAATGCCGTTGCCAGCGCCGCGCGCCATAAAAAACCCGCACAAACAAAGTGCATTACCGGTGCGTGCGGAGTAACGTTCTGCGGGATCCCGTCCACTCGCGACGGCCCGCACGCACATGACAGGAGACAGGTGTGCTCGATCGTTTGGGAATCAGAAGCCGCGTCCTGCTGCTGGCCCTACTGCCCGCCGGGCTGATGGCGCTGGTGCTGGGCATTTATTTCACCTGGTTGCAGCAGAACGAACTGCGCACCCAACTGTTGCAACGCGGCAAGATGATCGCCGAGCAACTGGCACCGCTCGCAGCCCCCGCCCTGGCCCAGGAAGCGCCAGCGCAGCTCGAGCGCATCGCCGCCGAGGCTTTGGAGCAGACCGATGTGCGTGCCGTGGCTTTCCTGGCCCCGGACCGTTCGCGCCTGGCCCATGCCGGCCCCAGCATGCTCAACCAGCCGCCCAGTGGCGGCACCGGTACGCAACTGCTGCAACGCACCGGCAACGACGCCACGCGCTACCTGATGCCGGTTTTCGGCCATCACCGCGACCTGGCCACCGAAGCCGTGCCCAACGAATCCGAGCGCTTGCTTGGCTGGGTCGAAATCGAACTGTCCCACGACGGCACGCTCCTGCGCGGCTATCGCAACCTGTTCACCAGCCTGCTGCTGATCTTTGCCTGCCTGAGCCTCACGGTGCTGCTGGCATTGCGCATGAGCCGGGCGATCAACGGCCCGATCGGGCGCATCAAGCACGCGGTCACCCAGCTCAAGGAGGGCAATCTCGAAGAACGCCTGCCGCCCATGGGCAGCGTCGAGCTGGACGAGCTGGCGGCCGGGATCAACCGCATGGCCGAAACCCTGCACAACGCCCACGAAGAACTGCAGCACAGCATCGACCAGGCCACCGAGGACGTGCGCCAGAACCTGGAGACCATCGAGATCCAGAACATCGAGTTGGACATGGCGCGCAAGGAGGCTCTGGAGGCCAGCCGGATCAAATCCGAATTCCTCGCCAATATGAGCCACGAGATCCGCACCCCGCTCAATGGCATCCTCGGCTTCACCCACCTGCTGCAAAAGAGCGAGCTCACGCCTCGCCAGCTCGACTATCTGGGCACCATCGAAAAGTCCGCCGACAACCTGCTGGGGATCATCAACGAGATTCTCGACTTCTCCAAGATCGAAGCCGGAAAGCTGGTGCTCGACAGCATCCCCTTCAACCTGCGCGACCTGATCCAGGACACCCTGACCATCCTCGCCCCGGCGGCCCACGCCAAGCAGCTGGAGCTGGTCAGCCTGGTGTACCGCGACACGCCTCTGTCGCTGGTTGGCGATCCGCTGCGGCTCAAGCAGATCCTCACCAACCTGGTAAGCAACGCCATCAAGTTCACCCGCGAAGGCACGATCGTCGTGCGCGCCATGGTCGAAGACGAGCACGAAGACACCGCGCAACTGCGCATCAGCGTGCAGGACACCGGCATCGGCCTGTCACCGGCGGACGTGCGCACCCTGTTCCAGGCCTTCAGCCAGGCCGACAACTCGCTGTCGCGCCAACCTGGCGGCACCGGCCTTGGCCTGGTGATCTCCAAGCGCCTGATCGAACAGATGGGTGGCGAGATCGGCGTCGACAGCACGCCGGGCGAAGGCTCGCAGTTCTGGATCAACCTGAGCCTGCCCAAGGCCCACGACGACGCCGAGGAAATGCCCCTGCAAGCGTTGCTGGGCCGTCGCGCAGCGATCGTCGACGGCCACGAACTGGCCCGTCAGGCCCTGGAACACCAGCTTGAAGACTGTGGCTTGAGCGTCAGCCTGTTCTCGTCGTTCGAGCAGTTGCTGCAAGGCGTACAGGCCGCCAGCCAGGCCGGCCAACCCTTCGAATTCGCCGTGCTTGGCGCCAACCTGGGCAACCTCTCGCCCGACCAGCTCGGCCAGTATCACCAACAACTCGAACGCCTGGGCTGCCAGTGCGTGGTGCTGTGCCCGACCACCGAGCAGGCGCTGTATCACCCGTTCCTGCCCAATGCCCATGGCCAATTGCTGTCCAAGCCCACCTGCACCCGCAAGTTGCGCCGCCTGCTGCTGGAACTGGTGCAACCGACCCGCCCCAGCAGCGAACCGCGGCACACTGCCGGCTCGCGGGTGCCAAGGATCCTCTGTGTCGACGATAACCCGGCCAACCTGCTGCTGGTGCAGACCCTGCTCGAAGGCATGGGCGCCGCAGTCGTGGCGGTAGACAGCGGCTTCGCGGCAGTCCAGGCCGTGCAGGACGAACCCTTCGACCTGGTGCTGATGGATGTGCAGATGCCCGGCATGGACGGCTGCGCCTGCACCGAGCAGATCCGTCGCTGGGAAGCCAGCCAGAGTGGCCCGCCCCTGCCTATCGTCGCCCTGACAGCCCACGCCATGGCCAACGAAAAGCGCGCCCTGCTGCACAGTGGCATGGATGACTACCTGACCAAGCCGATCAGCGAGCGCCAGCTGGCCCAAGTGGTGATGAAATGGACCGGCCTGAGCCTCGGTACGCCCTCACTGGACCGCGCCACTGAACGTTTTCCCGATGGCAACGAGCTCAAGGTGCTCGACCACGAAGAGGGTTTGCGCCTGGCGGCCGGCAAAGCGGACCTGGCCGCCGACATGCTGGCGATGCTGCTGGCCTCGTTGGAAGGTGATCGCCAGGCCATCCGCAGCGCCCGCGAACAAGGCGATCGTTCGGCGATGATCGAGCGCGTTCACCGCCTCAACGGCGCTTCGCGCTATTGCGGCGTCCCACAATTGCGGGCCGCCTGTCAGCGCAGCGAGACGCTGCTCAAGCAGGACAGCCCTCAGGCATTGCAGGCGCTGGATGACCTGGAGCGCGCCATCCACCGGCTGGCGGAGCAGGCGCACCTGCGTGCCTGATCGTCGACGACACACCGAAGGAATCCCCACCATGCGCGTCCTGTTGTTCAGCAGCCAGCACTACGACCAGGAAAGCTTCACCCAGGCCGCGGCCAGCAGCGCGCTGGAGCTGCATTTCCAGTCCGCTCGCCTCACCCCGGACACCGCCCCACTGGCCCAGGGCTTCGAGGTAGTCTGCGCCTTCATCAACGACGATCTGGGCGCCGAAGTCCTGCAACGCCTGGCCAGCAGTGGTACACGGCTGATCGCCCTGCGTTCGGCGGGCTACAACCATGTCGACCTGGCGGCTGCAGCACACCTTGGGCTGACGGTGGTGCGCGTCCCAGCTTATTCGCCGCACGCCGTGGCCGAGCACGCGGTAGCGCTGATCCTGGCCCTCAACCGCCGCCTGCACCGCGCCTACAACCGCACCCGCGAAGGCGATTTCACCTTGCATGGCCTGACCGGCTTCGACCTGCACGGCAAGACCGTGGGCGTGGTCGGCACCGGGCAGATCGGTGCTGCGTTCGCCCGCATCATGGCCGGCTTCGGCTGCCAGTTGCTGGCCTACGACCCCTACCCCAACCCCGAGCTGCTGGCCCTCGGTGCCCGCTATCTGGAACTGCCCGAACTGCTTGGCCAGGCACGGATCATCAGCCTGCATTGCCCGCTCACCGAGCATACCCGTCATCTGATCAACGCCGAGAGCCTCGCGCGCCTGCAGCCCGGTGCCATGCTGATCAACACCGGGCGCGGTGCGCTGGTCGATACCCCGGCGCTGATCGACGCGCTCAAGAGCGGCCAGCTCGGCTACCTGGGCCTGGATGTCTATGAAGAAGAGGCGCAACTGTTCTTCGAGGACCGCTCCGACCTACCACTGCAGGACGATGTGCTGGCCCGGCTGCTGACCTTCCCCAACGTGATCGTCACCGCGCACCAGGCGTTTCTGACCCGCGAAGCGCTGGAAGCGATTGCCGCGACCACCCTGGACAACATCGCCCGCTGGGCAGCAGGCGATGCGCAAAACACGGTCACAGGGTAGGATACGCGGCATTTCTGGAGGACCCATGGTCGAGCACGATTTCCGCTACACCCTTTTCAACCCGCAACACACCCTGATCGAATGCCGCGCGCTGGTGCCAGGCCGCTACCAGGTAACCGGCAACGGCGGATCGATGCACAAAGGCGACGTCCTGCTGGTGACGCTCAAAGGCAGCAAGGACCTGTCCATGCGCCTGACCGTCGAGAGCGTTCGCCACCTGATCAACCCGCGCGGCCAGTGGGTTGCCGTGGCCAGCGGCCCGGTGTTCAACGAACTGGAAATCCTCACCTGGCAGGTCAAGTGCGACAGCTGCGAGGCCCTGCTCGACTTCGAGTTCGCCGTCGATGCCAAGCTCGGCAAGAAGGCCCGCCAGCCCGCTGCCAATGCACGCATCGCAGAACTGGGCTGGAGCAGCCAGGGCGAGCGCCACCTGTGCCGCAACTGTCAGGGAAGCGCCCAGTGAAACACCTGTTGATCTGCGCCGCGCTACTCGGCGGCCTGTTCGGCTGCGCGGCGCAGCCTTCCAAACTGCAGCAGGAGCGCAGCTATGTGCTGGAGTGGATCGGCGAACGCCCGCTGATCGACTACAGCCACCTGACCCTCACCCTGGCCGATGATGGCCGCGCCTATGGCAATGCCGGCTGCAACCATTGGTTCGCCAGCTATACCCTGGACGGCGACCAATTGAGCTTCGGCAAGGTCGGCAAGACCCGCAAGCTGTGTGCACCGGCATTGATGGAGCAGGAGCAGCGCTTCCTCCAGGCCCTGGAAACGGTGCAGCGCTGGGATGTGTCGGCGATCGAGCAGATCCGCTTCTGGCCGGCCGAAGGCAAGCCGCTGCGCTTCTGGCCTGAGGAAGGCTGAAGTGCATCGGGGCCGCTGCGCGGCCCATTCGCGGCACGAGGCCGCTCCCACAAGTAACACCGCAGTATTCAGAAGTTGCGGAGCTCTTGTAGGAGCGGCCTCGTGCCGCGAATGGGCTGCGAAGCAGCCCCGACAACAGGTCAGGCGCCGCCCTTGAGCGTCTTGATCTTCGCCTGCAGCCCTTCGAGCGTCTGCTCACCGAGCAACTGCTCACGCACCTTGCCCTTGTCGTCGATGATGTAGGTCACCGGCAGTGCTTCGCTGCGAGGCAGCTCGTAACGCTCGGCCGGGTCCTGGGCCAGCACGGTGAAGTCGATGCCCAGGGCCTGCACGGCCTGCTTGAGGTCGTCGCCCTGCAGCCCGTCGAAGTTCACCCCTACCACCTTGATGCCCTGGGCAGACCATTGCTTGGCCGCCGTGTTCAGTTCGGGGATCTCGGTGCGGCAAGGTCCGCACCACTCGGCCCAGTAGTTGAGCACCAGCCAGTGCCCGTCGATCTGCTCGGCCTTCACCATATTGCCGTGCTGGTCCACGCCGTAGTCCGCACCGCAGCCGCCGAGCAAAAGGCTCGCGGTGATGGCCAGTGCAGCTGCCAAACGCCTTGCCATGGGTCAATCCTTCTCGAAGTTTTAAGGCATGAAATGTCGGTCGCTGCGGTTAGAATAGCCGCCACACCCAGCTGGATGCGACCCGTCATGACCGATTTGACCCTCTATCATAACCCGCGCTGCTCCAAATCCCGCGGTGCCCTTGAACTGCTGGAAGAACGCGGCCTGGCCCCGACCGTGGTGCGCTATCTCGAAACCCCGCCCGACGCCGCCACGCTCAAGGCGCTGCTTGGCAAGCTCGGCATCGGCGCGCGCCAGTTGTTGCGCAGCGGCGAAGACGAATACAAGGCCCTGGACCTGGCCAACCCCGCGCTCACCGATGCGCAGCTGATCGACGCCATGGTCCAGCATCCGAAACTGATCGAACGCCCGATCCTGGTCGCCGGCGACAAGGCCGTGATCGGTCGGCCCCCCGAGAAAGTCCTGGAGATCCTGCCGTGAACGATCCATTCATCCTGGTCCTGTACTACAGCCGCCACGGCTCCACCAGCGAGATGGCCCGGCACATCGCCCGCGGTGTCGAGATGGCGGGCCTGGAAGCGCGCCTGCGCACGGTGCCGGCGATTTCCACCGAGTGCGAAGCCGTGGCGCCGGACATCCCCGCCAGCGGCGCGCTCTACGCCACGCTGGACGACCTGCGCCACTGCGCGGGGCTTGCCTTGGGCAGCCCGACCCGCTTCGGCAACATGGCCGCGCCGCTCAAGTACTTCCTCGACGGCACCAGCAGCCTGTGGCTAGGCGGTGAACTGGTCGGCAAGCCTGCGGCGGTGTTCACCTCCACTGCCAGCCTGCATGGCGGCCAGGAAACCACCCTGCTGTCGATGCTGCTGCCGCTGATGCACCACGGCATGCTGGTCACTGGCCTGCCCTATAGCGAATCGGCCCTGCTCGAAACCCGTGGCGGCGGCACGCCCTACGGCGCCAGCCATCATGCCGGTGCCGATGGCAAGCGCGAGCTGGACCAACACGAGATCGCCCTGTGCAGGGCGCTCGGCCAACGGCTGGCCAACACGGCCAAGGCCCTGGGTGGCGAGCGTGGCTAGAAAGCCCAAGGTCCTGCCTGCACTCGACTGGCTGGCCCCGCGCCTGCGCCTGACCCGGGCGCTGAGCCTGGCCTGCTTCTTCGGCCTGATCGCCTTGCTGGTGGTGAACAACCTGTGGTTCGCCGACCTGCATGGGGCGCGGGTCGAAGTGATCCTGGCCATCGAGCTGATTCCGCTACTGCTGTTACTGCCAGGCATGCTCAGCGGCAGCGCCCGGGCGCATGCCTGGACCTGCTTTGTGGTGAACATCTATTTCATCAAGGGCGTGCTGGCAGCGTTCGACCCGGCTCGGGCGCTGTTTGGCTGGATCGAGGTGCTGGTGAGCCTGGGGTTGTTCGTCAGCGGGTTGCTGTACGTGCGCTGGAAGTTTCAGTTCGAGCGGCGGATGGCCGGGGAAGGTAGCTGAGCTCAGTGTTAAAGCCATCGCGGGGCAAGCCCGTGATGGCTTCAGCGAGGACTCAATGATTGACGGTATGCGCCAGCATCACCGACAACTGGCACAGCGGCCGGCCACTCTCTTCATGCCACTGGTTGAACGCCTGCTGCACCAGCGCCAGGTCGCGCTGGCTGGTGGGCTGCTTGTCGATCACCTTCTGCGCGATCAAGGCTGCTGCCATGTCCTCGGTGGGGATGAAGGTATCCTTGCCGACCATGCGCAGGAAGCGCGGCGCCGACAGGCCACCGAGCTGGTTGCCATGCTTGGCCAGGTACTTCCACAAGCCGACGATATCGGTCTCGGGCCAGTCGGCGATGAAGGCACCAAAACTGCCCTTTTCCTTCGTCACATCGAGGATCATCTGCGCATTGCGCGGCACGCTCTTGAGCTTGCCCAGGTGGCGGATGATGCGCTCGTCCTGCATCAGGCGCTCCAGATGCTCGGCGCCCATCAGTACAACCTTCTGCGGGTCGAAACCGAAGAACACCTGTTCGAACGCTGGCCACTTGGCGTCCACCAGGCTGTGCTTGAGCCCGGCGCGGAACACGCGCAGGGCCAGGGTCGACAGGTAGCGGTCGTCAGTGATGTCGCGCAACTGCGCCGGCGTGCGCGGTTGCGGCAGGAACGCTTCGAGCGCCTTGGCCGAGCCGAAGCGATTGATGCAGTACTCATGCAGCCACTGATAGTCGCGCATGAGGTCAGATGTTCAGCACGTCGAGGAAGCGCGGGGTGGCGCTCTCGTCGATCTTCAGGCTGGTGAAGTCGAACAGGTCGCGGTCGGCCAGTTGCGAGGGCGCGACGTTCTGCAGGGCGCGGAAGATGCTCTCGGTACGCCCCGGGTGCTTGCGCTCCCACTCCACCAGCATGTCCTTGACCACCTGGCGCTGCAGGTTCTCCTGCGAACCGCACAGGTTGCACGGGATGATCGGGAATTCCTTCATGTCCGAGTAAGCCTGGATATCCTTCTCGCTGCAGTAGGCCAGCGGGCGGATCACCACGTTGCGGCCATCGTCGGCGCGCAGCTTGGGCGGCATGCCCTTGAGCGCGCCGTTGAAGAACATGTTGAGGAAGAAGGTCTCGACGATGTCGTCGCGGTGGTGGCCGAGCGCCATCTTGGTCGCACCAATCTCGTCGGCGAAGGTGTACAGCGTGCCACGGCGCAGGCGAGAACACAGCGAGCAGGTGGTCTTGCCTTCGGGGATCAGTTCCTTGACCACCGAGTAAGTGTCCTTCTCGACGATGTGGTACTCGACGCCGAGGGTCTTGAGGTAGGCCGGCAGCACATGCTCGGGGAAGCCTGGCTGCTTCTGGTCCATGTTCACCGCGACGATCTGGAACGAAATCGGCGCCACCTTCTGCAGGTGCAGCAGAACATCGAGCATGGTGTAGCTGTCCTTGCCGCCGGACAGGCAGACCATGACCTTGTCGCCATCCTCGATCATGTTGTAGTCGGTGATGGCTTCGCCGGCTAGACGACGCAGGCGTTTTTGCAGTTTGTTCTGGTTGACCGAGAGGGTGCCCATAGCGCTTGGATCCGCGAGGTGTGACAAAAGCCGGCTATTTTACGCACAAACCGAGCACAGGCGTAGGCCATTCCGATAAAGAATCAACAGCGCCGCCAACAGCGCGATTTGCTCTAAAAAGCCGGGTTTGTGCCGGGTTCTGCTTCCTATACTGCGACATAAGGCCATATTACCGCTTGATCGGTTGCCTGGCCTCGGCCACAGGCGCTCCGCTTGGGGGGCGTTTGGCGACGACGATAGGAGTGACCGGCATGATCCATCACGTTCTGGGGCTGTTTACCCATCCCGACCAGGAATGGCGAGAGATTCGCGGTGAAGAAGAAAGCATCAGCCACATGTACCTGACCCACACCCTGATCCTGGCGGCGATTCCGGCGGTGTCCGCCTTTATCGGCACCACCCAGGTCGGCTGGGTGATCGGTGACCGACCACCGGTGATGCTGACCATGGAAAGCGCGCTGTGGATGAGCGTCATGTCCTACCTGGCGATGCTCGCCGGGGTGGCGGTGATGGGTGCCTTCATCCACTGGATGGCGCGCACCTACGATGCCAACCCCTCTATGGCACAGTGCATCGCCTTTGCCACCTACACCGCCACGCCACTGTTCCTCGGCGGCCTGGCGGCGCTCTACCCTCACCTGTGGCTGGGCATGCTGCTGGGGACAGCGGCCATCTGCTACACGGTCTACCTGCTGTATGTCGGGCTGCCGACCTTCATGAACATCCCCACCGACGAAGGCTTCCTGTTCTCCAGCTCCGTGCTGGCGGTGGGCCTGGTGGTGCTGGTGGCGATCATGGCCGCCACCGTGATCATCTGGGGGCTTGGCGTGGGGCCGGTCTACACCAATTAGAAACACCAACACTGGGGCGTCGGGCCAGAGGCCGCCGTTTTGGCGGCCTCTGGCTTCGTGCTGACCGGCGGCTCGGCAAGCGTGCAGGGCTTGCGGCATAATGGCGCGTCAGGAGAATCATCCCGCCATGCCCGAGCTACTCAAGCAACGCGTCGAAACCTGTTACCAGCAAGCCGAAACCTTCTTCAAACGCCCCTTCCCGCGCCCGGAAGTCAGCTTCAAGCTGCGCGGCCAGAAGGCCGGTGTCGCTCATCTGCACGAGAACCTGCTGCGCTTCAACCTGCAGCTGTACCGCGAGAACCAGGATGACTTCCTGCGCCAGACCGTGGCCCATGAAGTCGCCCACCTGATCGCCCATCAACTGTTCGGTGACCGCATCCAGGCCCATGGCGAGGAGTGGCAACTGATCATGCGCGGGGTGTATGAACTGCCGCCCAACCGCTGCCACAACTATGAGGTGCAGCGCCGCGTGGCAACCCGCTATATCTACCGCTGCCCCTGCGCAGACAGCGACTTTGCGTTCAGCGCCCAGCGGCACAAGCTGGTGCGCCAGGGGCGACGCTATCTGTGCCGGCGCTGCCGGGAGATCCTGGTGTACAGCGGCGAGACACGCGTCGAATAGACACTACTACCACCTGTGACCTCGATAGACGAGGATGTCAGAGGATCAGATACGCGGTCGTGAAGTGTTCAACACCAATCAGTTCGATTTCGAAATCTGGCGCGAGACCGCCGCGGACATTACCCGACAGCAGCCCGTGCTCGAAACGCAGTTGGCCTTTTTCGGTAAAAGGAGCATCACCAATAAAGGTGAAGCCGACAAGGCCAGAGGACGCTGCCAATCCACGCAGATCAATGCGATCCCCCATTGCACCATTGAAGTCGGTGATGATATCCCGTCGATTGCCGAGGCCCATGTCAGCCAACTTTGAAAACACGAAGAGATCGGCACCTCGACCACCGCTCAGCACATCGGCACCTGGCCCACCCTCGAGCAGGTCATCCCCCTCACCTGCGAGCAGGGCGTCATTACCAGTGTCGCCGATAAGCACATCGGCGCCGTCACCTCCGAACAGTAGGTCACCGCCCTCGCCCCCATTCAGCACGTCGCTACCTGGACCACCGAACAGGATGTCATCTCCATTGCCTCCTTCCAGTACATCGTGACCGCCACGGCCCCTGATCACATCATCGCTGTATAGGCCAACCAGATGATCACTGTGGTCATCACCTTCGAGCCGCAACCCGTTACTTGCTTTTCCATCACTGGGCTTGAGCATTACCTGAACTCCCTGAACCGTATGAAATGAATGCATCGCGACAAGGTCGTGCTTTTTGCAATACCCTCGCGGCACACTCGAATCTATCGATAGTCAGCTATCAGCGTCAGGTAATTATCTAGATACACGTGGTAACAAGTGTCCGCTCAAGGGTTGAGCGAAAGCATGAAAAAAGGCGACCCGAAGGTCGCCTCTTTCACCTCACTACAACCGCTATCAGCGAGTAGCCGGGCCTTCAGCAACGCCCAGGTCGTCGGTCGGACGGGTTTCAACCAGCGGTGCACCGCCGGAAGCCAGTTCCGATTGCAGCTTGTCGGTGTCCAGCTCCTTCACCCACTTGGCCACGACCACGGTGGCAACGGCGTTGCCGATCAGGTTGGTCAGGGCGCGGGCTTCGGACATGAAGCGGTCGATACCCAGGATCAGCGCCAGGCCGGCAACCGGCAGGTGGCCAACGGCGGACAGGGTGGCGGCCAGGACGATGAAGCCCGAACCGGTAACGCCAGCAGCACCTTTGGACGCAACCAGCAGCACCAGCAGCAGGGTGATCTGGTGAGTGATGTCCATGGTGGTGTCGGTGGCCTGGGCGATGAACACCGCAGCCATGGTCAGGTAGATCGAGGTGCCGTCCAGGTTGAACGAGTAGCCGGTCGGAATCACCAGGCCAACCACGGATTTCTTCGCGCCCAGGCGCTCCATCTTGGTCAGCATGCGTGGCAGGGCCGATTCCGAGGAGGAAGTACCCAATACGATCAGCAGTTCTTCACGGATGTAGCGGATCAGCTTGAGGACGCTGAAGCCGTGGGCGCGGCAGATACCGCCGAGGACGATCAGGATGAACGCCAGGCAGGTGATGTAGAAGCAGGCCATCAGGTAGCCCAGCTGCACCAGCGATCCCACGCCGTACTGGCCGATGGTGAAGGCCATGGCACCGAAGGCACCGACCGGCGCCAGCTTCATGATCATGTTGATGATGTTGAACATGACATGGGCGAAGCGGTCGATCAGCTCGAGCACTGGCTTGCCGTAGCTGCCCAGGCGGTGCAGGGCGAAGCCGAACAGCACCGAGAACATCAGGACCTGGAGGATGTCGCCGTTGGCGAAGGCACCGACCACGGTGTTAGGGATGACGTTGAGCAGGAAGCCGACGGTGGTCTGCTGTGCACCTGCGGCGGCGTAGGCTGCGACGCTGCTGGCGTTCAGGGTGCTGACGTCGACGTGCATGCCAGCGCCAGGCTGAACCACGTTGACGACGACCAGACCGATGATCAGGGCGATGGTGGAGACGATCTCGAAGTACAGGAGTGCATAGCCGCCGGTCTTGCCGACCGACTTCATGCTCTGCATGCCGGCGATGCCGCTGACCACGGTACAGAAGATGATCGGGGCGATGACCATCTTGATCAGTTTGACGAAGCCGTCACCCAGGGGTTTGAGGGCGACACCGGTTTCGGGGTAGTAGTGGCCGAGCAGAATGCCGATGGTGATTGCAACGATCACCTGGACATACAGGGACTTGTACAGCGGCTGACGTTTCGTCATGGCTTAATTATCCTCAAGTGTGCCGTTTCACCCTTCCCAGGGCGAGGCACCTAAAGCGCGAACCCTCCTGCACCTGGAGGGATTTGTCGTTGTGTTCGAGCTGCCTGAGCAGGCCTCTGCCAGATCTGTAGCAAGGGTGATGCCAAAATGCCCGAATCAGGTGCAAGGCCCGTGTTTTCGGGAAATTTCTGCCCAAGGACAGGGCGAATCGACAGGGATGGATTGGCGGATTTCCGCCCGGTGGCGAGATTCGTACAAGGACGATGGCGGGAATCCGCCCGATGCGGGCATACGCTTGGGGCTTCGCGGGCAAGCCCCCAGGGGTTGGATTCATCAGCTATCCAGGAGCGGGCTTGCCCGCAAAGAGCCCCCCGCCGCAAGATCACTCCAGGTTGAACACGATCCTGAATGCCGCCCCGCCCAGGGGCGAATCATCCAGCGTAAGCCGGGCATCGAAGCTGTCGATGATGTCCTTGACCACCGCAAGCCCGATTCCCTGCCCCGGATGCTGCCTGTCCAGGCGCTCGCCGCGCTGCAGAATGCGCATGCGCTGGCCGGGCGGCACACCGGGGCCGTCATCTTCAACACACAAGACCTGCTGCCCAGGCAACTGCTCCAGGCTTATCCGCACCTGCCCCAGGCATAGGCGGTAGGCGTTCTCCAGCAAGTTGCCGAGCAATTCGAGCAGGGCGCCCTCCTCGATCGGTACCCACGCCTGTTCGGGAATGCTCAAGGTCACGGTCACACGCTTGTCGCGATAGACCTTGTCCAGCGTGTTGCACAGGCTGTCGAGCACCGGCGCAAGGCGCACCTTGTGCCGCACCAGGCCACTCTTGCGCAGGCTGGCACGTTGCAGCTGGTAGTCGATCTGCTGGCTCATGCGCTCGATCTGGCTTTGCAGTACCCGCGCCTGTTCGCGCTCGTCGCTGCGCTGGCCCATGCTTTCGCCAACCCCCTGCAGTACTGCCAGCGGAGTCTTGAGGCTGTGCGCCAGGTCATCCAGCGAGTCGCGATAACGCTGACGTTGCTCGCGCTCGCTGTGCAGCAGGCGGTTCAACGAGCCGGTCAAACGCAGCAGCTCGCGTGGGTGCTCACGGCTCAGCCCTTCACGGGCGCCGCTTTCCACCTCGTCCAGCTCTCGACTCAGGCGACGCAACGACCGCAGCCCCCAGGTCAGGCCGGCCCAGAGCAGCACCATCAATGCCAGCAAGGCCGCACCAAAGCCCAAGTAGAGCTTCTCGCGCAGGCCATCGAGGGTGTGCTGGTACTCGCGCACAGGTTGCAGCGCGACGATGCTGAACGCCGCACTCTTGCCGCCGAGCAGCTTGACCTCGACGTCATAGACGAAGAACTCGTCGCCGTCGTCCTGGCGGATTCGCGCGAATTCGTTGCCGCGCCCGTCATAGCGGGGTTGATAGTTGATGTGCTTGTCGGCGGTGGCGCGTGAACGCCAGACCAACCGGCCGTCACGGTCGAAGATGTAGCCGAGCAACCCCATGCTGGGCAGGTTGTAGCGCTCGTCGGGCAGCAGCTCGGGCATCTGCAGATGCCCATGCTCGATGCGCGCCGCCGAGATCATGGTGGTGACATCCGAGGCCAGGCGCTGCTCGATCGACTCCTGCAGGGCCAGGCTGAAGGCCTTCTGCAGCGCCGGCAACAGCGCCAGCATGAACAGCAGGGCCAGCAGCGCTGCGGCCAGCATCAGGCGCAGGCGCAGCGAGCGGATCATCGGCAGCGCTCGGTGAACAGGTAGCCCAGGCCGCGCACGGTGTCGATGGGTTTGAAGCCGTTGTCGCCCTCGAGCTTGCGGCGCAGGCGGCCGACCAATACTTCGATGACGTTGGGATCGCGCTCCTCGTCGTCCGGGTAGAGCTGCTCCATCAGACGGTCCTTGGCCACCACCTGCTGGTGATGACGCATGAGGTATTCGAGAATCCGGTATTCATAGGCGGTGAGCGCCAGCGGCTGCTCGTCCAGCGTTGCCTGCTTGCGATTGAGGTCAAGCACCAGCGGGCCTGCAGCGATAGTGGACTGGGTAAAGCCGCTGGAACGACGCAGCAACGCGTTCAGGCGCGCCTCCAGCTCTTCGAACTGGAAAGGCTTGACCACATAGTCGTCGGCACCGGCGGCCAGGCCTTCGACCTTGTCCTGCCAGTTGCCGCGGGCGGTGAGAATCAGGATGGGAAAGGTCTTGTCCTGGCTGCGCAACTGGCGGATCAGGTCCAGCCCGCTCATGCCTGGCAAGCCCAGGTCGATCACGGCGAGGTCATGGTTGTACTGCTCGGCCTGGTAGAGCGCCTCTTCGGCATCGCCCACCGCCTGCACCACATGCCCGGTCTCGCCAAGACGCGTATACAGGTGATGGCGCAGTAGCGCCTCGTCCTCGACCACCAGCAATTTCATGCCGCATCTCCTCTGTCTAAATCTCCCGAATCGCCGAGCGATCAGGGCCGGCACAGCATAACAGCGAACCGGCACGGGAAGCCCCTGCCGGTTCGATGAGCCTCGACCTTAGAACTTGTAGCTGGCGGCGAGGTAGGTCTGGGCGCTGCTCTTCAGGCGCAGGGTGCCATCCTTCGGGCCACCGTGCGAAGACAGTTCGGTGGCGGCATTGCTGGTCAGGTAACGGTAGCCCAGTTCCACCGAGGTATTGTCGGTGACCTGTTGCAGAACACCGGCCTGCAGGCCGAGTGCGTAGCCATAGTCGGTGTCGCGGCTATAACCGGAGGAAGTCTGGGTCAGCTTGGTGACGCCCACGCTGCCACCGCCAAACAGCTTGGTGGTGTCGGTGATCGGCAGGAACACATCGTAGCTGCCAAGCAGATTTTCCTGACGCAGCTTGACGCCGCTGTGATCGCCGGAAACGTTGTCGTAGGTCAGGTAGTAGCGGCCTTGATCGTTGATCTGGCCGACACGCAGGCCCCAGGTGCTGTCCTTGCCGATGATGCCGTCGGCGTTGAAGTTGTCGGTGTTGCGTTGCAGCAGGCCGGACTTGCGGACCTTGTCGCTGGTCTGGCCGTAGGTCAGGCTGGCGAAGGTGTCGTCGGCCTGGGCGGTGGCGGTAACGCCAGCTGCGCAAACAGCCATGGCAACCATCAGGGTGTTGAGTGCTTTCATGCTTTGTTACTCCAGTAGGTGCGCTGTTTCGGTCTGGGGGCTAGAGTAAGCAGGGCGCCCTGAACCGCTCCTGAACCCCGGCTGAACCTTGGCTGAACGAACCCGATACGGCTGCATCTTTCCTGGAGACCCCCTCATGCGTTCACTGCTTGCCCTGGCCCTGATGTGCAGCGCCGCCTTCGCCCAGGCGGCGGTACAGACCCGCGAGATCCGCTACCAGGACGCCGACGGCACTGCGCTGATCGGCTACTACGCCTACGACGACGCCATCGAGGGCAAGCGCCCCGGTGTGGTCGTGGTGCATGAATGGTGGGGGCTGAACGACTACGCCAAGCGCCGCGCCCGCGACCTCGCGGCGCTGGGCTACAACGCGCTGGCCATCGACATGTATGGCGACGGCAAGCACACCGAGCACCCGCAGGACGCCCAGGCGTTCATGGCGGCAGCGCTCAAGGATCCAGCAGCAGCGGCGCGACGCTTCGACGCCGGGCTCGAACTGCTCAAGCTGCAACCCAACACCAACAAGCACCAGCTGGGCGCCATCGGCTACTGCTTCGGCGGCAAGGTAGTGCTCGACGCTGCACGCCGGGGCGAGAAGCTCGATGGCGTGGTGAGTTTCCACGGCGCGCTGGTCACCCAGACACCGGCCAAACCGGACGTGGTCAGGGCGAAGATCCTGGTCGAGCATGGCGAGGCCGACAGCATGGTCACGGCCGAACAGGTCGAAGCCTTCAAGAAAGAAATGAAGGATGCCGGAGCAGACATGCAGTTCGTTGGCATTCCCGGGGCCAAGCATGGCTTTACCAACCCGGATGCGGACCGCTTGAGCCATGGCGCGCATGGCGGGCCGGACATCGGCTATGACAAGGCGGCAGATGAAAGCTCCTGGAAGGACATGCAGGCGTTCTTCAAGCAGGCGTTCAAGTAGGGGCCCAAGCCCCTACGAATTCTTTGCGCACCTGCAGGAGCGGGCTTGCCCGCGAAAGGGCCGGAACTGGCACAATACCGCCCATGGACAGACTCCCCACCTGCTGCACCCCACTCCAGCACCACTGGCCTCTACCCCAGCCCCTCCCCGGCGCGGTGCTGGTCAGTTGCGCCTTCGACCCCAAGCGCCTGGCCGCCGACGACTTCCAGCGCGCCGGCATCGCGCAGAGCCCCAGCCTGCAGCGCTCGGTGGCCAAGCGTCAGGCCGAGTACCTGGCCGGCCGAGTCTGTGCCCGCGCGGCACTGCAACGCCTGGATGGCCGCGACTATGTTCCGGACAGCCACGAAGACCGCTCACCGGTCTGGCCCGCCGGCATCCGAGGTTCGATCACCCATGGCCAGGGCTGGGCCGCTGCCGTGGTCGCCCATGAAGGCGCCTGCCAGGGCATCGGCCTGGATCAGGAAAGCCTGCTCGACGACGAGCGCGCCGAGCGCCTGGCGGGCGAGATTCTCACCGCCGACGAGTTGCAGCGCCTGGACCGTTCAAGGATTGGCCTCGGTGTGACGCTGACCTTCTCGCTCAAGGAAAGCCTGTTCAAGGCCCTCTACCCCCTGACCCTCAAACGCTTCTACTTCGAACACGCCGAAGTGCTGGAGTGGGACGCCGCGGGCCACGCACGCCTGCGCCTGCTCACCGACCTGTCGAGCGAGTGGCACCACGGCCGCGAACTGGATGGCCAGTTCTGCCTGCAGGACGGCCACCTGCTCAGCCTTGTCAGCGCCTGAGCCTCACCCCGGCGCCTGCTGTCGTGGCCAGTTCAGACTGAAGCAGGCGCCACCCAGCGCCTCGCTGCGCCCCACCTGCGCCCGTCCACCGTGCCAATAGATGATCCGCCGCACAATCGACAGGCCCAGGCCATGCCCTCCCGAGGCACGGGTACGGCTGTCATCCAGGCGCGTGAAGGGCGTGAAGATGCGGTCCCAGACGCCTTCGGGAATCCCCGGACCGTCGTCCTCGACCTCAATGCGGCAACGTTGCTGGCCGAGCTGAAAGCTCAGGCGCACCTCGGACTCGGCGTGGCGCATGGCATTGCTCACCAGGTTCTGCAGCGCCCGATGCAGGTAGCGCGGTTCGGCCTCGACCCAGGCCAACTGGTCTTCGCCCAGCTGACAGGCCCCGCGAGTCACCCGCACATCCGCACGTAGCGGCGCCAGTTCATCGATCACCCGATCCAGCAGGCTGTCCAGGTCGATGCGCTGGAACTTCAGGGCCGGCGCGCCCTGCTCCAGGCGCGCGTAGGTGAGCATCTCGTCGACCAGCCGGTCCAGGTCCTGGATATCGCTGTCCATGCCCGCCAGGTGTTTGCTCCGCGCCTGCTCGGTGCTGGCGCTCTCGATCATCTCCAGGCCGAAGCGCAGGCGCGCCACCGGCGTGCGCAATTCGTGGGACACCGCCCGCACCAGCTCACGCTGCATGCTCAGCGAACGCTGCAAATGCTCGGCCATGCCATTGAACGCCGCCGCCAGACGCCCGACCGAGTCTGCATCGCCCGCCGGCACGCGGGTTTCCAGGCTGCCCTGGGCGATGCGCGAGGCCGCCATCTCCAACCCCGAGACACGGCGCTCGAGCTGGCGCACCAGCAGGTACACCACCAACCCGATCAGGCACAGGCCGAGAAAGGCGATCAGGATCAACAATTGCGGTGGATAAGGGTTGAGCTGGTACAGCGGGCCGATTTCCAGCACCCATGGCGAGCCGGACAAACCGGCGAATACGCGGATCGAGTCGCCATCGCGCCCCAGCGCCATTACCGTGTCGCCTTCCTCTACACGGCGCCGCTGATCGTCGTCCAGCCCTACCCGCTCGATCCGCTGCAGGGCGATGTCGAAGCCGAACCCCTTGCTCTGCCTGATCTGTGCCAACCGCTGCTGCTGCTCGGTCACCGGGTAGCGCACCAGTTCGTCAGCCAGCAGATAAAGCGTGGCACGGGCCAACTGCTCGCTGACCTGCTTGACCTGCGCGACCAGCACAACGTCCTCGTGCGCCACCTGGCGCAAGACCTTGGCCGCATGCGGGCCGGTCTTCTCCACCACCACCAGGCCACGCGCCAGGCGGCTGCGCTGCCCGGCATCGAGGGTCTGCATCGACAGCGGCGCCAGGTCCAGCGGCACCCCGAGCAAGCGTTCCCAGATCACCAGCGACCGCTTGCGCTCCACTTCGTTCTGCATCGCCAGGTTGTCTGCCATCAGGCTGAAGGTGCCTTGCGCCAGACCCTCGCGGTGCTGGCCTGCGCGCACCTCGTTGACCAGGTGCAGGCTCAGCACGCCCAGCACCGCGACCAACACCAGCACCGCGAGCATGCCGCCATAGATGCGCAGGAAGATCGAATTCATGGGGTGGCATCGCCGACGAACAGGTAACCCTTGCTGCGCAGGGTCTTGATCAGGCGCGGGTGGATGGGATCGTCACCGATCTTGGGGCGAATCTTGGAGATGCGCACATCGATGGAGCGATCCTGGCCGTCATAGCCCACCCCGCGCAGCGAGGTGGAGATCTGCTCGCGCGACAGCACCCGCCCGGCGTTGCTGGCCAGCAGCCAGAGCAGGTCGAACTCGGCACCGGTCAGATCGATCGGCTGCTCGCCCAGCCAAGCCTCGCGCAGGCGGTTGTCGATGCGCAGCCCTCCAAAGCTCAGGTCGTGCCCCTTGCCCTGCGGCGCATCGCTGCGACGCAACAGCGCATTGATGCGTGCCAGCAGCAGGCGCGGGCGCACCGGTTTGCAGATATAGTCGTCAGCCCCCAGGTCCAGCCCCTGGATCTGGTCGAGTTCATCGCTGCGCGCGGTGAGCATGAGGATGGGGTTGGGGAACTGCCCGCGCACCCGCCGGCAGATGCTCAGGCCATCCTCTCCGGGGAGCATCAGGTCGAGGATCACCAGATCAGGCTGGCTGTCGATGATGCGCCGCACCGCCCGTCCGCCATCGCCCTCCACCGCCACCTCGAAGCCATTGGCCTGCAGGTATTCGGCTGTGAGTTCGGCCAGGCGCTGGTCATCCTCGACGATCAGGATGCGGTTGTTGGGCTGGTCCATCGCCGGTCACCTCTGTTCAAGATTTTTGTTGTCGGTGCGCTACGGTGGGTGCAGGCTTGCCCCACGATGGGGCTGCTGCCGCCCTTCACCAAAGGGCAACATAGCCCCCGGATACTACGTCCCGCCCCAGGCACTGCCAACCACGCGAAAAATTCTGTCACAGGCCTGAAACCGGCAAAAACCTCTTGCGACAAGGCCTACAGCGAATACCCACCTTTCACACACAAAGTACTCACAAGTTATCCACAGCGGCTCGCCTTGCAAAGACCCCAATACCGCATTATCTTGTATCCCCATTGCAGCGAACCACTACATGTTGTGGCTTCGCCCCAAATCACAAACACAAGTCCAGGCAGAAACTCAAGCGTTTTTTCAGCCGGAACTTACGGTGATTTCAGCAGCCAAACCGCTCCTGCGGAGGCGCGACCGAGGCAAGCCCGCCAGGGCCTTGTTCGGGTATGGGTGTTGCAGGCATCGCCTGGCACCCGACAGCAACAGTTTTTGGGCGTGACCCAGAATCTTTGACTTCGGCCAGGGAGCGGCAAGTGATTGCCCCTTATTCCTGAGTCTGTCCCGAAGTCGGTAAGCCCGAGCGGGCGGATGCACGTGCGCGTGGCATCCCCCGCCCGGGCCGGTCGAACTGATGGATGGAACGGTGGGCGCCCACAAGGCGCCTGAACAATATAGAAACTGTGGAGACACCCATGCAAACCGACACAACTCGCGAGAACCCGCAGGCCAAGGCGCCGCAGGCCGCTGATTCGAACCAGGATCTGGCTGCGACCGCTCCGGGCCAACTGCGTGTGATCAAGCGCAACGGCACTGTCGTCCCCTACACCGACGACAAGATCACCGTTGCCATCACCAAGGCGTTCCTTGCAGTTGAAGGTGGCACCGCCGCCGCCTCGTCGCGCATCCACGACACCGTCGCGCGCCTGACCGAGCAGGTCACTGCCACGTTCAAGCGCCGCATGCCATCGGGTGGCACCATCCACATCGAAGAAATCCAGGACCAGGTCGAACTGGCCCTGATGCGCGCCGGCGAGCAGAAAGTCGCCCGTGACTACGTGATCTACCGCGACCAGCGCGCAAAAGAGCGCGCCACCCGCGCCCACACCGACGCCGTGGTCGAGCCGCACCCAAGCATCCGCATCACCCTGGCCGACGGCAGCCTGGCGCCGCTGGACATGGCACGCCTGAACACCATCATCAGCGAAGCCTGCGAAGGCCTGGCCGAAGTCGATGGCGACCTGATCCAGCGCGACACCCTGAAGAACCTCTACGACGGCGTGGCCATCAAGGACGTCAACACCGCCCTGGTGATGACCGCCCGTACCCTGGTCGAGCGCGAGCCGAACTACTCGTTCGTCACCGCCCGCCTGCTGATGGACACCCTGCGCGCCGAAGGCCTGGGCTTCCTGGGCGTGGCCGACAGCGCCACCCACCACGAAATGGCCGAGCTGTACGCCAAGGCCCTGCCGGCCTACGTCGAGAAAGGCGTCGAGTTCGAGCTGCTCGACCCAGCACTGAAGGGCTACGACCTGGAGCGCCTGGGCAAGGCCATCAATCACGAGCGTGACCAGCAGTTCACCTACCTGGGCCTGCAGACCCTCTATGACCGCTACTTCATCCACAAGGATGGCGTGCGCTTCGAGCTGCCGCAGGTGTTCTTCATGCGCGTCGCCATGGGCCTGGCGCTGCAGGAGAAAGACCGCGAAGCCCGTGCGATCGAGTTCTACAACCTGTTGTCGTCGTTCGACTACATGGCCTCGACCCCGACCCTGTTCAACGCCGGCACCCTGCGTCCGCAGCTGTCCAGCTGCTACCTGACCACCGTTCCGGACGACCTGTCGGGCATCTACAAGGCCATCCACGACAACGCCATGCTGTCCAAATTCGCTGGCGGCCTGGGCAACGACTGGACCCCGGTACGCGCCCTGGGCTCGTACATCAAGGGCACCAACGGCAAGTCGCAAGGCGTCGTGCCGTTCCTGAAAGTGGTCAACGACACCGCCGTTGCGGTCAACCAGGGCGGCAAGCGCAAGGGCGCGGTCTGCGCCTACCTGGAAACCTGGCACCTGGACATCGAGGAATTCCTCGAGTTGCGCAAGAACACCGGTGACGACCGTCGCCGTACCCACGACATGAACACCGCCAACTGGATCCCGGACCTGTTCATGAAGCGCGTCTTCGACGACGGCAAGTGGACCCTGTTCTCGCCAAGCGAAGTTCCTGATCTGCATGACCTGACCGGCAAGGCCTTCGAAGAGCGCTACGAGTACTACGAAGCCCTGACCGAGTACAACAAGATCAAGGTGTTCAAGACCATCCAGGCCAAAGACCTGTGGCGCAAGATGCTGTCGATGCTGTTCGAGACCGGCCACCCATGGCTGACCTTCAAGGACCCGTGCAACCTGCGTTCGCCGCAGCAGCACGTGGGCGTGGTCCACAGCTCGAACCTGTGCACCGAGATCACCCTGAACACCAACGCCGATGAAATCGCCGTGTGCAACCTGGGTTCGATCAACCTGCCGAACCACATCGTCGATGGCAAGCTGGACACCGCGAAACTGGCGCGTACCGTCAAGACCGCCGTGCGCATGCTCGACAACGTGATCGACATCAACTACTACTCGGTGCCGCAGGCACAGAACTCGAACTTCAAGCACCGCCCGGTCGGCCTGGGGATCATGGGCTTCCAGGACGCGCTGTACCTGCAGCACATCCCGTACGGCTCGGACGCTGCCGTCGAGTTCGCCGACAAGTCGATGGAAGCGGTCAGCTACTACGCCATCCAGGCCTCGTGCGACCTGGCCGATGAGCGCGGCTCCTACGAGACCTTCCAGGGTTCGCTGTGGTCCAAGGGCATCCTGCCGCTGGACTCGCAACAGATCCTGATCGAGGCCCGTGGCGCCAAGTACATCGACGTCAACCTGGAAGAGTCGCTGGACTGGGCTCCGGTCCGCGAGCGCGTACAGAAAGGCATCCGCAACTCGAACATCATGGCCATCGCGCCGACCGCAACCATCGCCAACATCACCGGCGTGTCGCAGTCGATCGAGCCGACGTACCAGAACCTGTACGTCAAATCGAACCTGTCGGGCGAGTTCACCGTGATCAACCCGTACCTGGTCCGCGACCTGAAGGCCCGTGGCCTGTGGGACTCGGTCATGATCAACGACCTGAAGTACTACGACGGTTCGGTGCAGCAGATCGAGCGTATCCCGCAAGAGCTGAAGGACCTGTACGCCACCGCGTTCGAAGTCGACACCAAGTGGATCGTCGATGCCGCCTCGCGTCGCCAGAAGTGGATCGACCAGGCCCAGTCGCTGAACCTGTACATCGCCGGCGCTTCGGGCAAGAAGCTGGACGTCACCTACCGCATGGCCTGGTACCGTGGTCTGAAGACCACCTACTACCTCCGTGCCCTGGCCGCGACCAGCACCGAGAAGTCGACCATCAACACCGGCAAGCTCAACGCCGTTTCCAGCGGCGGCGACAGCGCCCCGGTCCAGGCCGCAGGCCCAGCCCCGGTACCGAAGGCCTGCGCCATCGACGAGCCGGATTGCGAAGCCTGCCAGTAAGGCTTGGCTGAGGCTTCCCCCGGGAAGCCTCAACTTTCTGTGCCACGGCACAGCACCCTGCAGGAGCGGGCTTGCCCGCGAAGAGGCCACCACCTCTCCTGCAGACAGACATAAAAAGCCGCCGCCCAGTGCAGCGGCCAGCCCTTAAAGGGCGCTTCCGATTTGCGTGCACCGCACCGCAACCAAGATCCACCGGCCATACTCCATAGATGGCCCTCAAGCAGGAGAACCTCACCATGCTGAGCTGGGACGAATTCGATAAGGAAGACGGCGAAGTCGCCGCCAAAGGCAACACCCCTGCGCAGGCCAATGCCAGCGCCACCCTCGACAAGCTCGACAGCGCCGGCGGTGCCGCCGCCCTGGAAGCCCGCGCCGCCACCGCGACCGACTCCGACGCGGTCAAGCGCGCCAAGGCTGCCCTCGACGCCCTCGACGTCGCCGAAGGCCTGGCCGAGCTCGAAGGCTCCTCGGCCCGCGTCGCGGTCGACGAGAAGCGCATGATCAACTGCCGCGCCGACCTCAACCAGCTCGTGCCTTTCAAGTACGACTGGGCCTGGCAGAAGTACCTCGACGGCTGCGCCAACCACTGGATGCCGCAAGAGGTCAACATGACCGCCGACATCGCCCTGTGGAAGAGCATGGACGGCCTGACCGAAGACGAGCGCCGCATCGTGATGCGCAACCTCGGCTTCTTCTCCACCGCCGACTCGCTGGTTGCCAACAACCTGGCCCTGGCCGTGTACCGCCTGATCACCAACCCCGAGTGCCGCCAGTACATCCTGCGCCAGGCCTTCGAAGAGGCGATCCACACCCACGCCTACCAGTATTGCATCGAGTCGCTGGGCATGGATGAAGGCGAGATCTTCAACATGTACCACGAGATCCCATCGGTCGCGAAGAAAGCCGCCTGGGGCCTGAAGTACACCCGCGCCATCTCGGATCCGGAGTTCAACACCGGCACCGTCGAAACCGACAAAGAGCTGCTGCGCAACCTGATCGCCTACTACTGCGTACTGGAAGGCATCTTCTTCTACTGCGGCTTCACCCAGATCCTGTCGATGGGCCGCCGCAACAAGATGACCGGCGTTGCCGAGCAGTTCCAGTACATCCTGCGCGACGAGTCGATGCACCTGAACTTCGGTATCGACGTGATCAACCAGATCAAGATCGAGAACCCGCACCTGTGGGATGCGGCGATGAAGGAAGAAGCGACCCAGATGATCCTGCAAGGGACCCAGCTGGAGATCGAATACGCCCGCGACACCATGCCTCGCGGCGTGCTGGGGATGAACGCGGCGATGATGGAGGATTACCTCAAGTTCATCGCCAACCGTCGCCTGACCCAGATTGGTCTGAAGGAAGAGTATCCAGGGACTACCAACCCGTTCCCTTGGATGAGCGAGATCATGGACTTGAAGAAAGAAAAGAACTTCTTCGAGACGCGCGTGATCGAGTATCAGACTGGTGGGGCGTTGAGCTGGGATTGATCGCTTGGTGCGTAGGTTTTCACGCCCGACTGAACTTTTTTCAGATAAGTTGAACCCATCAAGCCTTCAAAACCAAAGCCATCTCAGTGAAAGCTGAGATGGCTTTTCATTCGCAGCTCACTAAGCAACACCTGCCGCTCCCATATCGCGAATGTCAATCATCATCGGGTAGGCGCTAGGTTCAGTATGACAGCCTGCATGCGATAGCGATTGCAATACTTCCTGAGCGACCAGACATTGAATCGCCCCTGGTTTCGTAGACACCTCCAAGCCTCATAATGAGGCCCAAATAGGAGGTGCCATGAGTCGTCAGCGTTACCCCGAAGAATTCAAGATCGAAGCGGTCAAGCAAGTGATCGAAAAAGGCAATCCTGTCGCCGATGTCGCCCAGCGCCTGGGCATGTCCGTGCACAGCCTTTACGCCTGGATCAAGGTCTACAGCAAGCCCCAAGAGCAGCGTCAGCAAGACGATGATCAGCAGGCCGAACTGCGCAAGCTACGCGCTGAACTCAAGCGCGTGACGGAAGAGCGAGACATCTTAAAGAAGGCCGCCGCGTACTTTGCCAAGGAGTGCGGCTGAAGTACGCCTCATCAAGAAGCACTCATCAGTACACGACTCCCTAGAAGCTACTCTCGACACATCTTCTTTGGCAGCATGCTCTTCGTAGCTAGAAATTGAATCGCGGCCTGCGCCGCTTCCCGCCCCTTTTCAACAAAATGCGCCGAGAAGATCGAACGGTGATAATCTGAATTCTGATAATGGTGGGGCGTAAGCGAAATCGAAAACACCGGAACGCCAGTCTCAAGCCCGACATGCATTAAGCCGCCGACCACAGCCTGGGCTACAAATTCATGGCGATAAATCCCGCCGTCGACTACTAGAGCGGCTGCAGCAATACCTCTATATAGTCCACTAAGAGCAAGCTCCTTAGCCACTATAGGCAGCTCGAAAGCGCCAGGCACTTCAAATACATCTACATTTTCTGCAGGAATAACTTCACAGAAGCCGCTCAATGCTTGGCTGACAATATCTGCATGCCAATTGGCTTTGATGAAAGCAAAACGATCAGGTGCCAAGCTCATCAAGTAATCTCTCTCGTATTTTTGTGCGCGCAATTACAAAACTGATTGGCGCAGGGAAAGATTAATCACACTCCCTGCGCCAGGTTTGGTGTTTATTAGCTTACAAATCGAGATCTTCCCGCCATCACAGCGAAGAACATTTGAACACAACCAGCTATGGCCAGTGAGATGAGCGGAGCTTTCCAGCTACCACTGATATCATGCATCCATCCTGCCAAGAGAGGACCAACTGCCCCCAATCCGTAGCCAACGCACTGCCCCATACCAGAAAGCGCACTTGCCTGATGGTGATCACGCGCACGCAGGCTGAACAATGTCAGGCAGGTAACCATAGACATGCCTGCACCAATCCCAGCTATCAGCAGCCACACTACGGCCAAGGCAGGCTTCAACAACAGCCCAGCCACACCAATTACAATTGCCAAGGAACATGAAAAACCCAACAACTTTTGGTCTTTCATCTGCTTGATCAGAAACGATGTTGAAAGGTTCGCCGCAACAGCGATAGCTTGATACGCAAAGAGGTAAGCTCCCGCCTCGGTGGAGTCAATACCCACACCTTTTACCATTTCCGGGAACCAGTCGATAACAGTGTAAAAAACCATAGTGTGCAGCGCCATGAACATGGATACCTGCCAAGCGACACCGCTTCGCCAAATAGATGGTTTTTTTTGAGCGTCAGCATGCTTATTGGCGTAGTGCTCATTCTTTAACTGCGGCCACCAAACAACCGCTGCCAGAAATGCAACCACAAACCAAATACCTAGCGATAGCTTCCATTTATATTGGGTGAGAGCAGAGAGAGGAGCAGCCAAGCCACTGGATAATGCTGCAATAACAGCCATAGTAGCAGCATAAAGCCCTACGCAGAGAGCAACGTGCGATGGGAAGTCACGTTTAATCAATGGCACCACAAGTACATTCCCTACTGCGATGCCACAGCTGATCAATATGGTTCCGCCCCAAAGGCCGAAATAAAAACCACTTGAGCGCAGCAGGCAGCCAACGGTAACCGCGACAAGACCACCAAAAAGTGCTCTTTCAAAGCTTATGTATTTGGTCAGCCATGATGCCATCGGAGAAGCACATGCAAAAATCAACAATGGCAATGCGTTCAATAGCCCAAGTGCGCTAGGGGTTAGTGAAAAGAACTGCTGGAGTTCGGAAAGTACCGGTCCCAAGGCAGTAATAGGCGCACGCAGATTAGCTGCGATCAATAAGATCCCACACAGTAGGGCGGAGGTGATTACTGAATTATGGGCTCGAATGGCCCCTGTAGAAGACGTCATTTTTACCACGCATAGACGAGGGGCGGATTAACCCCAAGATTGCGTTGGTTGACGTTAACGCTTACGCAGAGCGCCTCATGGCGCAATGTCTGGCGGCAGGGTAGCAAAAGTCGCTATTCAGGACAAGCGAGTGCGTGCGTTTCTACCTATCCGGCTGTATTGCAAAGCTTTCAGTTCTTCGGTGCACAACGGCTTTCGCCCCCGATGGAGCCCGAATCTGGAGTCGCTGTCCGAACAGCTGAGCCTGAACCGCCCGACGTTCATCTATGTGATCCCAACGTACCCAGTCCTAAGAAAACTGGCAATCACGTAGAGATAAAGGAAATGCCTATCGAGACAAGCGTTCGCACGCTCACCACGCCTGCTGCTCGCCTGAGGATGCGGGATATGCCGGTGATGCTGGCTGGAGATGAGACTGGCGTGGCAGCGAAGCGAAGGATGAGCTGGATGGAATGCGCCCAGCGGGCTTTGCGAATGCATGGGGTTTAGCTGAGCTTGCAGCATTTCGCAGATGCCTGAAAGTTCGCGGTCCCCCTGTAGGAACGGATTTATCTGGGCTCGGAAGTACCGCGAACCTCGGCCAACCCGGTGTCATTCTGAGCAGCACGGATACGCTGCCAACCACGCTTTCACCTTGTCGGTCTCGTGTGTCGCGTAGTTGTCCATTACCAGATTAACAGGCATGTCTTCTGGTACGTTGGCGTCTACCTCCTTGAGGAAAGCGAGAAACTCCCTACTTCTATGGCGACGCTTCAGTCAACTACCACAGCGCCGACAATGGAACGTTCAAAGCCAACTACAGCTAGCCCGCGCGCTGCATCACGAAACGCACAAAGGCGTCGAGTTTGGACAACGCGCTGCGCTGGCGCAGGTAGACCAGATTGACCGGGCGAGTCGCCGGCAGGAAGGGTTCGAGCAACGACACCAACCGCCCCTCGCGCAGGTCATCGGCGACCAGGAATTCCGGCTGCATGAGGATGCCGTTGCCACTGATCGCAGCCAGGCGCAGCGCCTGGCCGTCGTTGCTCTTGAGCGTCCAGTGTTCCGGCCAGGAGTATTCACGCCCAGCGTCCTGCAGCGGCCAGCTAAAGCGATGGGTCCAACTGGAATGGACAAGCAAGCGGTGCTTGCCGAGATCGGCCGGCACCGTGGGCCAACCCTGTTCGTCCAGATAGGCCGGGGCCGCACAGATCACCATGCGATAGGGGCGCAGCGGCTTGGCGACCAGATCAACATCTCCCAGCTCGCCGATACGAAACGCCAGGTCGAAACCCTCGGCCATGAGGTCGACTACACTGTTGCTCAGGACCAGATCGACGCGCATCTGCGGATGCTCACGCAGAAACTGCGCCACGATCGGCGCCACCAGCGCCGAGCCCAAGGTCATCGGTGCACTGATTCGCAGCAGGCCGCTGGGTGCCTTCTGCAAGCTCTCGACTTGCTCGTAGGCCCGGCGCACCTGCTCCAGCGCTTGGCGAGACTCTTCATGGAACACCCTTCCCGCCTCGGTGACGCGCATGCGCCGGGTACTGCGCTGAATCAACTCCACCTGCAGCGCTTCTTCCAACCCCCGGATGTATTTGCTGACCATCACGGTCGACAGCCGCAGGTGCTCGGCAGCCGCGCTGAAGCTGCCTTGCTCCACCACGGTGACGAAGACTTCCATTGCGCGCAGACGATCCATATTTAACTCTCAGTTAAAATTATTTAAATAAAACCTTTATTTATTAACAAATAATTTTCCAATAACGTGTCGTCGTCAACTCACAACCACGGTGCTTCATCATGAGGACGCTCATCTCACAGCTCGAACAGTTCCCACGCACGTGCTTGATTGAACAGGCCACGCCCATTCAACGCCTCGTCGCGCTAGAACAGGTCTTGGGGCTCGAGGTGCGTGGTATCCGTCTGTTCGCCAAGCGGGACGACTTCATGGCGCTCGGTGGCGGTGGCAACAAGCTGAGAAAACTCGAGTTTCTGCTGGGCGCAGCACTGCATGACGGCATCGAGCATGTCATCACCGTCGGAGGCCTGCAGTCCAACCACGCGAGGTTGACCGCGGCGGCCTGCGCGTCACTGGGCCTGCCCTGCGAACTGGTGTTGTCGCGGGCAGTCGCCAAGGAGGGTGAAGAATACGAGCACAGCGGCAATGTGCTGCTGGACGAGCTCTTTGGCGCCAGGGTGCATATCAGCCCCGACGGGATCAGCGCGCTGCATTCGGCCGAACGACGTGCAGCGCAGTTGGAGAAGGCGGGCCACAAGGTCAAGGTGATCCCTACCGGCGGCTCTACCGCCCTGGGCTGCCTGGGGTATGTCAGGGCCGCACAGGAAATCGCCGAGCAGGAGCAGGCCCTGGCCCTGCAGTTCACGCGGGTGTTCACGGCCAACGGAAGCTCCGGCACCCATGCCGGCCTCAGTGCAGGATTCGCCGCTCTCGGACGTGGCGCCAGCCTGGTGAAGTCCTACGCGGTACTGGCAGACGCGAGCACTGCACAACGCCAGACCTTGGATTTGTCACACCATGTCCAAACCCTGCTCGGCCTGCCAGCCGACATCGAAGCGCACGACATCGAGGTGGATGGCAATTACCTTGGCAAAGGCTATGGGTTACCGACTCCCGAGATGCTCAATGCCCTGCGCCTGATGGCCCGCCATCAAGGCCTGCTGCTGGACCCGGTGTATTCCGGCAAGGCATTCGCCGGCCTGATCGCCGACCTGCAGAGCGACCGCTATGTGCGCGGCGACAACCTGCTGTTCGTCATGACCGGCGGAACACCTGGGTTGTTCGCCTATCGCGATGCCCTGCAAGACGCCTGATCGACTCGCTGACTACCTACCCGCACGTCCCCCATTCCAATAAGACATCCCACTCCCCGGTATCGCCGGGGCGTGCTGATACCTCCCTCTGCACGCAACACGACGCCCGGCGATGAGACGCGTCAGTCGCTGGCAAAACGGCGCCTGCGCCCCACCTCGCGCACGGCATCGACCAGGGCGCGGGTCATCGGCGTGGGCTTGCCGGTGAAGGCGTGGAAACGTGCCATCGCCAGCGGCGGCAAGCCTTCGTTTTCGTCCACCGCACGCAGCCCGTGGCGCAACTGGCTCTGCGCCACGGGGCTGACGGCGAAGCCAGCCTGCGCCGCAGCCAGGCAACCGGCCATGCTGCGGCTCTCGAACGCCAAGCGCCAGTCGATATCCGCCGCCGCCAGGGCATTGATCGCCGACTCGCGGTACACGCATGGCTCGGGAAACACCGACAGCGGCACGGGCTCATCGGACGGCAAGGCGGTGTGTTCGGCGAAGGCCCACACCAGAGGCTCTTCCCATAGCAGTTCACTGTCGTCTTCGATGCGTGCGCAGCGCTTGCCGAACACCACATCCAGTTCACCCTCCGCCTGTTGGCGCAGCAGTTCGATAGTGATGCCCACCCGCAGCTCGATGGCGATGCCCGGATGCCCCCGGCGAAACACCTGCAGCACCTGCGCAAGCCAGGTGCCGGCGAAGTCTTCGGAAGCACCGATCACCAAACGCCCGGCGGACGACTCACCTCGCAGGCGCGCCCGCACCTCCTGCTCCAGGTCGAGGATATTGCGGGCGTAGGTGTAGAGCGTCTCTCCGGCTGGCGTCATGTCCAGCTGGCGGGTGGTGCGCTGCAACAGGCGCGTCCCCAGGCTCTCCTCCAGGCGCTTGATGTGGCCGCTGACCGCTGACGGCGTCAGCGCCAGACGATCGGCCGCAGCGGCGAAGCCGCGCAGGTCGACCACCGCAAGGAAGGTACGCAACAGCACGATATCCAGGGCAAGTGCCGACGACGAAGGATGCGAAGACATGGGGATCTCAACTCATCACGAAATATGATCAGTAAACATTAATTAATCACGAATCACAACGATCGCCAGCCGTAGCATTGAACGGTCATCAATACATTGGCCAGGACACATCATGAACACCCCATCCAGATCTTTGATAAAGACCGCAGTATCGGCTGTCCGTCGACTGTCGATCGCACTGTCGCTGGTGTGCATCGGGATGCTTCGAAGCGGCACAGGCGCGGGGTTGACGCAGAGTATGCGCACAACGAGTACCCGAGGCTGAGCCGTTCGAAGTGATTGGGCCGCGCCCTGTGCGGCCACGGCGTGAAAAGCGAATTTCACGCCGTTTTTTTACCTAGGCACTTGGCACCCGGACCAACGGCCTTGTAGCGTGGCAGCACCCTTACGCGTCCCGGAGCCGACAAGCACCCATGGAGATCCGCCATTTCCGCTACTTCCTGAGCGTTGCCCAGCACGGTCACTTCACCCGTGCCGCTGAGCAGTTGGGCATCGCTCCGCCAACGCTGAGCCGGCAGATCCAGGACATGGAAAACGAGCTGGGTGTGCGCCTGTTCCAGCGCAGCCAGCGGGCCGTGCGTCTCACCGCCGCGGGTGAAGCGCTGCGGGTCGAGGCGTTGCAGGCGGTGCGCCAGTTCGATGCTGCGCAACTTGGCGCGCAGCGGGCCGGGCGGGGTGATGTGGGGCGTATCGAGCTGGGTTATGTGGCTTCTGCGGCGTACTCGGGACTTTTGCAGCAGCAGGTGACGCACTTCAGTCAATCCTGCCCCGGTGTCCAGCTCAATATTCGCGAGGTCGGCATGATGGCCTCGCCCGAGCTGGTTCGTGACGGGCTGCTTGACCTCGCCTATGTACGAATGCCCATGGATCTGCCAGAAGAACTGAACGCCATCACGCTGCTGGAAGAAGGCTTCGTCCTCGCCCTGCCCTCCAGTTCCCGCCTCAACGAACTGCCGCAGATCAACGCCGCACGGCTGGCCGGGGAAACCTTCATCCTGCCCGAGCAGATCTCCGGCACCTTGGCGGTCGCCGCGCAGGGCGGCTTCACCCCCCATCTGGGACCGCAGCCCGGCAGCCTGGTGGCGGTGGTCGCCCTGGTGTCGCTGGGCCAGGGCATCGCGGTGGTGCCGGAGTCGATGGTGCGCCGGGTCAGCCTGCCGCAGGTCAACTACCGCCCGATAGAAGATTGCCAGCCGCGCTCATGCCTGGCCCTGCTGCATCGCCGCTTCGAAAAGGCGCCGGCGGTGCAGCGCTACATCGAGATGCTGCGGGCGGACCAGCATCGAGGCCTGGATCAGATCCCGCTGAACCAGTTGTACCCCTGATCTTCCCAATACCCGCCAGGATTATCGTTGCTGACGTAGATCTCGACGATGTGCTTGGGGTTCTTGAACCCCAGCTTGGTCGGCACCCGCAGCCGCAGCGGATAGCCATACTCCGGCGGCAGTGCCACTTCACCATAATCCAGCGCCAGCAGGGTCTGGGGATGCAGCGCCGTTTCCATGTCCAGGCTGGAGTAATAGCGATCGGCACATTTGAAGCCGACGTACTTGGCCGTGGTGTCTGCCCCGATATGTTCGAGGAAGATGCGCAGCGGCACGCCGCCCCACTGCCCGATCGCGCTCCAGCCCTCCACGCAGACCAGCCGGGTGATGTCGGTGCGTTGGGGCAGCTTGCGCAGGCCGTCGAGGGTCCAGGGCGACTTGTCGCGCACGCGGCCCGAAACGCTCAGGGCGTAGTCGGACAGGTCCACTTCGGGAATGTCGTCCTGTCCGTAATAGGCGTTGAAAGGGAAAGGCTGGGTCATCTGCGCCTTGCTGAACGTCGGGGCGAGCCGCTGGCCGCTGAACAGCCAGGCCTGGACCCGATCGTTCCAGCGCGACATGGCCCACAGCACACGGTCGACCTGATCGCCATCCTGCAGGTTGCAGCCACTGAGCATCGCCATTGCGCCGACCGTGAGCCCGCCACGCAGGAAGTTGCGCCGCTGGATGTTCTCCAGTTGCAGGCGTTGGGCGGGCTCGAGCTGGATGCGCGGGCCTTTTTTCGAAGCGCTCATGCTTGGCGGTCACCTATTCGAATCGGCCGCGTGCCGCCAGTGATCATCGGCAACAGGGTCTTGGGCACCAGCAACACCAGCACCAGATGCACCACGACGAAGGCACCGATGGCCGCCATCGCGGCGAAGTGAACGTAGCGCGCGGCATCGTAGCCGCCGAACAAGGCGGTCAGTTGCTGGAGCTGAATCGGCTTCCAGATCGCCAGCCCCGAAAACACGATCAACACACCGGCCGCCAGCACCAACCAGTACATCAGGCGCTGCACCGCGTTGTAGACGCCCTTTTCGTGTACCAACTTCAGGCGCAACGCAGCACTCATGTCACGCGCCACGGCACGGGGCGAAACCGGTAGCAGGTCGCGCTGGAAGTGCCGGCTGAGCAGGCCATGGAGCACATAGGCCAGGCCGTTGATCGCCAGCAGCCACATGAATGCGAAATGCCAGGCGAGCGAGCCGCCGAGCCAGCCGCCGACGGTCAGTTCGGCGGGAAACCTGAAGCCGAACAGCGGCGAGGCGTTGTAGATCGCCCAGCCGCTCATGAACATGCACACCATGCACAGGGCATTGAGCCAGTGCATCAGGCGGATCGGCCAGGAATGAATACGGGTGTTCTTCATACTGCCCCCTTCGCGAAGGCCACGGCAGCCGCCCCGCGACAGCGGTCGTGGCGCTGCCTCTGGGCGGCCGAGGTGGTTACATCGGCGGCTGGAAGCCGTCCTTGCCGACGGCGATGCCGCGTGCGTTCTTGCCGTCTTCAGCCGGGAACACCACGACCTTGGCGCCCTTGACCAGCTCGGCAGCGCTGCCTGGCTCGACGAAGGCGATCGGCACGTCATCCGGCACCACCAGCTGTTTCTCGCCGCCCTTGTAGTTGACGGTCAGCGTGCGGCCATTGGCGCTGGAGAGCTTGCCCACGGTGCCGTTGGTCATGGTGCCGGTGCTGCCGTCGGCGTTCTCCCAGCCGTAATGGCCTTCGCCGCTGCCCTTGAGCCTGGCGTCGAAGACGGTCACTTCCAGGGCCTTGAGGGTGCCGTTGGCCTGGGGAATGGCGGCAGAACCGACAAAGCTGTCGGTCTTGATCGAGGCGAGGTCGGCCTTGGAGGCACGGACTACGCCGGTCTTGTCGGTCAGGCCGATGGTTTGCTGCGCGCCGGTGCGGGTCTTGAAGGTCAGGGTGTTGCTGCTGACATCTTCGATCACGCCACGCAGTGGCTTGATCACAGGCATGTCGGCGGCGCTGGCAAGCACGGTGGCGCCGGCCATCAACAGGCCGAACGCGGTGGACAGGGCAGTCTTGGTCTTCATTGCGACACATCCTCAGCGGTTTGAAGTGCCGCTATCTTTGGTGTCGCCTCGGGACCTCAGAATGACCGGCCGATTACATTTCTGTCATTCGTCCTCGGCACCGCCAAATGACAGAAATGTAACCGACAGCAGCTTGCCGTGCTGGTTACACTGCCTCTTCGCCTGCCCGCCACCCGAGGCCCGAGCCCTGCCCCCATGCATATCCTGTTGATCGAAGACGACACCAAGACCGGCGAGTACCTGAAAAAGGGCCTCGGCGAATCCGGCTTCAACGTCGACTGGACCCAGCACGGCGCCGATGGCCTGCACCAGGCGCTGGAGACGCCCTACGACCTGATCGTGCTGGATGTGATGCTGCCGGGCATCGACGGTTTCCAGATCATCGAGCTGCTGCGCGCAAGGCAGGACGTGCCGGTGCTGTTTCTCACTGCGCGCGACCAGTTGCAGGACCGCATCCGTGGCCTGGAGCTCGGCGCCGACGACTACCTGGTCAAGCCGTTCTCCTTCACCGAACTGCTGCTGCGCATCCGCACCATCCTGCGCCGGGGCGTGGTGCGCGAGGCCGATCATTTCCACCTCGCCGACCTGGAACTGGATCTGATCCGCCGACGGGTCACGCGCCAGCAGCAGGTGATCGCGCTGACCAACAAGGAATTCGCCCTGCTGCACCTGTTCCTGCGTCGCGAAGGCGATGTGCTGTCGCGGGCGCAGATCGCCTCGGAGGTCTGGGACATGAATTTCGACAGCGACACCAATGTGGTCGACGTGGCGGTGAAGCGGCTGCGCAACAAGATCGACCTGCCCTATCCGCTGAAGCTGATCCATACCGTGCGCGGCATCGGCTATGTCTGCGAGGTACGGCCATGCGCCGACGACGCGCCCCGTCCCTGACCCTGCGCTCGACCCTGGCGTTTGCGCTGGTGGCAATGCTGGTAGTGGCCGGGGCCGGCCTGTACCTGTACGACTCGATGCGCGTCTCGGTGATGAAGAGCACCGACTACTCGGTGCTCGGGCGCCTGGATCATTTTCGCAAGCTGCTGCGCTATGACCTGGAGCTGGACAGGTTGCGGGTAAACCCGCAGATACTGGAGAACATGCTCAACAATGAAGAGGACATCTTCATCATCGAAGAGCCTGGGCAGGTACCGCTGATCAAGGTCAATCCGCTGAAGGCCGTGCTGCCGCAACTGGACGAGGTCGGCCCCGACACGCCATTGAAGGTGAACGACCTGCGCGACGGCGCCACCGCCGCTGGCGTGCCGTTGCGTGCAGCCAGCGTGATGACGATCTCCGGCGGTCGTGAGGTAAGGCTTACGGCGGCGCACATCATGACCAAGGAAATGGCCATGCTCGAAGCCTTCCGCCAGCGCATCTACCTGGCCGCAGGCCTGGCGTTCCTGTTGACGGCAGTGCTGGGCTACCTGTCGCTGTACCGTGGCCTGCGCCCGTTGCGCAAGATGGCCGCGCACGCGGCAAGGATCACCCCGCAGCGGCTGGACAGCCGCATGGACAGCGACGACACGCCGGTCGAACTGCTGCGCCTGAGCCACGCGTACAACGCCATGCTCGACCGCCTCGCCGCCGGCTACCAGCGCCTGAACCAGTTCTCCGCCGACCTTGCCCACGAGATTCGCACCCCCGTGGGCTCGCTGATGGGGCATTGCCAGGTGGCCTTGCGCCAATCACGCAGTGAAGATGAATACCAGGCCCTGCTGGCATCCAACCTCGAGGAGCTGGAGCGTATCTCGCGGATGGTCGAGAGCATCCTGTTCCTCGCCCGCGCCGACGAAGCGCAGGCCGTGCTGGAGCGCCAACAGCTGTCGCTGCACGATGAACTGCAGCGCGTGGCGGGGTATTTCGAAGGGCTCGCCGAAGAGCGGCAACTGTCGATGCAGACCTCGGGCAACGGTACGGTGCTGGCCGACCCTCTGCTGCTGCGCCGGGCGTTGAGCAACCTGGTGGCCAACGCGATCCGCTATGCCGATGAGGGCAGCACCGTCCTGATGCAGGTGCGTGCCGTCGAGAACGGTATGCGCATCGAGGTGCAGAACCAGGGCCCGACGCTGGGCGAAGCCACCTTGGGCAAGCTGTTCGACCGTTTCTACCGCGGCGATGCCTCGCGCCATGAGCGTTCCGACTCCAATGGGCTGGGGCTGGCGATCGTCACCGCGATCATGCAGTTGCACGGAGGAACGGCTAGCGTGGAGCAGCCCCAGCCGGGCACCGTCCGCTTCATATTGTTTTTCCCGACGCGAGGCTGAGCGCACCTGTGCGTTAGCCTCGCTATGGATTGACCAGCCTACCATCTGGAAGGTAGGCTTTTTTGGCGCTGTCGCAATCTCTCTGTCCAAGACAAGGTGAACACATGCAAGAAAGGATCTGGCCAGACCTGCACGAGCTGCCCGAGAACACTGTCACCCCGGCGCAATACAGCTACCGTCAATTGGCGCGCAGCGATGTCGAGTGGCTGAGCCAATTGGTCAGGCGCTGGCACCCGGATGTGGGCGTGGGGATCGGTCGGGTCTTCAGCGACCCGCAGTACTACTTGCAGAACGTGTCGCTCGCCGGCGAAGCCGACAAGGACACCATCGTCTACGTCGGGGTCTACGAGGGCGAGATGATCTGCGTCATGTGCCTGGAGATCAATCTGCTCAACCGCACCCTGTTCAACAAGTTCGGTGCGTGTGCACCGCAACACAGGGGCACCGGCGCCACGCTGTTCGCAGGCTACGCCATCGATGCGCTGGCAGCGAAGCTGGACACCGCGATGGCCTGGGGTTACGTCACCACGAAGACCCGCGGCATGCAGCAGATGGTCGAGCGGGCCGGATTCAATCCGGTTGGCGTGGTGAAATTCTCGGATATCGAGCTCAGCGCCGAGGGTGAGCAGAGGCCTGTGACTGAAGCCATCTACGCCAAGTACTACAAACAGCACGACGCTCTCGAGCCGATCCGGGAAGCCAACCTGACCCCAAAGTTACGTGCCCTGTGCCAGGCACTGGATGTTCAAGTGCTCGAATGATCACGACGCGGTGTTTTGCACACCCGTCGTGGAAAGGTCCCACAGCCGCATCACCTGGGTGATCGCACGCTCCATCGCTTCGATGCCGATGTTGTCCCGCGCCAGGGTCGAAAGCCCGACCAGAAAGCTGTCGAACATCACGCTGAGCCCCTGGGCATCAACGTCCTGGCGCAGCTCACCCGTTTCGAGCGCACGGCTGATGCAGCCGGCGATACCGGCGCGGGTGCGTGCCCGGGAGCGGTTCAAGGGTGCGGTGACCTGCGCCAGTTCCGCAGAGGGTGCGCTCATCACTGCCAGGCCGACCATGCAGCCCTTCGGGTGACCGTCCTCGCACTGCATGCGGGCGGATTGGCGCAATGCCTGCTCCAGCGCCTGACGCGGTGGCAGGTCCAGGTTCCACAAGCACTCGGTGACCTGCGCATAGGTCGCCAGGTAGCGCTGGGCACATTCCTGGAACAGCGCCTCTTTCGAACCAAAGGCTGCGTAGAAGCTGGGCGCGGAAATGCCCGGGCCAATCGCCGCCTTCAATTGCGCCAGCGATGTGGATTCGTAGCCGTGCTCCCAGAACAGGTGCATGGCCTGGTCGATCGCGTTATCGCGGTCGAAGGTTCTGGGTCTGCCCATCCGCGCCATCAACTGCTCCTCCAAATGACATAGATACTATTCGATACATAAGTCATTGACAACGACACGCGAGCACTCCTAACTTATATACCGATCGATATTTAAATCCGGGACGGCTCGATGCCGTCGGGTTGGTGCTGCCTAACTTATGTATCGATCGATATATTTACCCAGCGATCACAGGAGCTCTCGTGACCTCTTCTACCGCCACCACACTCGACACGGCCGAGCCCTTGCCGGTCTCCGCCTTGCTGGCCCTGGCGATGACAGGCTTCATCTGCATCGTCACCGAAACCCTGCCCGCAGGCCTGCTGCCACAGATCAGCGACGGCCTGTCGATCACCTCGGCAATGGCCGGGCAGACCGTCACCGCCTATGCAGTGGGCTCGGTGGTCGCCGCCATCCCGCTGACCATTCTGACCCGAAGCTGGAAGCGTCGCAGCGTGCTGCTGTCCACGATCATCGGCTTCCTGGTGTTCAATTCGCTCACCGCCCTTTCACCCGACATCTGGTTGACGCTGATCGCCCGATTCTTTGCCGGAGCTTCGGCGGGGTTGGCCTGGAGCCTGCTGGCGGGCTATGCCCGGCGAATGGTTCTGCCGCACCAGCAGGGCAAGGCCATGGCGATTGCCATGGTCGGCACGCCGATTGCGCTCTCGCTGGGCGTGCCGCTGGGCACCTGGCTCGGCAGTGCAGTGGGTTGGCGCAGCGCCTTTGCCATCATGTCGGCCCTCACCCTGGTGCTGATCGTCTGGGTGCTGGCGAAAGTGCCGGATTACCCAGGCCAGACCGACCGCCAGGCCATGCCGCTGCGTCGCGTGCTGAGCACGCCGGGCGTACGACCGGTACTGGCCACGGTAATCACCTGGATGCTGGCGCACAACATCCTCTACACCTACGTCGCGCCATTCGCCGCCCAGGCCGGCTTGCTCGAACGCGTCGACCTTGTGCTGCTGGTGTTCGGGGTTGCGGCGCTTGTCGGCATCGCCATCACCGGGCGCCTGATCGATCGGCATCTGCGCAGCGCCGTGCTGGGCAGCCTTGGCGCATTCGCGCTGGTCGCACTGATGTTCGTCTGGCTGTCGAGCGCGCCCTTCGCCGTGCTCGTCGGCATTGCGGTCTGGGGCGTGTCGTTCGGCGGCGCCGCGACGCTGCTGCAGACCGCCCTTGCCGATAGCGCAGGCGACGGCGCGGATGTGGCGCTGTCGATGAACGTCGTCGCCTGGAATGGCGCCATCGCCGGCGCCGGGCTACTGGGCGGCGCGCTGCTCGACGGCTGGGGCGCACGCGCCTTCGCACCTGCCGTACTCATCTTGCTGCTGATCGCCTTCGCCATTGCCTGGACTGCCCGCTCACACGGATTTCGCACCGGCGCGCGCGCTGCCGGCGCCAGCCTGGCCAGCGGCCACTGAACGATCAAGCCACGATTTCCAACCACCCAGAGGTTCATCACCATGCTTCGCCAATTACTGCGCTCCCTGGCCTTCACCGCCGCCACCACGCTTGCCGTCGGCGCCCACGCCGCCGACGAGTTCCCAGTCCCCAAAGGCTTCACCAGCCACTACCAGACCGTCGATGGCGTGAAGCTGCACTACGTCAAGGGCGGCTCGGGGCCCCTGGTGTACCTGGTCCACGGCTTCGGCCAGACCTGGTACGAATGGCACCAACTGATGCCGGAACTCGCCAGGCATTTCACCGTTGTCGCGCCAGACCTGCCTGGTCTTGGCCAGTCGCAGACACCGCCGTCGTATCGCGCAACGGATGTGGCGCCGCTGCTGTACAAGCTCGCCGCACAGATGAGCAATGGCCAGAAGTTCGACCTGGTGGCCCACGACATCGGTATCTGGAACACCTTCCCCATGCTGGTACAAAACCAGGCGAACATCCGTCGGGTGATCTACATGGAAGCGCCGATTCCCGACGACAGCCTCTACCAGTTCCCCGCCTTCACGCCGCAGGGTGAGTCGCTGGTCTGGCATTTCAGCTTCTTCGCCGCCGAGCCCAACCTGGCCGAGACGCTGATCGCTGGCAAGGAGCGGGTGTTCTTCGAGCATTTCATCAAGCAGCACGCAACCAATACTTCGGTGTTCACACCGCAGTTGCTCGATCTCTATGCCAAGTCATATGCCAAGCCGCATAGCCTCAACGCAGCGTTCGAGTACTACCGCGTGCTCAACCAGAATGCCCGCGACAACAAGCAACTGAGCATGACCCGCATCAGCATTCCGGCGTTGGCCATCGGTGGTGGCGGCAACGGTGGCCTGGGTGAGTTCCAGGCCGAGCAGATGCGCCGCTACGGCACCGATGTGACCGGCAAAGTGCTGGAAGGCTGCGGGCACTGGCTGCCGGAGGAATGCAGCGGCGCCCTCAATGCCGAGGTGACAGGCTTCCTGTTGGCGCCATGACAGGGATTGATCAGCAGTAGGGCAATTGTGCTTTTCGCGGGTAAACCCGCCCACAGGGATGGGGCCAGCTTGTACCGGGGGCAGATGTTTACCCGCGAAAAAAGCAATGGGACTTCGGAAGACAAATCATAGTTATAGGATCTCTTTGCCGTAACCGATCTAGAGCCCTTCCTTTGCAATTTGGCAAAAAAAACCTCTGAAACACTCGGTATAGCCCATCGATTCCTTTGCGCAAAAGCGTTGACAGCATTTTCATCGGTTGTTAATAATCGCCACAGTTGTACGACAACACACAACAAAAACAACAACCAGTGAAGCCCATCATGTCGACATCCTACCCACGCTATTCGCCTCCCTCTCTTTCCAACATTCGCCGCCGCGCCACATCGCTGGCAGCGACGGGCACCTGAGCGCCCGATCCGCGCATTTCACCTTGGCCCACGACGGGCCATCAACCCCACCGCCCCTGTCATCGGTCGCTTGCGCGCGCCTGGCAGGCGGCTGCCTCACTGCTGGGAGCACAACAATAATGAAAATCCGCCAGACCCTGCCCTTCGCCCTGTTCGGCGCCACCGCCCTGGGGACACTGCCCGACGCTGCACTGGCCGCCGGCTTCATCGAAGATTCCAAGGCGACCCTGAACCTGCGTAACTTCTACATCAACCGCAACTTCGTCGACCCGAGCAACCCGCAAAGCAAGGCCGAGGAATGGACCCAAAGCTTCATCCTCGACGCCCGCTCGGGATTCACCGAGGGGCCGATCGGCTTCGGCGTGGATGTGCTGGGGTTGTGGTCGGTCAAGCTCGACGGTGGTGGCGGCACTTATGGCACGGCCCTGCTGCCACGCCATGACGACGGCCGCCCCGCAGACGATTTCGGACGCCTGGCCGTGGCAGGTAAAGCGCGCATCTCCAAGACCGAGCTGAAGATCGGCGAGTGGATGCCGGTACTGCCGATCCTGCGCTCCGACGATGGCCGCTCGCTGCCGCAGACCTTCCGTGGGGGTCAGGTAACCTCCAGCGAGATCGCCGGTCTGACGCTCTACGGCGGGCAGTTCCGCGGCAACAGCCCACGCAACGATGCGAGCATGGAAGACATGAGTTTCGGCGGTGGGGTGTCCGACCGCTTCAACTTCGTCGGCGGCGAGTACAGCTTCAACGACAAGCGCACCCTGGTCGGGCTATGGAATGCCCAACTCAAGGATGTCTACCAGCAACAGTACCTGCAACTGAGCCACAGCCAGCCGCTGGGCGACTGGACCCTGGGCGCCAACCTCGGCTACTTCCAGGGCGAGGACGACGGCGCCGAACGCGCCGGCAAGCTGGACAACAAGACCTACTCGGGCATGTTCTCGGCGCGCTACGCCGGCCATACGTTCTGGGTCGGCCTGCAGAAGGTCAGCGGCGATACCTGGATGCGGGTCAACGGCACCAGCGGCGGCACCCTGGCCAACGACAGCTACAACGCCAGCTTCGACAACGCCAACGAACGCTCCTGGCAGGTGCGCCATGACTTCAACTTCGTCACTGTCGGCATCCCCGGCCTGAGCATGATGAACCGCTACATCAGTGGCCGCGACGTGCACAGCGGCGCTGTCAGCGATGGCAAGGAGTGGGTGCGTGAATCGGAACTGGCCTACGTGATCCAGAGCGGGCCGTTCAAGGATCTCAGCGTGAAGTGGCGCAACTCCAACATTCGCCGCAGCTTCAGCAACAACGAGTTCGACGAGAACCGGCTGATCTTCAACTATCCGCTGTCGATCCTGTAAACCGATGCCATCCATGCATTGACAAGCCGCGAATTCGCTGTCGATAATCGACCCATGTCGTACGACAACCTACAACAATCAACGACAAGAGCTGGCCATGACCACTACTCCCTTCAAACGCCTGCTGCTCACCGGAGCGGCAGGCGGCCTGGGCAAGGTGCTTCGCGAACGCCTCAAAGGCAGCGCCGAAGTCCTGCGCCTTTCCGATATCGCCCCAATGGCACCTGCTGCCGGTCCGCATGAAGAAGTGATCACCTGCGACCTGGCCGACAAGGCTGCGGTACACGCGCTGGTCGAAGGCGTCGATGCCATCCTGCATTTTGGCGGAGTGTCTACCGAGCACAGTTTCGAGGATATCCTCGGCCCCAATATCTGCGGGGTGTTCCACATCTACGAAGCGGCGCGCAAGCACGGTGTAAAACGCGTCGTCTTCGCCAGTTCCAACCATGTGATCGGCTTCTACCGCCAGGACGAGCGGCTCGATGCCCACTCCCCTCGCCGCCCCGATGGCTACTACGGCTTGTCCAAGAGCTACGGCGAGGACCTGGCCAGCTTCTACTTCGACCGCTACGGCATCGAGACCGTCAGCATCCGTATCGGCTCGTCCTTCCCGCAACCGCAGAACCCACGAATGCTCTGCACCTGGCTGAGCTACGACGACCTGCTGCAACTCATCGAACGCAGCCTGCGCACCCCTGACGTCGGCCACACCGTGGTCTATGGCGCCTCCGACAACCGCACCGTCTGGTGGGACAACCGCCACGCCGAACACCTGGGCTATCAGCCCAAGGACAGCTCGGAGGTGTTCCGCGCCGACGTCGAATCAAGGCCCGCGCCTCCCGCCGACGATCCCAGCATGGTCTACCAGGGCGGCGCCTTTGTCGCTGCCGGCCCCTTCGACTGACCGCCACTGCGTGCAAGGAGCAGCACCATGCAGCACTGTGAACTGATCGTCGACGCGCGCAACGCCACCGGGGAAAGCCCGGTGTGGCATGCCGGCGAGCAGGCCCTGTACTGGGTCGATATTCCCGCCCGCCAACTGCACCGCTGGCGCCTGGCCGATGGCAATCAAAACGTCTGGCAGGGCGATGAAATGCTGGCCTGCATCGCCCATGGCGCACAGGGCTGGATCGGGGCGATGGAGAGCGGCCTGTTCACCCTCGACCTGACCGAGGATGGGCGCCTGCTCGGCACCCGCCTGGCCAGCGTCGAGCACGCTCGCGAAGGGATGCGCTTCAACGACGGGCGCTGCGACCGCCAGGGCCGTTTCTGGGCCGGCACCATGCTGATGGACATGCAGCAGGGCGCCCAGGTCGGCGCGCTGTACCGATACGACGGCCAGCGTCTGCACCGCCAGCTCGAGGGCATGATCGTACCCAACGGCCTGGCCTTCAGCCCGGACGGCACGCGCATGTACCTGTCCGACTCGCACCCGACGGTGCAGACGATCTGGTCGTTCGACTACGACATCGACAGTGGTACGCCCCATAACCGGCAGCTGTTCGTCGACATGCGCGAGCATCCCGGCCGCCCCGATGGTGCGGCTGTCGATCAGGACGGCTGCTACTGGATCTGCGGCAACGACGAGGGGGTGATCCACCGCTTTACCCCCGATGGCCGCCTGGACCGCTCGCTGCGCGTGCCGGTGAAGAAGCCGGCGATGTGCGCCTTCGGTGGCACCCACCTCGATACCTTGTTCGTCACCTCGATCCGCCCCGGCGGCATCGACCTCGCCGACCAGCCCCTGGCCGGCGGCGTGTTCGCCCTGAACCCCGGCGTCAAAGGCCTGGAGGAAACACCCTGGCAGGGCTGAGCGCCCACCTCACCAACACCTGCACGACCGAAACCAGATAATAAAAACCACGGAGTTTCATCATGACCTTCAAACGCACGTTGCTTCTTGCCGCCCTCCCCTTGGCCCTCGGTCTGTCCAGTGCCGCCAGCGCACTGGACATCAAGTTCGCCGAGATCCACCCAGCCGGCTACCCGACCGTGGTCGCCGAGCAGAACATGGGCAAGAAACTCGAACAGGCCAGCAATGGCGATATCACCTTCAAGATGTTCGCCGGCGGGGTGCTCGGCTCGGAAAAGGAAGTCATCGAGCAGGCGCAGATCGGCGCGGTGCAGATGACCCGCGTGAGCCTGGGCATCGTCGGCCCGGTGGTGCCGGATGTGAACGTGTTCAACATGCCGTTCGTGTTCCGCGACCAGGCGCACATGCGCAAGATCATCGACGGCGAGATCGGCCAGGAGATCCTCGACAAGATCACCAACTCCGAATTCAACCTGGTGGCCCTGGCCTGGATGGATGGCGGCTCGCGCAGCATCTACACCAAGAAGCCGGTGCGCAGCATCGATGACCTCAAGGGCATGAAGATCCGCGTGCAGGGCAACCCGCTGTTCATCGACATGATCAACGCCATGGGCGGCAACGGCATCGCCATGGACACCGGCGAGATCTTCAGCGCCCTGCAGACCGGGGTGATCGACGGCGCCGAGAACAACCCGCCGACCCTGCTCGAGCACAACCACTACCAGAGCGCCAAGTACTTCACCCTGACCAACCACCTGATCCTGCCGGAGCCAGTGGTGATGTCCAAGACCACCTGGAACAAGCTCACGGCAGACCAGCAGGCCCTGGTGAAGAAGGTCGCGCGTGAAGCACAGATGGAAGAGCGCGAGCTGTGGGACGCCAAGTCTGCCGCCAGCGAACAGAAGCTCAAGGCAGCGGGTGTCGAGTTCATCGCCGTGGACACCAAGCCGTTCTATGACGCCACTGCCCCGGTACGCGAAAAATACGGTGCGCAGTACGCCGACCTGATGAAGCGTATCGACGCGGTCGAGTAAGCCACTTCTTCCAGACGACCCGGCAGCACGGTGCCCGCCGTGCCGCCGCCTTGGTGATGCCCATGAAAACGTTTTTCCTGCGCCTGAACGACAGGCTCTACAGCAGCTGCATCTGGATCGCTGGCCTGTCGATCCTGACCATGTCGCTGATCATTCCCTGGGGCATCTTCGCCCGTTACGTACTCGGCACCGGCTCCAGTTGGCCGGAGCCGGTCGCGATCCTGCTGATGGTGGTGTTCACCTTCGTCGGCGCCGCCGCCAGCTACCGCGCCGGCGCACACATGGCGGTGGCGATGCTCACCGATCGCATGCCCGCCCCACTGCGCCAGCTGGTTGGCGTGCTGGTGCAGGTGCTGATGATCGTGGTGTGCCTGTTCATGACCTGGTACGGCACCAAGCTGTGCATCACGACGTGGAACCAGTTTCTGGCCTCGCTGCCGGGTGTACGGGTGGGCATGACCTATGCGCCGATCCCGGTGGGCGGCGTGCTGACCTTGATCTTCGTGCTGGAAAAACTCGTGCTGGGCGATCAGAGCAACCGCAAGGTGGTGCGCTTCGACCTGGTGGAAGAAAGCGAAGGAGCGGCATAAATGGATGCGTTCATTCTGTTGGGCAGTTTCATCGCGCTCATCCTGCTGGGCATGCCGGTGGCTTATGCCCTGGGGCTCTCTGCACTGATCGGTGCCTGGTGGATCGACATTCCGCTGCAGGCGATGATGATCCAGGTGGCAAGCGGGGTTAACAAGTTCTCGCTGCTGGCCATTCCGTTCTTCGTGCTGGCCGGTGCGATCATGGCCGAGGGCGGCATGTCGCGGCGCCTGGTGGCCTTCGCCGGGGTGCTGGTGGGCTTCGTGCGTGGCGGGCTGTCGCTGGTCAACATCATGGCCTCGACCTTCTTCGGCGCGATTTCCGGCTCCTCGGTGGCCGACACGGCCTCGGTCGGTTCGGTGCTGATCCCGGAGATGGAGCGCAAGGGCTATCCGCGTGAATTCTCCACGGCGGTGACCGTCAGCGGCTCGGTGCAGGCATTGCTCACCCCACCAAGCCACAACTCGGTGCTCTATTCGCTGGCCGCAGGCGGCACGGTATCGATCGCCTCGCTGTTCATGGCCGGGGTGATGCCTGGCCTGCTGCTCAGTGCGGTGATGATGGGCCTGTGCCTGTTGTTCGCCAAGAAGCGCAACTACCCCAAGGGCGAAGTGATCCCGATGCGCCAGGCGCTGAAGATCGCCGGTGAAGCGCTTTGGGGCCTGATGGCCATGGTGATCATCCTCGGCGGCATTCTCTCGGGCGTGTTCACCGCCACCGAGTCGGCGGCCGTGGCGGTGGTGTGGTCGTTCTTCGTGACCATGTTCATCTACCGCGACTACAAGTGGCGCGACCTGCCCAAGCTGATGCATCGCACGGTGCGGACCATCTCCATCGTGATGATCCTGATCGGCTTCGCAGCCAGCTTCGGCTATGTGATGACGCTGATGCAGATCCCGTCGAAGATCACCACCGCGTTCCTGACCCTGTCGGACAACCGCTACGTGATCCTGATGTGCATCAACTTCATGCTCCTGCTGCTGGGCACGGTGATGGACATGGCGCCGCTGATTCTGATCCTCACCCCGATCCTGCTGCCGGTGATCACCGGCATCGGCGTGGACCCTGTGCACTTCGGCATGATCATGCTGGTCAACCTCGGTATCGGCCTTATCACCCCGCCGGTGGGGGCGGTACTGTTCGTCGGCTCGGCGATCGGCAAGGTCAGTATCGAGTCGACGGTCAAGGCGCTGCTGCCGTTCTACCTGGCGCTGTTCCTGGTACTGATGGCGGTGACCTACATCCCTGCCATCTCGCTGTGGCTGCCAAGCGTGGTTCTGTAAGTTCGCGGACAGCCTGCTCTATCCCGGTGGGAGCGGCGGTTCGACTTGTCCCGCGATCACCGGCAGAGCGGGTGCCATGCAGTGCGGTGTCCTTGGCGTAGGCCCCGCCTCTGCAAGCCCCACTGTCGACCTCTTTTGCAAATGGATCCTGCACATGGCTGTTCCCGTCTCACCGTCCCTCTTCCCGCGCAAGCTGGCCATCGCCCTCCTGGCGCTGCTGGCCTGCTCGTTCGCCGGCAACCACATCGCCGCACGCATCGCCTTCGATGACGGCACCGGCGTGCTGCTGGCGATTCTCTGCCGCTCGGGCATCACCTTCCTGGCCCTGGCCAGCCTGGTGCTGTGGCAACGCCAGGCCGTCGGGCTGCCCAGCGGCACCCGGCGCTGGCAATTGCTGCTGGGGTTGCTGATCGCCACTCAGAGCCTGTGCCTGTACTCGGCGGTGGCGCGCATCCCGGTGGCGTTGGCACTGCTGGTGGGCAACACCTTCCCGATCCTGCTGGCACTGCTCAACTGGGCGCTCAACGGCGTACGTCCAACCGGGCGCACAGTGATGTTCATGGCCCTGATCCTCTGCGGCCTGGTGCTGGCCCTGGATGTGCCGGGGCGCCTGGCCGACAGTGGCGCGAGCAATCCGCACTGGACCCTCGGGGTCAGCCTGGCCTTCTGTGCCGCCTGCGTGTTCGCCTGTGCGTTGTGGATCACCGACAACAAGCTGGCCGCTGTGCATGGCCCGGTCCGCAGCCTGCTGACCTTGCTGATCGTGTTCACCAGCATGCTGGTGGCAGGCGCTGGTGGTTGGGTGCCGGCGGGCCTGTCGTTGCCGGGCAGCGCAGGTGGATGGATGGCCCTGGCCAGCCTGGTGGTGCTGTACGGGGTGGCATTCACCCTGCTGTTCGTTTGCGTGCCACGGCTGAACATGGCGCAGAACGCGCCAGTGATGAACATCGAACCGATCGCCACCCTGCTGCTGGGATGGGCCCTGCTCGACCAACAGTTGAGCGGCCTGCAACTGCTCGGGGGGGCGGTGGTGGTCAGTGGCATCGTGCTGCTGACGTACCGCCGTCAGCCCGCGGCGAAATGATCACGGCCCTGCCGGAGAACAGCGCAATGACCGAACTGCACCTGCAGGACCGCCTGACCCGCCTCACCCTGGCCCCCGCGCTGGGCGCCAGCCTGGTCAACTGGCAGGTCAAGGCCACCGGCCAGGCGTTGTTGCGCCACAGCGACGCCGCAGCACGCGCCAGCGGCTCACCCCGGCGCCTGGCCTGCTATCCGCTGGTGCCCTGGTCCAATCGCATCGCCGCAGGCGGCTTCACCCGCCCGGACGGCTGGCAGGCCCTGGCCGCGAACACCGACCACGATCCCTACCCGATCCACGGCAGCGCCTGGCAGCAGCCGTGGCGCGTGGAGCACCACAGCCAGCGGCGAGCACGGCTGGTCCTCGACAGCCAGCAGCCCTTCGCCTACCAGGCAATGCTGGATGTGCACTTGCACGAGGGGCGTCTTGACCTGGAGCTGCACGTCACTCACCTTGCCGCTCAGGCGACCTGGCACGGGCTGGGTCTGCACCCGTACTTTCCGCGGTATCCGGACACCCGCCTGCAGGCGTCCGCCAGCCAGGTGTGGCTTGGCGAGACCGGCGAGTTGCCATCACGGCTGGCGCCCATTCCGCAGGCCTGGCGCTTCGACAGCCCCAGCCACCTGCCACCGACCCAGATCGATCACGCCTTCGCAGGCTGGACAGGCACGTGCACCATCGAACAACCCGACGCAGGTTATCGCCTGGAATGCCAGGCCACCGGCGCCGAGCACTTTCTGTTGTTCTGTCCGCAGGATCGCGACTTCTTCTGCTTCGAACCGGTCAGCCACCCGATCAACGCCCATCACCTGCCCGGGCGACCGGGGCTGCGCTTGCTGCAACAGGGCGAGCAGGCCAGCCTGGGTTTGCGCCTGCGTTATCTGCCAGGCTGACGGACAGTCAGTCCAGGCCCTTGGCGCGCACGTCGGCGGCGAGCATGTCGATGAACGCGCGCACCTTGGCCGAGCCGTACTTGCTCTCGCGGTGCAGGATATGGATGGGCCAGGGCGCCTCCTCGAAATCGGCGAGCACCACCTGCAGGCGACCGCTGGCGATCTCCTCGACCACTTGGTAAGAAAGCAGCCGGGCGATACCCAGGCCTGCGCATGCTGCGGCAATGGCACCGTCGTTGCTGGTCACGGTCAGGCGCGGCTTCATGCGCACCATGGTCGGCTCGTCGGTCATCCCGAAGCGCCAGCCTGCACGTGGCGACAGGTTGGTGGTGGCGATCACCACATGCTCATGCAGTTCGGAGGGGTGAGTCGGTACGCCGTGCCTGGCAAGGTAATCGGGCGAGGCGCAGAGCATGCGCCTGACCTTGCCCACACGCAGGGCCTTGAGCCCGGAGTCGGGCAACTGGCCGATGCGCACTGCCACATCCATGCCCTCCTCGACCATGTTCACCACCCGATCGAGGAAGTAGGCCGACACGTCAACCTCAGGGTACTGCTGCAGGTAACGCACGATGCTGGGCATGACGAACTTCTTGCCGAACAGGATCGGCGCGGTCACCGCCAGTTCGCCCTTGGGCGTGGCATTGACCCCGGCAGCCGCCTCGTTGGCCTCGGCGATGCTGGCGAGGATGCTGCGGCAGTCTTCCAGATAACGGCCACCGGCCTCGGTAAGGCGCACGCTGCGGGTGGTGCGCAGCAGCAGCTTGACCCCCAGGCGTTCTTCGAGGGCGCTGACCGCACGGGTCACCGCAGCGGGCGACATGTCCAGCCGCCGTGCCGCGCCAGCGAAGCTTTCCAGCTCGCCGACGGCGACGAATACCTTCATCAGGTGGATGTGGTCCATGCCCTGCCCTTCTGCCTGGAAACGATGTGCGATTATTTCAGCAGCCGGGGCGAATGAGTAGGTCGGGATGAGTGATGACCTGCGGCAGCAGGTAACTGGCCTCACACTCTGCAGCACAGGGCAGCGCCGGGACATCGAGCGTGTCGATATCAGGGCAGCTGTCCCCAGGCCACGCGGCATACGGCTCGAGCGGTTCGACGACGTTCATCACTCATCTCCTCTCGCGTGGATCAGGCCTCGGCCTGTAGCCCTACCGCAGTGCGCGGCATCGCCACGAAACCGTCCAGCGCCTCGATCCGCGCCAGCCACGCTCGCACATTCGGGTAGGCCTCCAGCGACACGTTGCCTTCCGGCGCATGGGCGATATAGGAGTAGTTGGCGACGTCGGCGATGCTCGGCTCGCTGCCGGTGAGGAACGGCGTCTTGCTGAGCTCAGCGTCCAGCACCTTGAGCAGGTTGTGGGCACGACCGATGACTTCGTCGGCATTGAAGCCTGCACCGAACACGGTGATCAGCCGGGCAGCGGCAGGTCCGAAGGCGACGGGGCCGGCGGCGATGGACAGCCAGCGTTGTACACGGGCTTCACCGGCAGCGTCCTGGGGCAACCAGCGGCCCTGCCCATAGGTCTTGGCCAGGTAGACGAGGATTGCGTTGGAGTCGCCGATGACGGTGCCGTTGTCGTCGATCACAGGCACCTGCCCGAACGGGTTGAGGGCCAGGAACTCAGGCTTTTTCTGCTCGCCCTTGGCCAGGTCGACGAAGATGACTTCCGGCTGCAGCTTGAGCAGCGACAGCATCAGCAGGGCGCGATGAGCGTGGCCGGACTTGGGGAAGTGATAGAGCTTGATAGGGTTGGACATGGTCTGGACTCCGGTTCAAAGGGTTGAGGTCTGAGCGCCGGTATCCAAGAGTGGCGCTGCTGGAGTGAATCCTGCACCTGTTCGCCGTTCAACAGAATCCGTGTGGCCAGCAATCCATAATTTCGCTGACCGGAATAATACAAGCTCTGCGCTGCCTAAAACTTGGTGAGAGCGAGCTTGCCCGCGAAGCAGCCGCGGCAATACATGTCAGCGGTAGCAGGTCGATGGCCACCGGTTGCTCTGAGTCTCGACTTCGCCATGAAGCGCCAGTGATCAGTTGCGTACCAGCTTCTGATAGCGATACAGACCGCGGGCCGCCTCGATCACGCCTGGCACGCAGGCCTGATGTTCGTCGAAGCTCATCGCATCGAGCAGCTCGAAATTGTCTTCCAGGCCATGCAGGGAAATAGCCTTGAGCAGGGCGTCCTGCTGCGCTGGCAACTCGCTCCACTCGGCAACCTGGGTGCCGCGCATGTAGCCGAAACACCACTCTTCGAGAATGATCGCTGGCCCTTCCTCGCCCTCGCTTTCCTCGAACAGCGGCTCGAAGCCGTCGAGGTTCTCGGCCAACTGCTCGGCGACCTGGTCGGCGTAGCGCAGCATCAGCGCAGTGTAGGCTTCCTCGTGGGCGGGCTTCTTGAACTTGGGCACCTTGCCGCCGGCAACGGCTGGCAGCCATTGCTCGGGATTTACGCTGACAGGGGAGCTGGCCAGCGCAGTGAAGAAACCGTTGAGCTCGGCGAGATTGAGTACCGAGTAATCGTTGCCGTAGGTGATCAGGAGGTCTTCGAGGCGGTCGAGTTCTTTTTCGCTGAGCGGCGGGAGCATGGTGCGGGTGTCCTGAAAAGCGGAGATGCGTGCACCCTAGCACAGGGAAAAATAAGGTGAAGGGTTTGTTGCCCACCACAATGCAATCGCGGGCAAGCCCGCTTCCCCAACCTGCTGGGAAGCCGACTTGCCCGCGAAGACACCTCAGGCCTTACACCGCCAGCGCGCGCTCACGCAGCTCGCTGTTGAGGATGCGGTCGTTCTCGCTGTAGTCGACCGGGCAGTCGATCACGTGCACGCCGGGGGTCTTGATGCAGTGCTCGAGCAGCGGCAGCAGGCCTTCGGCGCTTTCCACGCGGTGGCCATTGGCGCCGTAGGCTTCGGCATACTTGACGAAGTCCGGGTTGCCGTAGTCCAGGCCGAAATCGGTGAAGCCCATGTTGGCCTGTTTCCAGCGGATCATGCCGTAGCCGTCGTCACGCAGGATCACCACGGTGATGTGCATGCCCAAACGCACGGCAGTTTCCAGCTCTTGGCTGTTCATCATGAAGCCGCCGTCGCCGCACACCGAGATCACCGGACGGTCCGGGTACACCAGGTGCGAGGCCATGGCCGATGGCAAACCGGCGCCCATGGTCGCCAGGGCGTTGTCCAGCAGCACGGTGTTGGGCTTGTGCGCCTTGTAGTTGCGGGCGAACCAGATCTTGTAGATGCCGTTGTCCAGAGCGACGATGCCTTCGGATGGCAGCACGCGACGGATGTCGGCAACCAGGCGCTGCGGGTACACCGGGAAGCGGTCGTCGTCGGCACCTTCGGCGATCTGCGCCTCGTTGGCTTCACGGATCGCCATCAGGCGGGTGAAGTCCCAGTGCGAGGTGTCGGTCAGCGCTTCACTGATCTGCCACACGGCGTTGGCGATGTCGCCGATCACTTCGACCTGTGGGAAGTACACGGCATCGACTTCGGCGGAGCGGAAGCTGATGTGAATGACCTCGGTGCCGCCACGGACCATGAAGAATGGCGGCTTCTCGATCACGTCGTGGCCGATGTTGATGATCAGGTCAGCGGCTTCGACAGCGCGGTGTACGAAGTCACCGGACGACAGCGCCGCGTTGCCCAGGAAGCGCGGGTGGCGCTCGTCGACCACGCCTTTACCCATCTGCGTGGTGATGAACGGGATGCCGGTCTTGTCGATCAGTTGCTTGAGGACCTTGGCGGTCATCTTGCGGTTGGCACCGGCACCGATCACCAGGATCGGGTTGCGGGCGTTCTGCAGTTTCTGCACGGCGGCTTCGATGGCCACGTGCTCGGCCAACGGGCGGCGGTGCAGGCTGCGCGGGATCGGCAGCGCGTCGGTCTGCTCGGCAGCGATGTCTTCAGGCAGTTCCAGGTGCACGGCGCCGGGCTTTTCTTCCTCAGCCAGGCGGAAGGCCTCGCGCATGCGCGCCGGGATGTTGTCGGCCGAGGCGAACTGGTGGGTGTACTTGGTGATGGGGTCCATCATGCCGCACACGTCGATGATCTGGAAGCGGCCCTGCTTGGACTTCTTGATCGGCTTCTGGCCGGTGATCATCATCATCGGCATGCCGCCCAGATACGCGTAGGCGCTGGCGGTCACCAGGTTGGTCGCACCAGGGCCCAGGGTCGACAGGCTGACGCCGGTCTTGCCGGTCAGGCGACCATAGGTGGCGGCCATGAAGCCTGCGGATTGCTCGTGGCGGGTCAGTACCAGCTTGATCTTCGACTTGCGCAGGGATTCGAGCAGGTCGAGGTTCTCCTCGCCGGGAATGCCGAACACATACTCGACACCTTCGTTTTCCAGGCATTGCACAACGACATCGGCGGCCTTGGCCATCTTGCTTGTTACCTCAATTGATTGGACGTGGGTGGAGTCCAGGGACGGTCAGCGCGGTGCGCTGACATCGGTCTGTCCGGTGGCCAGCAAAGCCCCCCGAACAAAGCCTTGACGCAGGCAACGCTCGACAAAGTCACGTACGAATGCAGCCGAATTGTCGCAGCCCCTCGGAACAGCCATGGCCTGACGGATCGCGGTGAACGCACCGTCGAGCACACGGTAGCGTGGATCAGTGTCGGCGACCTTCTGCAAAGGCTGGCGCACACCTGCGGCGGCGTCGAGGTTTTCTTCGACAAACAGATCGACGGCTGCGGCGGAGGTGTCGGCGCGGCACAGTTCGGCATGCTGCAAGGTGCGGCTGAGGTAGAGGTCGTAGGCCGCGCCTTTGCCGACGGCCAGGCGCAAGCCGGTTTGGTCGAGTTCGTCGACGTGCTGGAAGGGAGCGTCTTTCCTGACCAGGTAGGTGCCCTCGATCAGCACGTAGGGCTCGCTGAAGGCGATCTGCGCCTCGCGCACCGGTTCGATGGCGAGGAAGGCCAAGGTCCAGGCGCCCTCCTCCAGCGCGGCGAATACCTTGCCCGCTGCGTCGAAAGTGCGCATCTGCAGGCGCACGCCCAGTTCTTCGGCCAACTGCCTGGCCAGGGCGACCGAGACGCCCTGGGGCTCGCCATCAGGGCCGCGTTGGGCGAGGACCGGGTTGCCGTAGTTGATGGCAGCACGCAGGACGCCATCGGGGGCGAGTTCTTCGAGGACGGCCTTGGGGTTAGTGAGAGTCATTGGAACTCCGCTGGGCTATGAGTGGGACTGATGATTACAGCTACTGGCTGTGGGACCGGGCTTGCCCGCGAAAAGGCCCTCACCGATCCGAGCATCAGCTCAGGCAGAAAAGACCATGCACACCGGGCTGCCGGTGGGCACCGAGAAACCGGTCTGGCGCAACCTCCCCTGCTCGGGATCGACGGCGAAAGCCACGACGCTGTCACTGTCTTCGTTGAGCGCGAAGAGGAACCGCTGATTGGGAGTGAGGGCGAAGAAGCGTGGGGTCTTGCCGCCACTGGGCTGCACTTCGATCAGGCTCAGCAGGCCGCTGGCAACATCGACCGCATACACGGCAAGGCTGTCATAGCCGCGGTTGGAGGCGTAGACGAAGCGTCCGCTGCGGTCGATCTCGATCTCCGAGGCACGGCTGTTGCCGGTGTAGCTCGACGGAAGCGACGGGAGTATCTGCAACGGCTGCAGTGCCCCGCTGTGGGGGTCGAAGCGGTAGGTGGCGACGGTCGAATCCAATTCATTGATCACATAGGCGAACGGCGCCTTCGGGTGCAGCGCGACATGACGCGGGCCGGCACCTTCGCGAGTAGTGACGAAAGGCTGCTCGGCGGGATGCAGTCTGCCGTTGTCGAAGCGAAAGGTGAATATCCGGTCCAGCCCCTTGTCCGGCACCAGGACAAACTGGCCCGAGGCATCGAAGAGGTTGAAGTGCGGCTTGGCAAAGGTCTGCTCGATGCGGTGCGGGCCGATTGGCCCCTCGAGCTCGAGTAACTGGTTGAGGGTGCCGAGGCGGCCGTCCTGTTCGACATCGAGCACGGCAAGCGTGCCCGTGATGTGGTTCGAGACCACCAGGAAGCGCTCGCTCGGGTCCAGTGCCAGGTGCACCGGATTCTTGCCTTCGCAGCGCTGTCGGTTGAGGAACGCGAGCCGACCAGTGACCTTGTCGACGGTGAAGGCGCTGACCTCGTCGAGGTCGCCATGCACCGTGTAGAGACGATCACCAGCTCGATTCAGCGCCAGGAAGGACGGGTTGACCAGGTCGCCGACGACCTGGACCTGCTCCAGGCTGCCGTTGGCCTGATCGAGGCGGTAGACGGTGATGCCATCGCCGCGGGCGTTGCGCTCCCGGGTCGTGCGCGAGCCGACATAGGCGTACATAGGGGGTCGTTCTCCCAGTTGCGGGTAGGTGCATGGTCAGGGACGCGGAGGTGTCAGGCAAGTCCGCGCCCTGCTCAACCGTTCGTGCCCGGGCATCAGCCGCGGGTGCGTTGCACCACCTTGCGAATGACATAGGGCAGCACACCGCCATTGCTGAGGTAGCGGATCTCCTGCTGCGAGTCGAGCCGTGCGATGAGCTCGGCCTCATCGACACCGCCATCGACGCGGCGCACCTGCAGGCGGATGCGGTTGTCTCCGACCCTCAGTTCGTCCAGGCCGATGAAGTCGAACTGCTCGCTGCCGTCGAGCTGCAAGTCTTCGACACCCTGCCCTGCCGGGAACAGCAACGGCAGCACGCCCATGCCGATCAAGTTGCTGCGGTGGATACGCTCGATGCTGCGCGCCACCACGGCTCGCACGCCGAGCAATGCCTGGGCCTTGGCCGCCCAGTCGCGACTGGAGCCCGCGCCGTAGTTGGTACCGGCGAACACCACCATGGGGGTACCGGCATAGCTCTGCGCGGCTTCGTAAAGCGGCAGGCACTGACTGTGGTCGGCATTCCAGGCCCAGGCGCCGACGCCTGGGTGGGTGTCACTGAGCAGACGGTTTTTCACCGACTTGTTGGTGAAGGCACCGCGCAGCATGACTTCGTGGTTGCTGCGCCGGGTCGAATACTGATTGAGGTCCTGTGGTTGTTCGCCGCGAGCCAGCAGCCACTGGCCAGCCAGGCTACTGGCGGGAATCGCGCCGGCCGGAGAGATATGGTCGGTGGTGACATTGTCCCCCAGCACCATCAACGTGCGGGCGTTCTCGATGGCCAGGCTCGCCTTGGGTTCGGCCTGGATATCGGCCAGGTACTGCGGGCGGCGCAGGTAGGTCGAGCGCGCATCCCAGGGGAACAGCACGCTGCCCTCGGCCGAGAGGGCCTGCCAATGATGGGTGCCGTCCCACACCGTGGCCAGGCGCTGCTGGAAGAACTCGGGCTTGACCACCTGGGCCACCAGCGCCTGCACTTCGTCATCCGCGGGCATCAGGTCGTGCAGGTGAATCGGGTTACCGCCGCTATCCTGACCGAGCGGTTCGCGGGTCAGGTCGATATCGATGCGCCCGGCAATGGCGAAGGCGACGCACAGTGCAGGCGACGCCAGGTAGCCTGCAGGTACCTTGGGGTTTACCCTACCTTCGAAGTTGCGGTTGCCCGAAAGCACCACCACCCCCTTCAGGCCTTGATCGGCAAAGGCCTCGACATGCGTCTCGAGCTTGCCGGAGTTGCCGATGCAGGTCATGCAACCGAACCCGGCCAGGTCGAAGCCCAGGGCGGAGAAGTCCTGCAGCAAGTCGGCTTCGCTCAGGTAGTCAGCCACCACCTGCGAACCGGGCGACAGCGAGGTCTTCACCCAAGGCTTGCGCTTGAGCCCCAAGTGCCGCGCGCGACGGGCCAGCAGACCGGCCTGGATCATCTGCGCGGGGTTGGCGGTGTTGGTGCAACTGGTGATGGCCGAGAGCACTACGGCGCCATGGTCGATGGCCTCGCCGAAGCTGGGCTCGAGGTAGCGATTACCGATCAGCTCGCTTCCGCCCAGCACCTGTTCACGGAACGACTCACCGGCGCGCGACAGCGGCTGACGCTGGTGCGGCTGGTAGGGGCCTGCGACGCTGGGCTCGATGCTGGCAAGGTCGAGCTCGATCAGTTCGTCGAACTCAGGCTCCGGCAGGTCGTCGTGGCGATAGAGCCCCTGAACCTGCAGGTAGGTGGCGGCCTGCAGGCACAGCTCGGCGGAGCGACCGCTGAGCCTGAGGTAATCGAGGGTCTGGTCATCGAAGGGGAAGAACACGACGGTGGCGCCATACTCGGGCGCCATGTTCGATACCGTGCCACGCGCAGCCCAGCCGAGGTTCGATAGACCCGGGCCTGTGAACTCGACGAACTTGCCCACCACCGAGCGCTGACGCAGGATCTCGGCCACGTGCAGCGACAGGTCGGTGGCGGTCACCCCGGGGCGCAGGGCGTTGCTGACGCGAATACCGATAACCTGGGGGAAGTTGATCGGCACCGGCTCCCCCACCATCGCCGCCTGCCCTTCCAGGCCGCCGACACCCCAGCCTAGCACGCCGATGGCGTTGATCATCGGCGTGTGGCTGTCGGTGGCGACCATGTCGTCAGGGTGCAGCAAACGCTGACCCTCGGCGGTACGGGTTTCCCACACCACCTTGGCCAGGGCCTCCATGTTCATCTGGTGGATGATGCCTGTACCCGGTGGAATGACAGCGAAATTGTCCAGGCTCTTCTGCGCCCATTTGATGAAGCGATAGCGCTCGCTGTTGCGACGAAAATCGATCTCGAGGTTCTGCTCCACCGCATCGGCTTGTGCGTAGTGTTCGACGATCACCGAATGGTCGATGGTCAACACCGCAGGAATCAGCGGGTTCATCGCCGCCGGGTCGCCGCCCAGTTCAGCGACCACATCACGCATTCCAGCAAAATCGGCCAGGGCCGGCAGGCACGTGGTGTCGTGGAACATCAGGCGGTTGGGCTGGAATGGCACCTCGCAGTCCGGTCCATCGCCAACGGCGCGGGCAAGCACGGCATCCAGCGCCTCGGGAGCGCAGCGCGCCACGTTCTCCAGAAGGATGCGGATGGCGTAAGGCAGGCGTTGCAGTTGGGTGGGAGCCAGCAGTTTCTTGAGATCGAGGTAGGTGAAGCGATCCTGGTCGATCTGCAGGGGGCTCATCAGGTGGGCATTGTCGATCATGCGCGTGTCGCTCGGCTTCTTGTCGTTGTCATGTCGTCGTCCAGGCGACGACGCTGCAGGTCGGCCAATGCTAGGCGCTGGAGCGCGGAGTGAAAATTGACCGATTGCCACGTCAGCGTTCTCCATCGGAGAACGCTCGAAGGGATGTTATGGCTGGGAGGGTGCGCGCAGGTGATCGATGAAGGTCTTGAGCGTCGGCGAGGCGATCTCGTACTTTTTGAATACCAGCAGCAATGAACGATGGGCCCAGGGCTCCGACAAGGTCACACGCTTGAGACGATGGCTGCGCACGTAGGGCTCCACCGCGCTACGCGGCAGAACGGTAATACCTAGGCCATTGGCGACCATGCGACACATGCAGTCGAAGCTGCTGATACGGATGTGTAGCTTGAGAGGTTGCCCCATTGTTTTGGCCTGTTCGGTGAGCAGGCCGTACAGGGTACTGTCCAGGTGCGGGCCAACGAACTCATACGCCAGCACCTCGCTGAACTGCACGGTGCGGCGCTTGGCCAGATCGTGCTGTGTTGGCACCACCAACACCAATTCATCGTGCCGGTAAGGCAGGGTTTCAAGCCCCAACGGGGCTGTGTGCGAGGAGATGATACCGAGGTCGGCGTGATCGTCGGCCACAGCCCGGACGACCGCCGAGCCAATACCTTCCTCGATATCGAACTTGATCTGTGGGTAAAGCTGGGCGAAGCCAGCCATGTCCTGGGGCAGGAACTGCGACAGCGCCGAAGTGATGGCGTGGATGCGGATATGACCCTTGACCCCTGCGGCGAACTCGCTGAGTTCGTTGTCCAGCTGTGCCATGGTCTGCTTGAGCTGACGGGCGTAATAGAGCAGGGATTGGCCGGCGGGCGTCAACTCGACACCGCGCGCGTTGCGAATCAGCAGCGGCGATCCGATCTGCGCCTCAAGTTCGCTGATGCGCTTGCTGATCGCCGAGACTGCAAGGTGCTTGATACCGGCAGCGCGCGTCAGATTGCGTTCCTGGGCGACAGTGATGAACAGGTCCAGGCTGGTGAGGTCGTAGCGCATGCGGGCCGGGTCAGGGAGGAATAGAGGTGCACCATACCCTGTAGAGGCAGGCTTGTCCCGTGGCGTGCGCGGTGTCGGCGTGGGAGGAGCGATGCGACCTGGCGAACGCCAGAAAGACAAAACCCCTACCTGCTCGCGCAGATAGGGGTTTTGCGAAATGAATCTTGACGATGACCTACTCTCACATGGGGAAACCCCACACTACCATCGGCGATGCATCGTTTCACTGCTGAGTTCGGGATGGGATCAGGTGGTTCCAATGCTCTATGGTCGTCAAGAAATTCGGTTGCCAGTGCGTCTTTGCAGACACGCCAGCCAATTCGGATATGTGATCTTTGTGGGTCGCTTCGAACTTTCGGTTCGTTTCGTCTTCACCACCACAATCTGCAAGGCAAATTGCTTGGGTGTTATATGGTCAAGCCTCACGGGCA
>NZ_JACVTY010000022.1:0-97505 GCF_016624805.1 Pseudomonas sp. S44
GGGCAAGCCCGCTCCTACAAGGAACGGGCTTGCCCGCGAACGGGGCGCTGCTGTTTCAGCACAGGATCACAGCAACAGATCCTTGAGCCAGAACGACAGCGTCTTGTCCGACTCATCCGCTTCATCAAGATCGCGCCAGGCATACGATGCACGCATGGACGGCTGATGCAGAAAGCCACGATTACGCCAGAAACCGTGTAGCGGCTTGTAGTCGTCGGGTCGTCGCGGATGGCCATTGGGCCGTTCGACGGCGCTGAACGCACAGTAATGAAAGCCGCCCAACTTGTGCGCATAGGACTCACGCTCGATGAAAAAACGCACACCCAATCCCCGCCCGCGATAAGCCGGCAGCAACACCGACTTGCCGAAATAATAGACTGTACGCGGATCGCGCCCCTGCTCGAGAAACGGCTGGCGCAACGCCTCGCTCTTGTCACTCAGCGGCAGACCGGTCGAGGCACCGACCACCCGTCCTTCGTCCACCGCCAGGATCGCCAGGCTGCACTCGCAGTCGATGTAGCGGCGAAGCGCATCGGCCTCGCACTCCGGCGTACCCTCGTAGAGGTAGGGAAACTCGCGTAGCAATGTCAGGCGCAGGCGAGCGATGTCATCGATGTAAGGCGCGATGGCAGCGCCGTGGAGCAGGCGGATTTCCATGCGGGGCGATCGCTCTGTCGATGTGGGTGAAGCGCCCGGCCAAGCCGGGCCTGAGGGGAAACCCTAACATCGGCTGCGCCATGCGCCCTTTCCCCTGCGCGACGGGTATTTCTCCAGAACCGCTACCCGGCGCTATCGCGAATCAGCCGATACGTGTCCCCAGCACCTTGAGAAAAGCTGCCAGCCACGCCGGATGCGCCGGCCATGCCGGTGCCGTCACCAGATTGCCATCCACATGCGCCTGGTCGATGGCGATATCCACGAACCGTCCCCCGGCCAACCGCACCTCCGGCGCGCACGCAGGATAGGCGCTGCACTCACGCCCTTCGAGCACCCCGGCCGCCGCCAGCAACTGTGCGCCATGGCACACCGCCGCGATCGGCTTGCCCGCCTGGTCGAATTCCTTGACCAGTTTCAGCACCCGTTCGTCCAGGCGCAGGTACTCCGGCGCCCGCCCACCGGGGATCAGCAGCGCGTCATACCCTTCGGCACGCACCTGGACGAAATCGAAGTTGAGGGCGAAGTTGTGCCCAGGTTTCTCGCTGTAGGTCTGGTCGCCCTCGAAGTCGTGGATGGCCGTGCGCACGGTCTGCCCGGCGATCTTCTCGGGGCAGACCGCGTGCACTGTGTGGCCGACCATCTGCAAAGCCTGGAACGGCACCATCACCTCGTAGTCCTCGACGTAATCGCCTACCAGCATGAGAATCTTCTTCGCCGTCATCGCATTCACTCCTTCGTTTGCAGGGAACAATCACTGCACGATAGTCCGCTTTGTCCATGACCGATATACGGCGCAGGTCTCAGTTGCGGCGATCCAGCAGATTGACTACCAGCCGATCCAGCCAGCCCCAGATCCGCTGCTGCACCCGCCGCCACAGCGGTCGGGCCTTCCAGTGATCCAGATCGACCTCCTCGCTCACGGCGAAGTCCCGCGTGAAGCTGGCCAGCACCGCTGCAGTCAGCGGCGGGTCGAGGGCTTCGACGTTGGCTTCGAGGTTGAAACGCAGGTTCCAGTGGTCGAAGTTGCACGAGCCGATGCTGACCCAGTCGTCGACCACGGCCATCTTCAGGTGCAGGAAGCATGGCTGGTATTCGAAGATCCGTACCCCGGCGCGCAGCAAGCGAGGGTAGTAACGATGGCCGGCGTAGCGCACCGAAGGGTGGTCGGTACGTGGGCCCGTGAGCAGCAAGCGTACGTCGATGCCCTTTTGCGCCGCCCGGCGCAGCGAGCGGCGCACGCTCCAGGTTGGCAGAAAATACGGCGTCGCCAGCCAGATGCGACGCTGCCCACTGTTCAGCGCACGGACCAGCGAATGCAGGATGTCGCGGTGCTGGCGCGCATCGGCATAGGCCACGCGGCCCAAGCCCTGCCCCTGCGCCGGCATCTTCGGCAGGCGCGACAGGCCGAAGTTCTCGGGCGGGCGCCAGGCTGTACGACGGTGGTTGGCGTGCCACTGGCGGTCGAACAGCACCTGCCAGTCACTCACCACCGGCCCCTCCATGCGCACCATCACTTCATGCCACTCGCTCGCCTGCTGCCCCGGTGTCCAGAATTCGTCGGTCACCCCGGTACCACCCACCACCCCCCAGTGCTCATCCACCAGCAGCAGCTTGCGGTGATCGCGGTACAGGTTGCGCAGGCCCCGGCGCCAGCGCAGGCGGTTGTACAGACGCAGCTCGACACCGGCGGCCTGCAAGCGTTGGCGAAGTGCCGAAGGGAAGGCCAGGGCGCCGTAGTCGTCGAACAGGCAACGCACCCGCACACCACGCAAGGCGGCCGACTCCAGGGCCTCGACCACCGCATCGGCACAGGCCCCCGCCTCCACCAGGTACAGTTCCAGATCGACCTGGCGCTCGGCGCGCACGATCGCCGTAAGCATGCGCGGAAAGAATTCCGGGCCGTCGATCAGCAGTTCGAACTGGTTGCCATCCCGCCAGGGGAAGACTGGCCCTGGCATGTCAACGTGCGGTGAAGATCAGCACCGCATTCACCGGCACCGACGGGTTGATGGACTTGAGCTTGGCGAACTTGCGCAGGCTTTCCAGCCCTGGCAGCAAGCCGTAATCGTCGGCCCGCAACAGTAGCGGTTCGAGGGTCACCACCTGGAAGCGCCGCTCATCGAGGCGGGTGGCCAGCAGCAGCGCGTTGTAGTTGTGAGACTGGCCGTGCAGGGTCACGGTCAGTGGCAGGCGCAACTCCAGCTGGGCACCGTTGGCCAGGTCGTTGATCGGCCGCAGGTCGAGCTGGGCCTTGACCGTCGCTTCGGGGAAGCGCTCGACCTCGAACAGGCCGTCACGCATGCGCTCATCACGCAGCGGGATACCGCTGCTCACCGAATCCATCTCGATGCTCAAGCCAGCCACACCCTTGCGGTCGATGGTGCCGTGCAACACCAGGAAGCGGTGCACCTCGGCAGTATCGCCGTTCTTGCCGGTGATGAACGACAGGCGCGAGGACTCGCCGTCCAGATGCCAGTTGGCATGGGCGGGCAGACACAGGGCCAGCAACAGGGCGGGTAACAGGCGGAGCAAAGTGGACATGTGAAACCTCGTGAAGCAAGGCCAGCCACCTTACCCTGCGGGCCTTCACGGCAGCAAGCGACAACCCTCGCGAGGCCCCTGCCAGGCAGCCTCGCTAAGCCGTCCCAGGCCTTCGGCGCGCACGCTGCGTGCGCGGCTGTCCTCTTCCAGGCGTCCCAATGGCAGGTACTGCTTCACATAAGCCCGGCAATAGGCCTCGTCAAACCCCATGACGAAGCGGCACGAGCAGTACTCCTTTGCCGAATACGCCGGGAGAATGCTCGGAAAATCCGACAGGGCCTGACGTTCGCTCCATCCCCAGGCCAGCAGGACCAGCAGCAACACCAGTAAGACTCGCTTCATGCGCCCTCCTTCGCCAGCACGGCCAGCACGCGCTTGAGCAGTTCGTTGTGGCTATAGCTGCCGTCGCGGTCATCGCCGTAGCGTACGATCACCAGCTTCTGCGTGGGCAGCACGTACAGCGCCTGGCCCCAGTGACCGAGGGCGGCGAAGGTGTCGGTGGGTGCGTCCGGCCAGGGCGTCGGGTTGCCCGGCAGCGGCTGGTTCAGCCACCAGTGCCCACCAGGGTTGGCATCGCCCGGCACCGGCTCGGCATGGGTGAACAGGGTGCGGTTGAAGGTCACCCAGTCGGCAGGGAGCAGTTGCCGCTCACGCCAACGCCCGTCGCGCTGCATCAGCAGCCCGATGCGCGCAAGATCGCGAGCACTGAGGTAGAGGTAGGAGGAGCCGACGTAGGTACCCGCAGCGTCGCGCTCCCACACCGCATGCGTGATGCCAAGCGGGGTGAACAGCGCCTGCCAGGGATAGTCGGCGTATTGATCCGGCGCGAGCATGCCGCGCAAGGCCGCCGCCAGCAGGTTGCTGTCGCCGCTGGAATAGGCGAAATGCTCACCCGGTTTCTCGGCTTGCGCCATGCCTGCGGTGTAGGCCGCCATGTCGTTGCGTCCGCGGGTATAGAGCATCGCTACTACCGAGGATTTCAATGGCGCGTATTCATAGTCTTCCTGCCAAGCCAGGCCGCTGGCCCAGTGCAGCAGGTCGACCAGGCGCAGTTGCGGATGCTCACGCAGGGCGGGGTAATAGCGGGCGGCCGGGTCATCGAGCTGGAAATGCCCTTCGCCGCGGGCCACACCCAACAGCGTGGCCAGCACGCTCTTGCTGATCGACCAGGTCAGGTGCGGGGTATCGGCACTTGTGGGGGCGGCGTAGCGCTCGTACATGATGCGACCGTCACGAATGATCAACAGTGCATCGCTGCGCACACCGCTGCGAACAGCATCGTCGCGCAGCGGGAAGGCATAGGCGTCGACAGCCTGCCAGTCGTACTGCGTCGGATCCTGCTGCCAGTGGCTGTCCGGCCACTCCTCGGCGAACACCGGCAGGGCGATCAACCCGAGAATACCCAGTACCACCTTCAGTCTGCCCATCGATACCTCACGCGCGGTCAATCGGCGGAGCATGTCTGGGCTTCATGACAATCCTGCAGCAGCCCAGGCCTTGGCCAGGCGCCTTTCCCGGGTCGCAGCCGCCAGCGCCAGCAGCCCCTGGTCGCGTTGCCAGAGCTGCATCCAGTGTTCGGGTCCTTCGACCAGGGCCTTGTCGATATCGACCCGCAGTGCCTGGAACTGGGCGAACAGACCGGCCAGCAACAGATGACAGCCCACACTGTCGGCGCACTGTCGGCTGGCCTCGGCACAGGCGGCGAGCAAGCCGATCAGGCGCAGGCGCAACGCCTGCGGCCAGGCGCATTCCTGGGCAACGCCATGCAGCCATCCGAGCAGCGCAGTGAGCACATAGAGGTCTTCAAGGGAGCGGAACGGTTTGACATAGGCATCCCAGCCATCACCGGCCAGCAGTTCGCAGGCCGCGTGCTTCAGTTCGACACGGGCATGGCCGACCTCGGGCATCAACGGCAGGGTCGGCAACGCTTCGAGGGTCACGCCGGGCTCACCGGGGTAGACCACCGCCAGGCTCAGCCGCGCGCCCTCGCCCTGCGCTTCGCTGCGGGCCGCCACCAACAGCCATTCGGCGTCGAGGCCGGCGGTGACGAAATCCTTGCGACCACTCAGCCGCAAGCCGTCGAGGCGGGTGTGCATGTCGGCCGGACGCACACTGCGCCGCTCGGTGGCGCACAAGGCCCCCAATCCAGCAGGCGCGCTGGGCCAGAGCACACGCAAGGCCGCCTGGTAACCGATCAGAAAGGCCAATCCTGGCGTGTCCATTGCGCGCCCACCCAGCGCCGCCAGCTCGAACGGCGTGACAGCGCCCAGGCGCTCCAGCGTGGCCGCGTAGGTCTCGCCCAGGGTGGCCGCCAGCGCCTGGCGCAGCGGGTCGTTGAGTCGTTGCAACCAGGTCATCGAATGCTCCTCGTGAGGGGTGTCACGCAAGCATCACCAAAGATTCATGGAGGTGACACCGCGCCTACCTAGGCTGACTTTGCACAACAAAGCCGACCGGCCGCAACCCTATTTGGCTGGCTTATGGAGACTCGCAATGACTCGGATCGCTCGCTCTGGCGACAACAGCACTGAACGCCGTCTGCAAGCCGAACGCCTGGTCGGCGCTGCGGCCCTGCAGGAAGCACAGGCCCTGCGTTTCAAGGTGTTCAGCGCCGAATTCAAGGCCAAGCTCAAGGGCGCCGAACTGGGCCTGGACATGGATGACTACGATATCCACTGCCGCCACATCGGTGTGCGCGACCTGGCCACCGGCCAGTTGGTCGCCACCACCCGCCTGCTCGACCACCAGGCCGCCAGCAGCCTGGGCCGCTTCTACAGCGAAGAAGAATTCAGCCTGCATGGCCTGCTGCAACTGCAAGGTCCGATCCTGGAGCTGGGCCGCACCTGCGTCGACCCCGACTACCGCAGCGGCGGCACCATCGCCGTGCTCTGGGGCGAGCTTGCCGAAGTGCTCAACGAAGGTCGCTACAGCTACCTGATGGGCTGCGCCAGCATCCCCATGCAGGACGGCGGCATCCAGGCCCACGCAATCATGCAGCGCCTGCGCGAACGCTACCTGTGCAACGAGCACCTGCGCGCCGAGCCGAAAAAGCCGCTCCCCAGCCTGGCCCTGCCGAACAACGTGATCACCGAGATGCCACCGCTGCTCAAGGCGTACATGCGCCTGGGAGCGAAGATCTGTGGCGAGCCTTGCTGGGACGAAGACTTCCAGGTCGCCGACGTGTTCATCCTGCTCAAGCGCGATGACCTCTGCCCGCGCTACGCCCGCCACTTCAAGGCGGCAGTCTGATGCCGGGCCTGCGGGCCTGTGCCCGCCTCCTGCGCCTGGTGCTGGTGCTGTTGCTGGGAATGGCCATGGCCAGCGTCATCGCCCTGGGCGAACGCTTGGGCCTGCACGCATCCATCGAGCGACGGCAACGTTGGACCTGCCTGTTCATGAAACGCCTGATCGGCGCCCTGCCCTTCGAGGTGCGGGTCGTCGGTGAACTGCCGCAGCGCTCGATGCTGTGGGTCAGCAACCACGTGTCTTGGACCGACATCCCGGTACTGGGCATGCTCACCCCGCTGTCGTTCCTGTCTAAGGCCGAGGTACGCCAATGGCCGCTGGCCGGCTGGCTGGCGGAGAAGGCCGGCACCTTGTTCATTCGCCGTGGCGGGGGTGATGCCCAGCGTCTGCGTGAACAGATCAGCGAGCAATTGGGCCAGGCCAGACCGTTGCTGATCTTCCCTGAAGGCACCACCACCGATGGCCGCGCCCTGCGCACCTTCCACGGACGCCTGCTGGCCGGCGCCATCGACCAGGGCACGCCCGTGCAGCCAGTGGCGATCCAATACCTGCGCAACGGTGAACCGGACCCGATCGCACCGTTCATTGGCGATGACGACATGGTTTCGCACTTGATGCGCTTGTTTGCCGAGCCTCGGGGAGAGGTTTGCATTCACTTGTTGACGCCGATAGGCAGTGCCGGGAAGGAACGAGCGGCGCTGGCGTTTCAAGCGCAGCAGGCGATTCACATGGCGTTGTTCGGGGTTGAGGAAGAGACGGTGGCTCCACGGCGTCAGGCGCGCGCTGCCTGATTCAGGCATTGCCTCTTCGCGGGTAAACCCGCTCCCACAGGGACTGCGCGGGATCTGAAAACAGCGCAGTCCCTGTAGGAGCGGGTTTACCCGCGAAGAGGCCAGTGAAGGCAATAGAGATTCAGCTGTCAGCTAGCCTTCCTGCCGCCGCAAACGCCTGCAACTGAGGATAAAATTCACGAAAATCCGCCAGCAACGGCTCATACAGCCGCTCCAGCTCATCCATCACCCCAGCCATCCCTTCCGGCCGCGACAAGCGCCGGGCAATGCCATTGAATACCTGCTCCAGCGTGGCGAAATCACCATAGGCTCCCAGCCAGTCATCCGCTGCCATGAACGGCGCAATGCGTGCCAAGCGCCCCGGCAACTGCGGCTCGGCCAGCAGCACTCGATAAAAGCTATCGGTAAACTGCGCCAGCGGCTGATCGGCGTAATCCGCCCAGTGCCGTGCCAGGCAGTGATCGAAGAACACGTCGAGCACAATCCCGGCAAACCGCCGACGCTCCCGCGGGAAACGCGCCAGCGCCGCCAGCACCAGCGGGTGGCTGTCGGTGTAGCGATCGATCTGTCGATGCAACCGGATTGCCGCCTCCAGCTCAGGCGCAAAGCGCCCTTCGAGCGGGCCTTTGACGAAATCGCCGTACAGGCTGCCGAGCAGTTGCTGCGGCGCGGAGCCGCCAAGGTGCAGGTGTGCGAGGTAGTTCATGGCGGCATTCTATCACCGTGGACATTTATATCGTTATAACGCGATATAGCGATTTCAGCTGAGCTCAGAACCTCTTCATATTTGTATATCGCGAAGTACCGATTTATATTTCGCCCTATCGCGATATACCGCTACACACCACGAGCCCAACCATGCCTCTCGACCTCGACGAAATAATAAAAGCCCTGGCCCATCCGGTCCGCCGAGACATCCTCAACTGGCTGAAGAACCCAGCGGCGCAATTCCCCGACCAGCACCACAGCACCGAATTCGGCGTCTGTGCCGGGCAGATCGATCAACGCTGCGGCCTGTCGCAGTCGACCGTCTCCGCCCACCTGGCCACCTTGCAGCGCGCAGGTCTGATCAGCAGCCAGAAGGTCGGGCAGTGGCATTTCTTCAAGCGCAACGAGGAAACCATCCAGGCCTTCCTCGAGCAGATGAGCCAAGAGCTCTGACAAGGACCTTGCAATGCCCCTTTCACTGTTGATCCTGGCGCTGAGCGCCTTTGCCATCGGCACCACCGAGTTCGTCATCATGGGCCTGCTGCCCGATGTGGCGCGCGACCTGGGGGTGAGCATTCCCGGCGCCGGCTGGCTGGTGACCGGCTACGCCCTGGGCGTGGCGATCGGTGCGCCGTTCATGGCCCTGGCCACGGCCCGTCTGCCACGCAAGGCGGCATTGGTAGTGCTGATGGGCGTGTTCATCGTCGGCAATCTGCTGTGTGCCGTGGCCAGCGACTACAACCTGCTGATGTTCGCCCGCGTGGTCACCGCCCTGTGCCACGGTGCCTTCTTCGGTATCGGCTCGGTGGTCGCGGCCAGCCTGGTGCCGGCCAACCGCCGCGCCTCGGCCGTGGCCCTGATGTTCACCGGCCTGACCCTGGCCAACGTGCTCGGCGTGCCACTGGGCACCGCCCTGGGCCAGGTCGCCGGCTGGCGCTCGACCTTCTGGGCCGTGACCGGCATCGGCGTGATCGCATTGATCGGCCTGATCCGCTTCCTGCCCCTGCAACAGGATGCCGAAAAGGTCGACATGCGTGCTGAACTCGCCTCCCTCAAGGGTGCCCGGATCTGGTTGTCGCTGAGCATGACCGTACTGTTCTCGGCCTCGGTGTTCGCCCTGTTCACCTACGTCGCGCCACTGCTCGGTGATGTTACCGGCGTATCGCCACGCGGCGTGACCTGGACCCTGGTGCTGATCGGCCTGGGCCTGACCCTGGGCAACATCCTCGGAGGCAAGCTTGCCGATCGCCGCCTCGCCGCCACGCTGGTGGGCGTGTTCGCCACCATGGCGGTGGTCTCCACCCTGTTCAGCTGGACCAGCAACGCGCTGGTGCCCGCCGAAATCACCCTGTTCCTCTGGGCCACCGCTGCCTTCGCCGCCGTTCCGGCGCTGCAGGTCAACGTGGTCACCTACGGCAAGGATGCGCCGAACCTGGTCTCGACCCTGAATATTGGCGCTTTCAACCTGGGCAACGCCCTGGGCGCCTGGGTCGGCGGCAGCGTCATCGCCCATGGCCTGGGCCTGACCAGCGTACCGCTGGCTGCAGGTGCCCTGGCTGTCCTGGCGCTGATCGTCACCCTGATCACTTTCAACCAGCGCGGCGACAACGACGCCGAACTGGCCGCTGCATCCAACTGACCTACGCGAGGCTTGCGATATGACCACGCTTTTCGATCCGATCACCCTGGGCGACCTCGAGCTGCCCAACCGCATCATCATGGCCCCGCTGACCCGCTGCCGTGCCGACGAGGGCCGCGTGCCCAACGCACTGATGGCCGAGTACTACGTGCAGCGCGCCAGCGCCGGCCTGATCCTCAGCGAAGCCACTTCGGTCACGCCGATGGGCGTCGGCTATCCCGACACCCCCGGCATCTGGTCCAACGACCAGGTCCGTGGCTGGCTCAACGTGACCCAGGCCGTGCATGGCGCCGGCGGGCGCATCTTCCTGCAACTGTGGCACGTGGGGCGCATCTCCCACCCGTCGTACCTGAACGGTGAGCTACCGGTGGCGCCAAGCGCGATCCAGCCCAAAGGCCACGTCAGCCTGGTACGTCCGCTGAGCGACTACCCGACTCCACGTGCGCTGGAAACCGAAGAAATCGCTGACATCGTCGAGGCTTACCGGACCGGTGCCGAGAACGCCAAGGCTGCTGGTTTCGACGGCGTGGAAATCCATGGCGCCAATGGTTACCTGCTCGATCAGTTCCTGCAGAGCAGCACCAACCAGCGCACCGACCAATACGGCGGCTCGCTGGAAAACCGTGCCCGCCTGCTGCTGGAAGTGACCGACGCGGTGGTCGGTGTGTGGGGCGCCAAGCGCGTTGGCGTGCACCTCGCACCACGGGCCGATGCCCATGACATGGGCGACGCCGACCGCGCCGAGACCTTCACCTACGTTGCCCGTGAACTGGGCAAGCGCGGCATCGCCTTCATCTGCTCGCGGGAAAAAGAAGCCGACGACAGCATCGGCCCGCTGATCAAAGAGGCGTTCGGCGGCCCCTACATCGTCAACGAACGCTTCACCAAGGCCACCGCCAACGCAGCACTGGCCAGCGGCAAGGCCGATGCCGTCGCCTTCGGCATCCCGTTCATCGCCAACCCTGACCTGCCAGCACGCCTGGCAGCCGATGCGCCGCTGAACGAGCCGCACCCCGAGACGTTCTACGGCAAAGGGCCAGTGGGCTACATCGACTATCCGCGGATGTAACGCACAGGCTGAAAAAAAGCCCGCCCCCACACCTGGTCGTGGGGGCGGGCTTTCTTTTTAACGCGCGCAGGCGATCAGGGCCGCGCGTTGATCTGCTGCTGCAGGTTCTGGATCTGGCTCTGCAAGGTGTTGAGGCTGCGGGTGGTCTGACCACGGAAGGCATCGAACTCCTGCACCGACGCGCCACCGGCAGCCGCGCTGGCTGGACGGTTGTCCGCCTGGCTCTTGAGCACCAGTACATCCTGCTCCAGGCTCTCGATCGCAGCGCCTTGCTTCTTCACTGCAGCCACCTCGCTGCTCAGGCTCTTGAGCTGGCCATCGAGCTTGCCGCCATCGACCTGGCCCGACTTGAGCGCCGCCAATTCGGTATTCACGGCCTTGAGCTGCGCCTGCAACTGGGTCTGCAGTTCGGTCACCGCCTTCTGCTGCTCGCGGGTATCGGCCAGCACCTGCTCCAGGCGCTTGCCCAGATCGCCGGCCTGACCAGCGACGCCTTCCTGCTGCTTGCTCTGCTCGGCAAGGCTGGCCTGCAACTGGCGAATCTGCAGCTTCAGGGCTTCGCTGCCAGTGCTGCTGTTCGACTCGCTGGCATCGACCTTGCCGCTGATCGCCTGCAGGCGGCCGGCAGCTTCCTCGCTGATGCGGGCAAAGCTCTCCTGAGTGGCCACCAATTGCTGCTCCATCAGCGAGATCTGCTGGAAGCTCCACCAGCCGAGCCCGGCCAGGGCAATGAACGAGGCCAGCAGCAGCGCCCACAGCGGGCCGTTGCTGGCTGGCCGCGCGGCTTTCTGGCGGCCGCGGGCCACGTGAGCCGGAAGCAGTTCATCATCGTCAGGCGTACCCGCCCTCAGGACCGGCACATCATCGAAATCATCGTGGGCATCGTTGCGCATGGGTAGGTTCGACCGCACTAATAGCAAAAAGACATATTATAAACCGCCCGGGCGGCGCACTGATGACCATCGTCCGCCCGACAGGTTCACTGCTGCCCCGGAAGGTGCTGCCACCAACCGCAGAATTCATCCAGCGCGGTCCACAGGCTGACCTTGGGGCGGTAGTCGAGATTATGCCGGGCGCGGCTGATGTCGAGGGTGAAATCCTTGCTCATCACCTGCATCGCAGTACGTGTCAGGGTGGGTTGCGGCCGGCCGGGCCAGAGCATGCAGGCGGCCTCGTTGACCGCCGCGAGGCTGTAGGCGAGGCGATAGGAACGGTAACGGGTGACTTGGGGCAACTGCATCTGGCGCATCACATAGTTGACCACGTCCCACAGTGGCAGCGGCTGGCCATTGCTGATGTTGTAGGCCTGGCCCAGCGCCTGTTCTTCGGCGAACAGGGCGCTGAGCAGCGCCTCGTTGAGGTTGTGCACACTGGTGAAGTCGACCTTGTTCAGGCCGTTGCCGATGATCGCCAGACGTCCCTTGCCCTGCATCCGCATCAGCCGCGGGAAAATGCTCGCATCACCTGCGCCGGTGACGAAGCGCGGACGCAGGGCGAGCACTTCGAGGCCGAACTCCTGGGCACCGAAGACTTTCTGCTCGGCCAGGTGCTTGGTCAGCGCATAGTGATCGTGAAAACGCCGCGGCACCTGGTCCTCGCGAATGTCCAGGCGCGAGCGGCCAGTGAAGTAGATCGACGGCGACGACAGGTGCACCAGGCGCCGCACATGTTCTTTCAGGCAACCTTCGACCACGTTCTCGGTGAGCACCACGTTGCCATGATGAAAATCCTGATAACGCCCCCAGTTGCCCACCGCCCCCGCGCAATGCACCACGGCGTCGACGCCCTGGCACAGACGGCGCGCCACCTCGGCGTCGCCCAGGTCGCCCGGAATGAACTGCGCCCCGCGCTTGACCAGGTGCTCCACGCCTTCGGCACGGCGGCCGTTGACCCGCACCTGCAGGCCCTGCTCCAGGGCAAAACGCGCAAAGCGCCCGCCAATGAAGCCGCTCGCGCCGGTGACCAGAATTCGCATGTAAGACTCCGCCTTGCCAGATTACAGATGCAGTTGACGCCGCCCGTGCCTACAACGGCACCAGCCAACCTGGCGCCGCCTGGCGCAGGTGTTCTGTCAGTTGTGCGAGCAGTTGCCCGCCGTTGCGCCAATGATGCCAGTACAACGGCACATCGATGGGAGTATCGCTGCAGATTTCCACCAACTGGCCACTGGCCAGTTGTTCGCGGGCCTGCAGTTCAGGCACCAGGCCCCAACCGAGCCCGGCTTCGGTCAGACGCAAAAAACCCTCGGACGACGGGCACAGGTGATGCAGGAAACCGTCCTCGATCCCCAGTGACGCCAGGTAGCGGTGCTGCAGGAAATCGTCAGGCCCGAAGACAACCGCCGGTGTGCGGGCCAACCGCGCCACCTCGAACCCCTGCGGAAAATACCGCGCCATGAACGCCGGGCTTGCCAGCGCGCGATAGCGCATCGCCCCCAACGGCTGGCTGCGCGCCCCCGCCACCGGGCGCTCGCTACCGCACAGGCAGGCCGCCACCTCGCCGGCACGCATGCGCCGCAGGCCGACTTCCTGATCTTCGACCACCAGGTCCAGCAGCAAGCGTTGCCCGGCACAAAAATCCCCCACTGCCCCGGCCCACCAGGTCGCCAGGCTGTCAGCGTTGAGAGCGATACGTAGACGTTCGGGCATGCCCTCTTCATCCAGCGCCGGGACCTGGCGCTGCAGGTCACGCTCGAGCAGGCGCACCTGCTGCACGTGGTTGAGCAACTGGCGACCGACATCGGTCGGGCTCGGTGGGGTGGCTCGCACCAGCACCGGCTGGCCGACACGCGCCTCCAGCAGCTTGATGCGTTGCGAAATGGCCGACTGCGAAAGCCCCAGTACCTGGGCGGCGCGCTCGAACCCGCCTTGTTCGATCACGGCGGCGAGGGCAGCGAGCAACTTGTAGTCGAACATCGATTTTCCTAATGCCGGATGAGTACTATTTGCTTTTCTTATACAGCGCCCTTGCCGACAATGGCCAGCATCTTCTTGTGAATCTGCGTCGCCCTTCAAAGGTGGCGCCCGTGGAGTGTTCCCGTTATGTGGCAGAGTTACCTGAACGGCATGCTGGTGGCCTTCGGCCTGATCATGGCCATCGGCACCCAGAATGCCTTTGTCCTGGCCCAGAGCCTGCGCCGCGAACATCACCTGCCGGTGGCACTTTTGTGCGTGCTGTGCGACGCGATCCTGGTGGCGGCCGGAGTGTTCGGCCTGGCGACGGTGCTGGCGCACAACCCGACCCTGCTTGCCGCCGCACGCTGGGGAGGTGCGCTGTTTTTGATCTGGTATGGCGCCAAGGCCCTGCAGCGGGCCTGCTCCAGGCAGAGCCTGGAACAGCAGCAAGGCCAAGGCCTGCGTTCACGCCGGGCAGTACTGCTCAGTGCCTTGGCGGTGACCTTGCTCAACCCCCACGTCTACCTGGACACCGTGCTGCTGATCGGCTCGCTCGGCGCCCAGCAGACGGTGCCCGGTGCTTACGTCGCCGGAGCGGCGAGCGCATCGCTGGTATGGTTCTTCACCCTGGCCCTGGGTGCCGCCTGGCTCGCCCCCTGGCTCGCGCGCCCCGGGACCTGGCGGCTGCTGGACCTGATGGTGGCGGTGATGATGTTCGCCGTGGCCACACAGTTGATCATCGGCTGATTCCCACTGGTCGTCAGGGCCCAACCGCTCTGGAACCTCTATTCCCTATAGTTGTTGCGTGGTTATGCGCGGGGGCTGGTGCTATGATCCAGCCCTTGCGTCGCAAAGAGTACAAACTCGCCGACGCTCATCGGGCCGCCCGTGATCGGCCTTGCGCAAACCGCAAACAGACCTGAATCAGGAGATCCACCATGGCTTTTGAATTGCCGCCGCTGCCCTACGCCCACGATGCCCTGCAGCCGCACATCTCCAAGGAAACCCTGGAGTTTCACCACGACAAGCACCACAACACCTATGTCGTGAACCTGAACAACCTGGTCCCAGGCACCGAATTCGAAGGCAAGTCGCTGGAAGAAATCGTCAAGACCTCCTCGGGCGGTATCTTCAACAACGCAGCTCAAGTCTGGAACCACACCTTCTACTGGAACTGCCTGGCACCGAACGCCGGCGGCCAGCCGACTGGCGCCCTGGCTGAAGCCATCAACGCTGCCTTCGGTTCCTTCGACAAGTTCAAGGAAGAGTTCACCAAGACTTCGGTCGGCACCTTCGGTTCCGGTTGGGGCTGGCTGGTGAAGAAGGCTGACGGTTCCCTGGCCCTGGCCAGCACCATCGGCGCCGGCAACCCGCTGACCAGCGGCGACACCCCGCTGCTGACCTGCGACGTCTGGGAGCACGCCTACTACATCGACTACCGCAACCTGCGTCCGAAGTACGTCGAGGCGTTCTGGAACCTGGTCAACTGGAAGTTCGTTGCCGAGCAGTTCGAAGGCAAGACCTTCAAGGCCTGATTCGTTCAGCGCTCTGAAAAACCCGGCCCTGGCCGGGTTTTTTTGTTTCCCGGGTCCAGGAAATGGAAAAACCACGGCTAATTTTCAAGCCTCCCGCGCGCCCTCTCTTGCTCCCCCTCAATAGCGCGCTAACATCAACCTTCTGGAAAGTTGATGCAGGACATTCAAGTCGCAAGGCCGCATAACCGATACAGTACTCAGGGTGCATCCAGCGACGGGCCCCTCGCCTGCCGCGGCAATCGGTCGATAGTGTATTGCCAAGGTTGATGGCAAAATAATGGCATGCGCATGGATTAAGGAAACCCCATTGAAGCTGGAATTTCGGAACAGCTTGTCGGTCAAGTTGCTCAGGGTCGTGCTGCTGTCGGCGCTCGCGGTGGGCGTCGTTCTCAGTTGTGCGCAGATCGTCTATGACACCTACAAGACCCGCCAGGCCGTCAACAACGATGCCCAGCGCATCCTCGACATGTTCCGCGACCCCTCCACCCAAGCGGTCTACAGCCTCGACCGAGAGATGGGCATGCAAGTCATGGAGGGTCTGTTCCAGGACGAATCGGTCCGCATGGCCTCCATCGGCCACCCCAATGAAACCATGCTCGCGCAGAAGTCCCGCCCCCTGCAGGACATGCCCCTGCGCTGGTTGACCGACCTGATCCTCGGCCAGGAGCGCACCTACACCACCCAGCTGGTCGGCCGCGGCCCCTACAGCGAATACTACGGCGACCTGAGCATCACCCTCGATACCGCCAGCTATGGCGAGGGCTTTCTGGTCAACGCGGTCATCATCTTCATTTCCGGCGTGCTGCGCGCCCTGGCCATGGGCCTGGTGCTCTACCTCGTGTACCACTGGCTGCTGACCAAACCCTTGTCGAAAATCATCGAGCATCTCACCCAGATCAACCCCGACCGCCCCAGCCAGCACCAGATTCCCCAACTCAAGGGCCACGAACGCAACGAACTGGGCCTGTGGGTCGACACTGCCAACCAGTTGCTGGCCTCCATCGAACGCAACACCCATCTGCGCCACGAGGCGGAAAACAGCCTGCAGCGCATGGCCCAGTACGACTTCCTGACCGGCCTGCCCAACCGCCAGCAACTGCAACAGCAACTGGACAAGATTCTCGTCGATGGCGGGCGCCTGCAGCACCGTGTGGCCGTACTGTGCGTGGGCCTGGACGACTTCAAGGGCATCAACGAGCAGTTCAGCTACCAGGTCGGCGACCAGTTGCTGCTGGCCCTGGCCGACCGCCTGCGCGCCCACAGCGGCCGCCTCGGCTCCCTCGCCCGCCTGGGTGGCGACCAGTTCGCCCTGGTGCAAGCCAACATCGAGCAGCCCTACGAGGCCGCCGAGCTGGCCCAGAGCATTCTCGACGACCTGGAAGTGCCCTTCGCCCTCGATCATCAGGAAATCCGACTACGTGCCACCATCGGCATCACCCTGTTCCCCGAAGACGGCGACAGCACCGAGAAGCTGCTGCAAAAGGCCGAACAGACCATGACCCTGGCCAAGGCCCGCTCGCGCAACCGCTATCAGTTCTACATCGCCAGCGTCGACAGCGAGATGCGTCGGCGCCGAGAGCTGGAAAAAGACCTGCGCGAGGCGTTGCCGCGCAACCAGCTCTACCTGGTGTATCAACCGCAGATCAGCTACCGCGACCACCGCGTGGTCGGCGTCGAAGCGCTGCTGCGCTGGCAGCATCCGGAGCTGGGCATGGTACCGCCAGACCAGTTCATCCCGCTGGCCGAACAGAACGGCAACATCATCGCCATCGGCGAATGGGTGCTCGACCAGGCCTGCCGCCAGTTGCGCGAGTGGCACGACCTGGGTTTCAGCGAGCTGCGCATGGCGGTCAACCTGTCGACCGTGCAACTGCACCACAACGAGCTGCCGCGGGTGGTCAACAACCTGCTGCAGGCCTATCGCCTGCCGCCGCGCAGCCTGGAGCTGGAGGTGACCGAGACCGGCCTGATGGAAGACATCAGCACCGCCGCCCAACACCTGCTGAGCCTGCGCCGTTCAGGGGCGCTGATCGCCATCGACGACTTCGGCACCGGCTACTCCTCGCTCAGTTACCTGAAGTCGCTGCCGCTGGACAAGATCAAGATCGACAAGAGCTTCGTCCAGGACCTGCTGGACGACGATGACGACGCCACCATCGTTCGCGCCATCATCCAGCTGGGCAAGAGCCTCGGGATGCAGGTCATCGCCGAGGGCGTGGAAACCGCCGAGCAGGAAACCTACATCATCGCCCAGGGCTGTCATGAGGGTCAGGGCTACCACTACAGCAAGCCGCTGCCCTCGCGCGAGCTGACCGCCTTCCTCAAGCACGCCCAACGCAACCAGGTCTCGGCACTCTGAGCGTGGTCGTCATTGACGACCCTGGAAACGACATTTGCACGAAAAGCACGGCCAACCCTTTACACCAAATGCAAATCTTTCGCATTATGTTGCGGTTTCGCGTGCCACGGTGCAGCGCTTCCAACACATGGTCCAACCAAACGACGCAGGGAAACCAACAATGATTCGAATGCCTCTGGCCTCCGCCAGTCTGCTGGCCATCGCCATCGCTCTCGCCGGCTGCGGCGAAGGCAAGGACGACAAGGCCGCCGCTCCGCAAGCCCAGGCACCTGCCGCCAGCACTGCTGCCGCACCTGGGGCTGTCGATGAAGCTGCTGCCCAGGCCGTGGTCAAGCACTACGCCGAAATGGTCCATGCCGTGTACAGCGACTCGCTGAGCACCGCCAAGCAACTGCAGACCGCCATCGACGCGTTCCTGGCCAAGCCCAACGATGAGACCCTGAAAGCCGCCAAGGACGCCTGGGTCGCTTCCCGCGTTCCTTACCTGCAGAGCGAAGCCTTCCGCTTCGGCAACACCATCATCGACGACTGGGAAGGTCAGGTGAACGCCTGGCCCCTGGACGAAGGCCTGATCGACTACGTCGACAAGAGCTACGAGCACGCCCTGGGCAACCCGGCTGCCAACGCCAACATCATCGCCAACCCTGAGATCCAGGTCGGCGAAGACAAGGTCGACGTCAAGGAAATCACTCCCGAGAAACTGGCCAGCCTGAACGAGCTGGGCGGTTCCGAAGCCAACGTCGCCACCGGCTACCATGCCATCGAATTCCTGCTCTGGGGCCAGGACCTCAACGGCACGGGCCCAGGCGCAGGCAACCGTCCGGCGTCGGACTACCTCGAAGGCCAGGGTGCCACCGGTGGTCACAACGACCGTCGCCGCGCCTACCTCAAAGCCGTCGCCGACCTGCTGGTCAGCGACCTCGAAGAGATGGTCGGCAACTGGGCACCGAACGTCGCCGACAACTACCGCGCTTCGCTGGAAGCCGAGCCGGTCAAGGATGGCCTGCGCAAGATGCTGTTCGGCATGGGCAGCCTGTCGCTGGGCGAACTGGCGGGCGAGCGCATGAAGGTCTCGCTGGAAGCCAACTCGCCTGAAGACGAGCACGACTGCTTCAGCGACAACACCCACTGGTCGCACTTCTACGACGCCAAGGGCATCCGCAACATCTACCTGGGCGAGTACACCCGTCCGGACGGCTCCAAGGTCAGCGGCCCGAGCCTGTCGTCGCTGGTGGCCAAGGTCGACCCGGCCACCGACGCCACCCTGAAGGCCGACCTGCAGGACACCGAAGCGAAGATCCAGGTGATCGTCGACCACGCCCTCAAGGGCGAGCACTACGACCAGCTGATCGCTGCCGATAACGCTGCAGGCAACCAGGTGGTGCGCGACGCCATCGCCGCGCTGGTCAAGCAGACCGGTGCCATCGAGCAGGCCGCTGGCAAGCTGGGCATCGACAACCTGAACCCGGACACCGCAGACCACGAGTTCTGATGCCAGGGTGAAGGTTTGAAAGGGGCGGCCTTCGGGTCGCCTTTTTCATATCCGGGTTTGCGCTGACCAAACCCGCCCCTTCGCGAGCAAGCCCGCTTCCACTGGTGCCGGTGGGAGCGGGCTTGCCCGCGAAAGGGCCGCCAGCGGATTCAGCAGGCAATTGCAAATTGCTCTTATTCAAACATCCCCATTTTGCTAAGCTTGCACGCCGGTTTTTCGCTCACGCCCAGGATTCTCGATGTCCTCGTCGCTGTCCCGACTCCCACTTCTGCTGATGGTCACCGTCCTGGCCGCCTGTGACGACGCTCCGCGTTTCACCCAGGCCGAGCCCGGCGAAGCGCTGTCCGGCGGCAAGGCGACGATCCTGCGCAGCGACCGTAACGCCTTCTCGATGCCCTCGGCCAACCTCACGCCCGAGCGCCGCCTGGATTTCAGCGTCGGCAACAGCTTCTTCCGCAATCCCTGGGTGATCGCACCTTCGACCACCACTGCACGCGATGGCCTGGGCCCGTTGTTCAACACCAATGCCTGCCAGAACTGCCACATCCGCGACGGCCGAGGTCATCCGCCAGAGGCCGATGCCCGCAATGCCGTGTCCATGCTGGTGCGTCTGTCGATCCCCGACCAGCCGCAGTTCATCAAGGAAATCGAACGCCTCGGCGTGGTTCCCGAACCGGTCTACGGTACGCAGCTGCAGGACATGTCGATCCCCGGCGTAGCTCCGGAAGGCAAGGTGCGGGTCAGCTACGACAGCGAGACCGTCACCTTCAAGGATGGCCACCAGGTCGAACTGCGCCGCCCGACCGTGGAGATCACCCAGCTCGGCTACGGCCCGATGCACCCGGACACACGCATGTCCGCCCGCGTCGCCCCGCCCATGATCGGCCTCGGACTGCTCGAGGCCATCCCGGAGGCTGCGCTTTTGGCCAACGAAGACCCGGATGATCGCAACAACGACGGCATCCGCGGCCGCGCCAACCGGGTCTGGGACGATGCCCAAGGCAAGACCGTGGTCGGCCGCTTCGGATGGAAAGCCGGGCAACCCAACGTCAACCAGCAGAACGTCCACGCCTTCGCTGGCGACATGGGCCTGACCAGCACCCTCAAGCCCGAGGACGATTGCACGCCGGCGCAGGTCGAATGCCGCGCCGCGCCCAACGGCGACGGTGACGACGGGGAAAAGGAAGTCAGCGACAACATCCTGCGCCTGGTGACGTTCTACACCCGCAATCTGGCGGTGCCTGCACGCCGCGAGGTGAATTCGCCGCAGGTGCTGGCCGGCAAGAACCTGTTCTTCCAGGCGGGTTGCCAGGGCTGTCACACACCGCAGTTCACCACGGGTAGTGACAACGTCGAGCCAGAACTGGCCAACCAGGTGATCCGGCCCTACAGCGACCTGCTGCTGCACGACATGGGCCCAGGCCTTGCCGACAACCGTAGCGAGTTCGCCGCCGGTGGCCAGGATTGGCGCACGCCGCCGCTGTGGGGCATCGGCCTGACCGAAACCGTCAGCGGCCACACCCAGTTCCTCCATGACGGTCGCGCCCGCAATCTGCTCGAGGCCGTGCTCTGGCACGGCGGCGAAGCCGAGGCTGCACGCCGTCACGTACTGACCTTCAATGCCGAGCAACGCGCCGCGCTGCTGGCTTTCCTGAACTCACTTTAAACGCGCAAGGAGCCGGGCATGTTCCGACCCAAACTGTTGTTCACCAGCCTCGCCGCCATCGCCCTGGGCGCCTGCTCGCCGCAGGACCCGCAAGCCGTGACCTCCGCCGCCATCGCCCAGCAGGTGATCCTGCCGACCTACAGCCGTTGGGTCGAGGCCGACCGCCAACTGGCCGCCAGCGCCCTGGCCTATTGCGAAGGCAAGCAGAGCCTGGACACCGCCCGCGCCGACTTCCTCAACGCGCAGAAGGCCTGGGCCGAACTGCAGCCGCTGCTGGTCGGCCCATTGGCCGAAGGCAACCGCGCCTGGCAGGTGCAGTTCTGGCCTGACAAGAAGAACCTGGTCGGCCGCCAGGTCGAGCAACTGGTCAGCGGCGACAAGCCGGTCGACGCAGACAGCCTCGGCAAGGCCAGCGTCGTGGTCCGTGGCCTGTCGGCCTATGAGTACATCCTCTTCGACAGCAAGCCGGACATCGCCACCGCCGAGCAGAAAGCCCGCTACTGCCCGCTGCTGGTGGCCATCGCCGAGCACCAGAAAGCCCTGGCCGAAGACATTCTCAAGAGCTGGAACAGCACCGATGGCATGCTGTCGCAGATGACCAAATTCCCCAACCAGCGCTACGCCGACTCGCATGAAGCGATCGCCGACCTGCTGCGCGCGCAGGTCACCGCCCTGGACACGCTGAAAAAGAAACTCGGCGCCCCCATGGGCCGTCAGAGCAAGGGTATCCCTCAGCCACTGCAAGCCGAAGCCTGGCGCAGCCACTCCTCGCTCAAGAGCCTGGAGGCTTCGCTCAAGGCCGCCGAAACCGTCTGGACCGGGGTCGACAACAAAGGTCTGCGCGGTCTGCTGGGTAAAGATCAGAGCGCGCTGGCGCAAAAGATCGACGATGCCTACGCCAGCGCTGCCAAACTGCTGGCTGACAACCAGAAGACGCTGGGCGAATTGCTCGCCGACGATGCCGGCAAGCAGACCCTCAACCAGATCTACGACAGCCTCAACGTCGTCCACCGCCTGCACGAAGGCGAGCTGGCCAAGGCGTTGAATATCCAGCTGGGCTTCAATGCCAACGACGGTGACTGATCATGCTGCGACGCCAGGCCCTCAAACTCGGTAGCGTGCTGCTCAGCGCCCTGACGCTCGGCGGCTGGACCCTGCTGCGCAACAAGGGCAGCGAGCCGCTACTGCTGTCGGCGCGTGACGATGCTGATGGCGGCCACCATGCCGTAGGCTACCGCCTCGACGGCACCCAGGTGTTCGCCACCCAGGTAGCCCAGCGTTGCCATGCAATCATTCATCACCCCGAACAGCCGGTCGCCCTGTTCGTCGCCCGTCGACCAGGTACCGAAAGCTACCTGATCGACCTGCGCGACGGGCGTCTGCTGCAGACGATCACCTCGCAACCGAACCGGCACTTCTATGGCCACGCCGTCATCCACAAGGATGGCGAGTGGCTGTACGCCACCGAGAACGACACCACCGACCCCGGGCGCGGCGTGCTCGGGGTCTACCGTTTCGAGGGCCAGCGCCTGGTACACAGCGGCGAGATCCCCACCCATGGCGTCGGTCCCCATGAAGTGGCCTGGATGCCCGACGGCGAAACCCTGGTGGTGGCCAACGGAGGCATCCGCACCGAGGCCGAAAGCCGGGTAGAGATGAACCTGGACGCCATGGAGCCGAGCCTGGTGCTGATGCAGCGTGATGGCACGCTGCTTAGCAAGGAGACGCTGGCCCAGCAGATGAACAGCGTGCGCCATCTCGCGGTGGGCAACGACGGCACCGTCCTTGCCTGCCAGCAGTTCATGGGAGGTGCTGAAGAAACCGCCGAACTGCTGGCGATCAAGCGTCCGGGCGAGGCGTTCAAGGCCTTCCCGGTGCCGGAGCGGCAACTGCAGTCGATGGCCCAGTACACCGCCAGTGTCGCCGTGCACAGTGACCTGCGCCTTGTGGCACTGACCGCGCCGCGGGCCAACCGCCTGTTCATCTGGGAACTGGACAGCGGCGCGGTGAAGCTCGATGCGCCGATGCCCGATTGCGCCGGGGTCGGCGCGGTGAAGGACGGCTTCGTCGTCACCTCGGGGCAGGGGCGCTGCCGCTATTACGACTGCCGCAAGGCAGAGCTGGTCGGGCAGCCCATGAATCTGCCATCCGGGCTTTGGGACAATCACCTGCATCTGGTCTGATTCAGCACTGGCCCACCGCCCCTACCGCGGGGCGAGCCCGCTCCCACAGGTCCGGCATCCACGGGTAGTGGGAGCAGGCTCGCCCTGCGATAGGGCCTGCCCAGTCGATACATCTCCCACTTCCCGAAAAACAGTCAATACTTGCCTTCATCCGCACGTGGGCAGGATCGCCCGTGGTCGTGCCATACCCATAACAATCACATCCAAGGAACCGGACCATGCTACGCCGCCGCATGCTGATCATGTTGGCCGTGGTGCTGCTGATCGTGCTCGCCCTGGGGGGCATCAAGGCCTTTTCGATCTACCGCCAGATCCAGGTCTTTTCCGCTCCCAAGCCCGCGATCAGCGTCGCTGCCGCCAAGGCCGAGCAACGCCAGTGGCAGGAACGCCTGCCGGCGGTCGGCAGCCTCAAGGCGCTGCAGGGCGTCGAACTCAGCCTGGAAGTGGCCGGGACGGTAAAGCACCTGCATTTCGATTCCGGACAACAGGTCAAGGTCGGGCAACTGCTGCTGGAACTCGACAGCGAACAGGAGGCCGCGCTGCTGGGCACCGCGCAGGCCGACCTGGGCCTGGCCAAGGTCGATTTCGGCCGCGGCAGCCAACTGGTAGGCGACTCGGCCATCTCCCGCGGTGAATTCGACCGCCTCACCGCCCAGTACCGGCGCAACCAGGCCGTGGTCGAACAACTCAAGGCCTCGCTGGCCAAGAAAAGCATGAAGGCGCCCTTCAGCGGCACCATCGGCATCCGCCAGGTGGATGTCGGCGACTATCTGGCCAGCGGCACGGTGATTGCCACGCTGCAGGACCTCTCCAGCCTCTACGTCGACTTCAACGTACCCGAACAGGCGCTACCGCAGTTGTCCCTCGGCCAGCAGGTGCTGGTGCAGGTGGCGGCTTTCCCCGGCCAGACCTTCCCTGCCCGCCTCAGCGCAATCAACGCCAAGGTCGAGGAAAGCACGCGCAACCTGCTGCTGCGCGCCACTCTGGCCAACCCGGATGGCAAGCTGCTACCGGGCATGTTCGCCAGCCTGCTGGTATTGCTGCCCGATCCGCAATTGCAGGTGGTGGTGCCGGAGAGCGCGATCACCTACACCCTCTACGGCAACTCGGTGTATGTGGTCGGCGAGAAGAAGGCCGACGACGGCCAGGCCCATCTGGTCGCCGAGCAGCGCACCGTACAGACCGGCGAGCGCCGCGATGGCGTGGTGGTGGTGCGCAAGGGGCTGCAGGCCGGCGAACAGGTGGTCACCGCCGGACAGCTCAAGCTCAGCCCGGGCGCTGCGATACGTATCAGCCAGGACCCGCCCTTGTCGCCCCCCCCCCCCCCACGCGCGGCGGCCCCCCCCCCCCCGCGCGCCCCCGGGCGGGGGCCCCCCACTGACGCGGAGGCTGGCATGGCATTCACCGACCCATTCATCCGCCGCCCCGTACTCGCCAGCGTTGTCAGCCTGCTGATCCTGCTGCTCGGCTTCCAGGCCTGGAGCAAGCTGCAGATCCGCCAGTACCCGCAGATGGAAAACGCTCTGATCACGGTGACCACCGCCTATCCCGGCGCCAACGCCGAGACCATCCAGGGCTACATCACCCAACCGCTGCAGCAGAGCCTGGCCAGTGCCGACGGCATCGACTACATGACCTCCGTGAGCCGCCAGAACTTTTCGGTGATCTCGGTCTACGCGCGCATCGGTGCCGATACGGATCGCCTGTTCACCCAACTGCTGGCCAAGGCCAACGAGGTGCGCAACAAACTGCCGCAGGACTCCGAAGACCCGGTCCTGAGCAAGGAGGCGGCCGATGCCTCGGCGCTGATGTACATCAGCTTCTACAGCAGCGAAATGAGCAATCCGCAGATCACCGACTACCTGTCACGGGTCATCCAGCCCAAGCTTGCGACCCTGCCAGGCATGGCCGAAGCCGAAATCCTCGGCAACCAGGTGTTCGCCATGCGCATCTGGGTCGATCCGGTGAAGCTGGCCGGATTCGGCCTTTCGGCCACCGATGTGACCAGCGCGGTGCGCCGCTACAACTTCCTGGCTGCCGCCGGCGAGGTGAAGGGCGAATACGTGGTCACCAGCGTCAATGCCACCACCGAACTGAAGTCCGCCGAAGCCTTCGCCGCCCTGCCGGTCAAGACCGTCGGCGACAGTCGCGTGCTGCTCGGCGATGTGGCGCGCATCGAGATGGGCGCAGAGAACTACGACACGGTCAGCTCCTTCGACGGTATCCCGTCGGTGTACATCGGCATCAAGGCCACGCCATCGGCCAACCCGCTGGAGGTGATCAAGGAGGTGCGGCGAATCATGCCGGACCTGGAAAGCCAGCTGCCCTCGGCACTGAAAGTCTCTATCGCCTACGACGCCACGCTGTTCATCCAGGCCTCCATCGATGAAGTGATCAAGACCCTCGGCGAAGCGGTGCTGATCGTCATCGTCGTGGTGTTCCTGTTCCTCGGTGCGCTGCGCTCGGTGCTGATCCCGGTGATCACCATCCCGCTGTCGATGATCGGCGTGCTGTTCTTCATGCAGATGATGGGGTATTCGCTGAACCTGCTGACCTTGCTGGCCATGGTCCTGGCCATCGGCCTGGTGGTGGATGACGCGATCGTCGTGGTGGAGAACATCCACCGCCATATCGAAGAGGGCAAGACGCCGTTCGACGCTGCCCTCGAAGGCGCGCGGGAAATCGCCATGCCGGTGGTGTCGATGACCATCACCCTGGCGGCGGTGTACGCACCGATCGGCTTCCTCACCGGGCTGACCGGCGCGCTGTTCAAGGAGTTCGCCCTGACCCTGGCGGGCGCGGTGGTGATCTCCGGCATCGTGGCCCTGACCCTGTCACCGATGATGTGCGCCCTGCTGCTGCGCCCCGAGCAGAGCGAGAAAGGCCTGGCCCATCGCCTGGACCAGATCTTCGAGCGTCTGAAAGTGCGTTACCAGCGCCTGCTGCACGGCACCCTCGACAGCCGCCCGGTGGTCATCGTCTTCGCCGTGATCATCCTGTGCCTGATCCCGGTACTGCTCAAGTTCACCCAGAACGAGCTGGCGCCCAACGAAGACCAGGGGGTGATCTTCATGATGAGCAGCTCGCCGCAGCCGGCCAACCTGGATTACCTCAACGCCTATACCGACCGTTTCACACCGCTGTTCAAGACCTTCCCCGAGTATTACTCCTCGTTCCAGATCAACGGTTTCAATGGTGTGCAAAGCGGTATCGGCGGCTTTCTGCTCAAGCCCTGGAACGAGCGCGAACGTACTCAGATGCAACTGCTGCCGCTGGTGCAGGCCAAGCTCGAGGACATCGGCGGACTGCAGATCTTCGGCTTCAACCTGCCATCGTTGCCGGGCACTGGCGAAGGCCTGCCGTTCCAGTTCGTGCTCAACACCGCAGGCGACTACCCAGCCCTGCTGGAAGTGGCACAGCGCGTCAAGGAGCGCGCCCAGACCTCGGGCAAGTTCGCCTTCCTCGACATCGACCTGGCCTTCGACAAGCCCGAAGTGGTGGTCGATATCGACCGGGCCAAGGCGGCGCAGATGGGGGTGTCGATGGATACCCTCGGCGCAACGCTGGCCACCCTGCTGGGCGAGGCGGAAATCAACCGTTTCACCCTCGAAGGGCGCAGCTACAAGGTGATCGCCCAGGTCGAGCGGGCCTACCGCGACAACGCCGGCTGGCTGAACAACTATTACGTGAAGAACGAGCAGGACCAGTTGCTGCCCCTGTCGACCCTGATCACCCTCAGCGAGCGGGCCCGACCGCGCCAGCTCAACCAGTTCCAGCAGTTGAACTCGGCGATCATCCAGGGCGTACCGATGGTCAGCATGGGCGAGGCGCTGGATACCATCCGCGGCATCGCCCGCGAGGAGGCGCCGGAGGGCTTCGCCTTCGACTATGCCGGCACCGCGCGGCAGTTCGTCCAGGAAGGCAGTGCCCTGTGGGTGACCTTCGGTCTGGCCCTGGCGATCATTTTTCTGGTGCTGGCAGCACAGTTCGAAAGCTTCCGCGACCCGCTGGTGATTCTGGTGACCGTACCGCTGTCGATCTGTGGCGCACTGCTGCCGCTGTTTCTTGGCGTCTCGAGCATGAACATCTACACCCAGGTCGGGCTGGTCACGCTGATCGGGCTGATCAGCAAGCACGGCATCCTGATCGTCGAGTTCGCCAACCAGTTGCGCGAGGAAAAGGGCCTGGGGGTGCGCGAGGCGATCGAGGAAGCCGCGGCGATCCGTCTGCGGCCGGTACTGATGACCACCGCAGCAATGGTATTCGGCATGGTGCCACTGATCCTGGCGACGGGTGCCGGCGCCGTAAGCCGGTTCGACATCGGTATCGTGATTGCCACCGGCATGTCGATCGGCACGCTGTTCACCTTGTTCGTGCTGCCCTGCGTATACACCTTGCTGGCGCATCGGACGGTGGCGGATGAGCGCCAGGGGAGCGGCGGCACAACCTCAAGCCTGGAAAAACCACAAACCCATTAGCCAGAAACAACAAGGCCCCGCGTCTGCGGGGCCTCGTGCCTGGGGCTCAACCAAACGGCCGCAGCCCCTGGCGCATCCCGAACAGGAACAACAGCAGATCATGATCCGGCTGGGCCGGGGCCTGCGCCTGCTCTGGCTTTGTCACCCGCGGCGTGGCGCACTGCCCCGCCGCATCGCTCTTGCTGAACACGGTCGGCCGTGGCACCTCCCAGGCCGCCACGGCTACGCTGGTCACGCCAAGCGCGGCCACCAGGAACAAAGCTCGAGCTATTTCTAGTTTCATCAACCTAACCCTTTGACAGCGCTGCCAAACGCCCTCTCATAAAAGTAGAGCAGGGTTTGCCACTCCGCTTCATTGAACGACGAATGGCGGCGCAGCTGGCGCAGGTCGTTGTAGGCCGCGCGCTGGCAACTGATGCGGCGGCGGCACTTCTCCAGGTCCAGCAGGGCCACTTCGGCCCGCGCCTGCTCACCTTCACCGCTCACCTTGACGAACACATGCTTGCCGTACAGGCAGCCGTGCTGCCAGTGGCCCAGATGCATCCGCGCCAGGTTGTCAGCCAGGTCCTTGAGCATGCGCTCATGCAGCACCTGCGGGTAATGCTCGCGAGCGCCCTGGGCGTGCCAGGTGTCGAGATCGACGAATCCATCCAGCGCTTCACTGACCAACAGTGCCCGCCACTGGTGCTCGGCATCGCGTTCTGCACCAGCAAAGACGATGCGCGGCACCCGCACTCCCAACTGCTCGAAGCTGTTCAGGGCGTCCAGCTCGCGCAATACCGTGGGGCGGCCGAAGGGGTGCAGCAGGCTGCGGTAGATATGCCCGACCTGGCGCTTGGCATAGAGCAGATGGCCGTTGCCATCATCCAGGCGCTGCACGCCACTTTCACCGCCACGTCGCTGATTGGGCTCCTCGACCCATTCCCCCTGCTGTTGCCAGTAGTAGTCGAATTGCGACACCTGCCCCTGAGTTGCTGCCATGAATCCCTCACCCCTTTCGCAATACATAGACTCGCCACATGGCATAGAACGGCAGGAAGTCGAGACGTTCCTGAATCCTGAAGCCTGCTGTCACAAATTCTTCTTCAACCGTAGCAGCAGGTAACACAAAGCGATTCTGGTAACTGTCCTGCTCCGCCTTGGCGCTGCGTCGTTGTTCGAGCTTCTTGCGCCGCCATGCCTTGAAATTGCCATCCACCCACAGCGACAGGATCACGCTATCGCGGCTAACTCTTTGAAATTCAGAAAGAATTGTCTTGCGATGGGCCGGATCACCGATGTGGTGGAACAATCGCATGCAGAAAATGCTGTCTACCGAGTTGTCCGGCAGGTCAATGGCAAAGGCTGAGGTTTGCAAAGGGCGTACCCGCTCGACCACCGCTGGCGGTTGCGACGCACAGGCTGTCTCGATCATCGCAGCGGAATTGTCTGCACCGATGATCACGCGGTTAGGTTTTTCTGCCAGCAGCGGCCAGAAACGGCCGGCGCCGCATGGCAGGTCGAGCACCAGGCCCGGCTCGCCGGCCAGTGTCAGGGCGCGGCGAGCAAGTTGCTCGTCACGCGTGTGGGAAAGGCGACGGGCCAGGCCATCCTGATGCTTGATGAAGTACTCACGGGCGTGCTGCTGATCGTACTTTTCGGAAAATTCGAGTTTGATAGGGCTACGCATGGGACATCTCCTGACTCAATGCCGACCACATTAGGTGGGCAAGCGTTGGCATCAGGTCATCGCCATGTGAAAAAACTGTCACACGAAAGGGTTAAATCTTACGAAGCATTACACAACATTCTGCATCGGGGCCGCCGTACGGCCCCGGTTTCTACTGCAGTGTTGTGTCGATTTCCTGCTCATGCGCCAGCGTGGTGCCCTGGCTCAGGTCTACCTGGAAGCGGCAGCCGTGGGGCGCGGTGGCGGTCAGGGTCACGCGCCAGCCCTGGTCGTCGCAGATCCGCTGCACCAGCGAAAGCCCCAGGCCGAGCCCCTCGCCACGCCGCTCGTCGCCACGCACGAAGGGCTTGAACATAGCCTCGCGCTGCTCCTCGGGAATGCCCACGCCGCTGTCCTCGACACTGAAACCGCGGGCCTCGAGGCTCAGGCGGATATAACCGGTATCGGTGTAATGCGCTGCGTTGCGCAGCAGGTTGCCCATCACCGATTGCAGGAAAGTGGCGTTGTACAAGGTTGGGCTGGCACTGACACGGCCATCGTAGTAGAGCGTCAGGCCCTTCTGCTCGATGGTGTCGCGCCAGACGCCGATCAGATCATCAGCCACCTCGCGCAGGCTGGCCCGCGAGGCCACCGCACCTTCGTCACGCTGGGCACGGGCCAGCATGAGGAAGGTCTTGACCAGCTCGCGCATCTCCTCGGTGGCACGGGCGATCCGTTCCACCTGGGCGCGTGACCGACTGTCCAGGCCGGTGTTCTCCATCAGCAGTTCGCAGGAAGTCGCGAGCACCATCAGTGGGGTGCGCAGTTCATGGCTGACATCGCTGGTGAACAGTCGCTCGCGGGTCAGCGCATCGCGCAAGCGACCAAGGGTATCGTCGAACGCCACCGCCAACTGCCCGACTTCGTCGGCAGCATAGTCCGGCGCAAGCGGCGGCGCCAAACCGAGCAACTGGTCACGATGGCGGACCTGACGCGCCAGACGAATCACCGGCGCCATGACCCGGCGCGCCAGCAGCCAGCCAAGGAATGCCGCCAGCACCAGGCTGAGCAGGAAGCCCACCACCACCACGGCGAACAGCACCCGCTCACGCTCCTCGAAATCGCTCTGGTCCTGCAACAGTACATAGCGACGACCGTCCACGACCTCGACCATGGCGTGGTAGGAGAGCTGGTCGCGGAACACTTCATGGAAGCCGGCATCGAGGTGACGCAGGTCCTTGGGCAACTCGAAATCATCGCGACCGCCGCTGAAGTAGAACAACTGGTCAGGGCGCGGGCGGTGGCTCCAGTCACTGACGCTGTCCATGCGCAGCAGACGCTGCAGATCCCCCCCCAGCACCGAGGAAATCAGGCGTTCTTCGACCAGGTGAACAGTGGCGACGATGCCGAAGGCAAACGCGCCAGCGACCAGCGCGCTCATCAGTGCAAAGGCAATGATGATGCGCTGGGCAAGGCTCTGCTTAAACTCCATCGCGACCCTCGGCGAGGCGATAGCCGACGCCATGGACGGTATGCAACAGGGGCTTTTCGAACGGCTTGTCGATCACCTGGCGCAGTTGGTGGACATGGCTGCGCAAGCTGTCGCTGTCGGGGCAGTCGTCGCCCCACAGGGCTTCTTCGAGGACTTCGCGGCGCAGCACGTGCGGGCTTTTCTGCATCAGCACCGCCAGCAACTTCAGGCCGACCGGGTTGAGTTTGAGCAGCTTGCCCTGACGGGTGACTTCCAGCGTGTCGAGGTCGTAGCTCAGGTCTGCCACCTGCAGCGTACGCCGACCACCGCCCTGGGCGCGACGCAGCACCGCCTCGATGCGCGCGGCCAATTCGGACAGGGCGAACGGCTTGAGCAGGTAATCGTCGGCCCCGGAACGGAAGCCCTGCAGGCGATCGTCCAGCTGGTCGCGGGCGGTCAGCATGATCACCGGGGTGTCGCGGCGGGCATCTTCGCGCAGGCGCTTGCACAGGGTGTAGCCATCGATGCCAGGCAGCATGATATCGAGCACGATCAGGTCATAGTGTTCGGTCGCGGCCAGGTGCAGGCCCGACAGGCCGTCCTGGGCGCAGTCGACGGTGTAGCCTTTCATGCCCAGGTAATCAGCCAGGTTGGCGAGGATATCGCGGTTGTCTTCAACCAGTAGAATGCGCATCGGGGTCTCCTGTGCGGCGCTTCGCTGTGCGCGGCAGGCGCAGCTTACGGCCATTGGCCAGGCATCGCCAGCCTTGGAGGAAAAACAGCGTAACTGACGCTTTTTTCACTGATCCTTCACACACAGAGCATAGCCGCGGACCGAAAATGCCCGATCTTTCGTGCCTTCCCCCTTGCCTGTGGAGCCTTCATGCACACCGCCCGACCCCGCCCGATCAACCTCTGGCTGTACCTTGGCATCCCCCTGGCTACCGCACTGGTTCTGCTGCTGCTCGAGGCCACATCGCTGGACATGGACGTGGCCAACCTGATGTTCGATCCGTCCGTGGGTCAATTCATCGGGCGCCATAGCTACTTCCTGGAGACCATCCTGCATGACCGGGTCAAGCAGGCGGTGATCGGTGTCGGGCTGCTGGCGGTAGTGGCGTTCATCGCCAGTTTCTTCTGGTCACGCCTGGGCAGTTGGCGTCGCGAACTGGGTTGCCTGGTGCTGGCCCTGGGGCTGTCCACCGGTTTTGTCACGCCGCTCAAGCAACTGACGGCGGTGCAGTGCCCGTGGAGCCTGACCCAGTTTGGCGGCAAGGAAACCTACAGCAAACTGCTCGAAGCGCGGCCAGCGACCGACAAACCAGGGCTGTGCTGGCCCGGCGGCCATGCAGCGACCGGCTTCAGCCTGTTCGCATTGTTCTTCGTGCTGCGTGACCGCAAGCCACGTCTGGCACGTGGTGCCTTCGCCCTCGCGGCAGGTGTCGGGGTGGTGCTATCGGTAGGCCGGATGATGCAGGGCGCACACTTTCTCTCGCACAACGTCTGGACCGCCGTGTTCTGCTGGTTGATCGGATTGGGCTGCTATTACCTGGTGCTCTATCGCAGGGGGATGGCAAGGGTGACCGTGGCTGAACGCGGCATTGCCTGAGTCGACGCAGGTCTGGCACACGCGCATGAAAAAGCCCCGCACAAGGCGGGGCTTTTTCATGCAGCTAGGGCCAGGGCTGGCTTACATCATGCCGCCCATGCCACCCATGCCGCCCATGTCTGGCATGCCGCCAGCAGCTGGCTTGTCTTCCGGCAGGTCAGCAACCATGGCCTCGGTGGTGATCATCAGACCACCGATCGAAGCAGCGGCTTGCAGCGCCGAACGGGTGACCTTGGCTGGGTCCAGGATGCCCATCTCGATCATGTCGCCGTATTCGCCGGTAGCGGCGTTGTAGCCGTAGTTGCCCGAACCCTGCTTGACCTTGTCGGCCACAACGCTTGGCTCGTCGCCGGCGTTGGCAGTGATCTGACGCAGCGGCGCTTCGACAGCGCGACGCAGCAGGGAGATACCGACGTTCTGGTCTTCGTTGTCGCCTTTGAGCTCGGTAATGGCTGCCAGGGCGCGAACCAGGGCAACACCACCGCCAGGCACCACGCCTTCTTCAACGGCTGCACGGGTAGCATGCAGGGCGTCTTCAACGCGGGCTTTCTTCTCTTTCATCTCGACTTCGGTGCCAGCACCGACCTTGATCACGGCAACACCGCCAGCCAGCTTGGCCAGACGCTCTTGCAGCTTCTCACGGTCGTAGTCCGAGGAAGTCTCTTCGATCTGGGCACGGATCTGCTTGACGCGTGCTTCGATGTCGGCGTCAACGCCAGCACCGTCGATGATGGTGGTGTTTTCCTTGGACAGGATGACGCGCTTGGCGTTGCCCAGGTGCTCCAGGGTGGTGGTTTCCAGGGTCAGGCCGATTTCTTCGGAGATGACCTGGCCGCCGGTCAGGACGGCGATGTCCTGCAGCATGGCCTTGCGGCGGTCGCCAAAGCCTGGGGCCTTGACCGCAGCAACCTTGACGATGCCGCGCATGTTGTTGACCACCAGAGTAGCCAGGGCTTCGCCTTCGACGTCTTCGGCAACGATCAGCAGCGGACGGCCCGACTTGGCAACAGCTTCCAGAACCGGCAGCAGTTCGCGGATGTTCGAGATCTTCTTGTCGACCAGCAGCAGCAGCGGGCCTTCGAGCTCGGCAACCATGGTGTCAGGCTTGTTGATGAAATACGGCGACAGGTAGCCACGGTCGAACTGCATGCCTTCTACGACGGACAGTTCGTTTTCCAGGCCCGAGCCTTCTTCAACGGTGATCACGCCTTCTTTACCGACTTTTTCCATGGCTTCGGCGATGATTTCACCGATGGAGCTGTCGGAGTTGGCGGAGATGGTGCCGACCTGAGCGATGGCCTTGGAGTCGGCGCATGGCTTGGACAGGTTCTTCAGCTCGGCGACGACGGCAGCGGTGGCCTTGTCGATACCGCGCTTGAGGTCCATCGGGTTCATGCCGGCAGCGACGGCCTTCAGGCCTTCGTTGACAATGGCCTGAGCCAGAACGGTAGCAGTGGTGGTGCCGTCACCGGCAGCGTCGTTGGCCTTGGAAGCAACTTCCTTGACCAGCTGGGCGCCCATGTTCTCGAAGGCGTCCTTCAGTTCGATTTCCTTGGCAACCGAAACACCGTCTTTGGTGATGGTTGGAGCGCCGAAGCTCTTGGCCAGGACAACGTTACGGCCTTTCGGGCCCAGGGTGGCTTTGACAGCGTCAGCCAGAACGTTGACACCAACGAGCATTTTCTTGCGGGCGGAATCGCCGAATTTTACGTCTTTAGCAGCCATGATCGTTTAATCCTTGGAATTCTTTAGCAGGGAAATCGGGGAAATCAGCCTTCGATGACGGCGAGGATTTCGTTCTCGGCCATCACCAGCAGGTCTTCGCCATCGACTTTCACGGTGTTGCTGCCCGAGTAAGGGCCGAAAACCACTTTGTCACCCACTTTCACGGCCAGCGCGCGAACTTCGCCGTTGTCCAGGACGCGACCGGTGCCAACGGCGACAACTTCGCCGCGGTTCGGTTTTTCAGCGGCCGAACCCGGCAGGACGATACCGCCAGCGGTTTTCGATTCTTCTTCGCTGCGACGGATGACGACGCGGTCATGCAGAGGACGAAGCTTCATTGTCGATCTCTCCCAAATTGTGGTTTTCATCGGCCGGTGTCGACACCGGCGGGTTGAGGCTATCCGGCGTTGCCGGAGGGGGCTCGCGGCCTGCGAACCCCACGTGTCATGTCTGGTGTCGCCACCAGAAACCTTGCGGTGACACATACATGAGGCCGCTCGATTCGATTACAAGGCTTGCCATGGAATTTTTTTAATCGGCGTGTACACGCCGAAAAAAAGCAGGGGCCGCATAGCGGCCCCGTTGGGTTCATTTGTCGATCACTGATCGCGGCGCTCGTATTCGCCCTCGATCACATTCGGACGGTGACCGCCATCGCGCGGCTGCCCGTTGAACGGATCATCCTGGAACGCCCGCTGGCGCGTGGCCTGGGCCTCGGCCCGTTGACGCAACTTGCGCGCAACCAGATGGCGGGTAAAGGGCAGCAGGCACAGCAGGCCCAGCACATCGCTGATGAAGCCCGGCAGCAGCAGCAAACCACCACCCACAGCCAGCATCAGCCCCTGGAACATGTCCTCAGCGGGCAGTTCGCCGCGCTGCAGGCTTTCACGGGCGCGCAGCGCCGTCGCCAGACCGGCCAGGCGCATGACCAGCAGGCCGAGGGCGGAACCGGCGATGATCAGCAGCAGCGCCGGGAAGAAACCAATGGCGGCGCTGACTTTGACGAAGACGAACAACTCCAGCACCGGAAAAATCAGGAACAGCAGTAGAAAAGCACGCATCAAGGATTCCTCGACGGAAGAGAACCTTCCAATAAGACCTCAGATGGATGCAACTGCTCGCGATTTCAACCCTCGGCCTTCGCCGGAGTGGGCCACTGGTCGGCGCGTGCCAGCAATACCAAGGCTTCGCGCACTTGTGTCGGCGTATTGCAAGTGTTCGGGAACGCCAGCCAGTGAATCGCCTGGCCGATGCGCAGGTGCATCCCCTCGCTGTCGATGCCGACCATCTCGGCCGGTGCACTGCGCGGCAGACCGGTGAGCTCGACGTAATGGGCGATGGCGTTGGCATGATCGCTGTTCATGTGCTCGATCATGCTGGCTTCTGCCGCCCCGGCGAAAGGGTTGGCCAAGGTGACGTCGTCCAGCCAGTGGATTGCGCCGAAACCGCCGATGTAGCGATGCCGCACAGGTTCCAGCACCCAGAAATCGAAATCGTGGGCCTTGTGGTAGTTGCTGGCATCGGGGAAGTACCGGTAGTAGCGCGCAGCAGCCGCGTCGATGGCGGCTTCGTCGGTCAGCTTGCGCGCCTCGGCCATCACTGTCAGGCGGCCGACCGCCTGCACGTCTTCGGCGTCACGCTCGCCCACCAGCAGCGAGCACTTGGCATCCTTCTGCAGGTTATGGGTGTGCTGGGCGATACGGCTGATGAGGATCAGCGGGTGCCCTTGGGCGTCCAGGCAGTAGGGCACCACCGAACCGAAGGGGAAGCCGGGCATGGACTTGGACAGGGTCGAGAGAACGCCGCGGTACTCTTCGAGCAGCAGTTCCCGGGCGGGGCGGATGGCGTTGGTACTCACGGGGAACTCCTGGGGCAGCGGGCTGGATGGGTGACAAGATAATCATTATCACCGCCGCCTGCCACAGGAGCGCTGTACAGCCCCGTGCGAGCGGTCTTACCAGGCCACACCGAAACCTGCGGTGTAGCGGGTCTTGTCCAGGTCGCTGTCGCTGGTGCCCTTGATCAGGTCCTTCTCGGCCTTGAGGTTGAGCGAGGCCCACTCGGTCACCTTGTAGCGCAAGCCCATCTCGGCATCCAGCGAGTAATCGGCGACCGAACCGAATGGCTTGCCCAGCTCGCCGGTGGTGAAGAACTCGACCTTCTTGCCGATCAGGTAGCGGTTGTAGTCCCACTTCACCGCTGCCGAATAGAAGTTATCCTTGCCGCCATCGCGGTATTCGTAGTCGGTGCGGTTGATCAGCGAACCAAGCGAGAACGCGCCCAGCTCGTCGTCCCAGAACTGATAGCCCGGGCCAGTACCGATGGTACGCTGGCGCGCCAGATTCTCGATCTGGTCACGCTTGTATTCCAGGCGCCCCTGCCAGAACCATTTTTCGGTGAGGAAACGGTCCAGCGCGTACTCGGCGCTCCAGTTGTTGGTGGTGGTGACATCGTCCTTGGTTTCGCGGTTGTACTCGCCTTCGGCGTTGTGCCGCCAGCGGCCATGGCGCGCGGTGGTCTTGAAGCTGACGTCGTAGTCGTCGGTGTCGTTTTCGGCACGCTTGTAGTCCAGCGCCAGGTCGACATTACCTTTCCACAGGAAGTCCTCGACCAGTGGGCGCGGCTTCATGATCTGCTCGATACTGGCGAGCTCCACGGTCTTGGGCGCATCGCCGTTGGCCAGGGTCACCTTGCCGGCTTCGGCGGCCTTGAGCGACTTGGCCTTCTCGCCGGAGTAGGCGTCCTGCTTGACCAACAGTTCCTGGTCGCTTTCGAGGGTCTGAACCTGCTTCCAGTCCAGGGCGATACTGCCGCCATAGGGTGTTTCGAGCAGCAGCTTGCCGCCGTCGAAGACCTTGATCTTGCCGCTCAGGCGGTCACCGTTCTTCATCCAGACGGTGTCGGCCAGCACGGGCGCAGAGAGGGTGGCGGCGAAAAGGCACAGCAAAGCTCTAGAGGACATAGGCTGAATTTGCGTTCGGTTGGACGAAAAAAGTCGGGCATTATCCAGATACCCACGACCAGAGCAAGGACAGACCGGGCCTATGCCTACGAGTTCAATTCTCATTTCCGCCAATCTTTCATCTTGTTTCACCTTCAGGTCAGGAATTGACTGATGTCTGATCAATCGATTCCGCATCCGGACGATCCCGAAGCCCGACGAATGGCACTGTATTCGGTCCTCGGCCAAGTGCCGGCTGGCAAGGTGATCAGTTACGGCCAATTGGCGGAACTGGCCGGCCTTGGCCGCGCTGCACGCTGGGTCGGGCGCACCCTCGGGCAACTGCCGTCTGACACACGCCTGCCGTGGCACCGGGTGCTCGGGGCCGGTGGCCGCCTGAGCCTCGCGCTGGGTACGCCGTCGGGCGACGAACAACGCGCCAGGCTGCGCGCAGAGGGCGTGAATGTGACCAATAATCGAGTGGATATGTCGCGCCATGGCTGGCGCCCAATGGAGCACAGCGGTTAGAGTGCGCGCTTTGTTTTCGCAAACTTGAGGCAGATGTTGGCCCATGCCCCGTAAAACCTGGCGCGCTGCGCTCGCTGCCTATGCCAGCCCGTCGACCTTGGTGCTGTTGTTGCTCGGTTTCGCCGCCGGCCTGCCCTACATGCTGGTGTTTTCAACGCTTTCGGTGTGGCTGCGCGAAGCCGGTGTCGCCCGCGAGACCATCGGCTATGCCAGCCTGATCGGTCTGGCCTACGCGTTCAAATGGGTCTGGTCGCCGCTGCTCGACCAATGGCGCCTGCCGCTGCTCGGCGGCATGGGACGGCGTCGCTCGTGGCTGCTGCTGTCGCAGGTGCTGGTCGTCGTAGGGCTCATGGGCATGGGCCTGTGCGATCCGCAGAAACACCTGTCCTGGCTGATCGCCCTGGCGGTGCTGGTGGCCTTCGCCTCGGCCACCCAGGACATCGCCGTCGACGCCTACCGCCTGGAAATCGCCGATGACCAGCGCCAGGCTGCCCTCGCCGCCAGCTACATGGCTGGCTATCGGGTCGCGGCACTACTGGCCACCGCTGGCGCGCTGTTCTTCGCCGAATGGTTCGGCTCCACCGGTTTCAGCTACCTGCACAAAGCCTGGACCGGCACTTACGTGCTGTTCGGCATCCTCATGCTGCCGGCGCTGTTCACGACCCTGGTGATGCGTGAACCTCCCGTGCCGTTGCGCACGCAGCTGTCGGCGGCGCGCTACGGGTTGATGCATCAGCTGGTGTCGGTGTTCGTGCTGATCATCCTGCTGGTGTCGGTGCCCGCCAGCTTCACCCAGATGTTCAACACCGACTGGGCCAGCGTGGTGTTCGGCGACTCGACCATGCTCGACCTGCTGCTCGAAGACCGCGCCTTCCTGCGCCTGATCCTCTATGCACTGCTGACCTGGGCCTGCCTGTCTTCCATGGGCCGCCGCGGCCTGGCGCCGGTACTCACGCCGGTCAACGACTTCATCGTCCGCTACCGCTGGCAGGCCTTGCTGTTGCTGGGGCTGATCGCCACGTACCGGATGTCGGACACCGTGATGGGCGTCATGGCCAACGTGTTCTACATCGACATGGGCTTCACCAAGGACCAGATCGCCAGCGTCAGCAAGATCTTCGGCCTGATCATGACCCTGGTCGGTGCCGGTGTCGGCGGGCTGCTGATCGTGCGCTTCGGCATCCTGCCGATCCTGTTCATCGGCGGCGTGGCGTCGGCAGGTACCAACATCCTGTTCGTGATGCTGGCCGACATGGGGCCGAACCTGGAAATGCTGGTGGTGACCATCTCGCTGGACAACTTCAGCTCCGGCATGGCGACCTCGGCGTTCGTTGCCTACCTGTCGAGCCTGACCAACCTGAAGTTCTCGGCTACCCAGTACGCACTGCTGAGCTCGATCATGCTGTTGCTGCCGCGGCTGATCGGCGGCTATTCAGGGGTAATGGTCGAGAAGTTCGGCTATCACAACTTCTTCATGATCACCGCCCTGCTGGGCGTGCCCACGCTGATCCTGATCGCGCTGCACTGGCGCCAGGAAGTGGGACGCGGCAAGCAGGCGCAGGCAGAGAACTCGGTGACCGAGCAGCCCTGACAGTCACCTGATCCTTTTCGCGGGCAAGCCCGCGAAAAGGACGACGCCGTTTTCAAGCCTACTGAACGACAGCCCCTTCCCCAGGCCGACCGCCCACCACGAACCACAACGGCCACAGCGCCAGCGCCCCGGCAATCCCTGCACCCAAGGCAAAGTGCAACAAGCTCGCCCCTGCACCCAGCATCGCCAACACCGCGCCCCCCAGCCCCAGCAAGGCGATGGTGATCATCCCCAGCATCGCCGACACCAGCCCCTTGCTCTGCTCGCTGGAGAACAGCGTCATGCGGTACAGCACCGCGTTGGCCACACCCAACCCCAGTGCATAGAGCGACATGCCAGCGACCACACTGGTCACCGTCGGCCACAACCAGGTCGCCAGCACCATCAGGCACAACCCGGCCAGGTACGGCCACAGGGCACCGCGCACCAGCGCAGGCAGCGGATAACGATCCGCAATACGATTGATGATGAGGTTGCCGAGGATCAGTCCACCAAACACCGGTAACTGCCACAGCGCGTATTCCAGGGTGCTCAGCCCCTCGTCATGAATCAGCAGGACCGGCGACAGGCCGATCCAGCCGATCAGCGGCAAGCCCACCAAACCCAATGCCGCGCTGCCAGCCACAAAACGACGGTTGCCCAGCAACTGCGCGTAACCGGCCAGCAAGGGCAATAGGTGGATGGGCGTGAAGGCCAGGCGCGAGCCATCACGGCGCTCGACCCCGAGCGTTTCAGGCATCAGGCGATACAGCAGCCCCCAGCACAGCACCGCGCCCACCGCGAAGGCGACGAACAGCCAGCGCCAGTCGAGCCACTGCAGCATCAACGTCCCCACCAGCGGCCCGAGCAACGGCGAGAGCAGCGCAATGTTGGCCAGCAGCGCCATCATCCGCACCGCGTCAGCCTCGCTGAACGCCTCGTTGAGCGCCGGATAGCTCACCGTCACCACGAAGCCCAGGCCAATGCCCTGCAGCAGGCGCAGCAGATTGAACAGGCCGATATCGTGCACCCAGAAGGTCGCAAGGCATGCCACACCAAAGAAGGCGCAGCCGGTCAGCAGCAGTGGACGGCGGCCATAGCGGTCGGCCAGCGGGCCGATCAGCCACTGCAGCACTACGCCGCCAAGCAGGTAGAGGTTCAGGGCGTGCGGAATGAATTCAGGGCTGGCCTTGAGATCGTCGACCACCACCGGCATGGCAGGCATGACGGCATCGCTGGCCAGGTAGGTCAGCAGTTCGAACAGGGCAAGGGTCAGGCCGAACAACAGGGCCCGCAGAGGAGTGATATACAACAATGGTTTCATGATGGCGTTTCGGGTGCAGACAGAAGGGGTCAGGCTATATGCCAGAAATCACCGGCTTTGGCTGTGAACAAGTGTAAGGCGCAAAAAACAAGGGCCCCTGCAGGGGCCCCGTTGTACAGCTTGGGTTACTGCGCGGCAGTCTCCTGCACCACGCGAATCACCCGCTGCGGGAAGGGAATGTCGATCCCCTCGGCCTTCAGGCGATCCCGCGCCTGCTCATTGAGCATGAACATCACGTCCCAGTAGTCGGCAGTCTTGGTCCACAGGCGCAGCGACACGGTGATCGAACTGTCGCCAAGCGTTGCAACCACCGCCTGAGGCGCTGGGTCGGGCAGCACCCGAGGGTCCTGCGCCAGCTCCAGCAGCACGTTGCGCGCCTTCTGCAGGTCGGCCTCGTAGTCCACACCCACGTCGAACACGACCTTGCGCGTCGGCTGGCGGTTGGTGTTGACGATGATGCCGTTGGACAAGGTGCCGTTAGGCAGAATGACCGTCTTGTTATCACCGCTACGCAGCACGGTGTGGAAGATCTGGATGCTGTCGACGGTCCCGCTCACACCCTGGGCCTCGATCCAGTCGCCGATGCGGAACGGGCGGAACAGCAGGATCAGCACGCCACCGGCAAAGTTTGCCAGGCTGCCCTGCAAGGCCAGGCCGATGGCCAGCACGGCACCACCCATGGCAGCGACGAACGAGGTGGTTTCGATGCCGATCATCGACGCCACGCTGATCGCCAGCATCACCTTGAGCACGATGTTGGACAGCGTGCGGATGAAACCCTGCAACGCCGGGTCAGCCACCCGCAGGCCGACGAGCCTGGCCAATCGATCACTGATCTTGTTGGTGATCCACCAGCCGATCGCCAGGGTCAGCAGCGCCAGCAACAAACGACTGCCGTACGCCATGATCAAGGGAATCCAAGTCTCGGACTGGCGTACCAGTTGATCGACTTCAGCGTTCAAATCCATGTTCATCTCCTGATGTCGAACGACACGTGCACAGTAAAGCAGACCGCCGGACATTCAGCGGTCGCAGGAAGCGATGGACATTGGTGTGCCATCAAGGTTCCTGCCCCGCAGAATCAGTCGCGGAAGTTGTTGAACTGCAGCGGCATGTCGAATTCCTTGGCGCGCAGGGCAGCGATGGCTTCCTGCAGGTCGTCGCGCTTCTTGCCGGTGACCCGTACCTGCTCGCCCTGGATGGCGGCCTGGACCTTGAGCTTGGCATCCTTGATATGGGCGACGATCTTCTTCGCCAGCTCCTTGTCGATGCCCTCGCGGAACTTGGCTTCCTGTTTCATTTCCTTGCCGGAAGCATAGGGATCCTTGGTTTCCAGGCACTTGACGTCGATCTTGCGCTTGACCAGCGCCAGGCGCAGGATTTCGATCATCGCCTCGAGCTGGAATTCGGCTTCGGCAGTGAGCATCACGGTCTGCTCCTTGTCCTTGAACTCGAAGCTGCCCTTGCCCTTGAGGTCGTAGCGGCGATCGAGCTCCTTGATGGCGTTTTCGACCGCGTTCTGCACTTCGTGCTTGTCCAGTTCCGATACCACGTCGAACGAAGGCATGGTTGTTCTCCATAAAATAAAAGCGCGCTCGGCTTGAAGATGGAGCGCGTCGGGTTTGATGGTTAAAATGCGGGCTCATTATAACGGGTTGCGAAACGCAGATGAGCAGCACCTGGCATATTCTCGGCGCCGGAAGCCTCGGCAGCCTCTGGGCCTGCCGCCTGGCACGGGCGGGCAAGGCCGTGCGCCTGGTGCTGCGCGACGAACAGCGCCTGGCAGCTTATGAAGCCGAAGGCGGCCTGACCCTGATCGAACAGCACCAGACAACACAATTCGCCATTCCGGCACAGACCTGCGAGGGCGAAGGCCCTATCCACCGCCTGCTGCTGGCGTGCAAGGCCTACGACGCCGCGCCTGCCATCGCGCGCCTGGCGCCGCGGCTGGCCGAAGGTGCTGAGCTGGTCCTGCTGCAGAACGGCCTCGGCAGCCAGGATGAAGTGGCCGAGCAGGCTCCCCACGCCCGCTGTATCTTCGCCTCCAGCACCGAAGGTGCGTTCCGCGAGCGCGACTGGCAGGTGCGGTTCGCTGGCCAGGGCTTCAACTGGCTGGGCGATCCGGGCAACCCTGGCGTCCCCGAATGGTTCGGCGATCTGAGCGAGGCCGGCATCCCGGCCGAGTGGTCGCTGGACATACTCACCCGCCTGTGGCGCAAGCTTGCACTTAATTGCGCCATCAACCCGCTGACGGTGCTTTACGACTGCCAGAATGGCGGGCTGCTTGGTCACCTGCCTGAAGTCGACGAACTGTGCGTGGAACTGAGCACCCTCCTGCGCAGTGCCGGGCAAGCGCAAGCGGCGGAAAACCTGGCCGAAGACGTCCAGCGGGTGATCGTGGCGACCGCGGCCAACTACTCTTCGATGTACCAGGACGTGCGCGCAGGCCGACGTACCGAGCTGCACTACCTGCTTGGTCATGCCTGCAACGTTGCCGCCCGGCATGGCCAAGCGACACCCGGCCTGGAACACCTGCGCCAACGCCTGGTCGATAACCTGCAGGCACGCAACCTGCCCAGCGACTGACGCTGCCCACCCACCGACACGGACATCACCTCGCCCATGACCCTGCGCCAACGCCTGGAAAACCTCCCGGTCGGGCAAAAACTGCTGGCCGCCCTGCTGGTGCTGCTGGTCACCATCCTGCTGGTGGCCAACCTGGCCTTCATCAGCGCCGCCTACTGGATCACCCAGGAAAGCATGGCTCCCCAGGCGCTACAGACCATCGGCCGGTTGGTCGCCAACCCACAGCTTTCCGCGCGCGCCAGCGACAGTCCAGAAGCCGCCAGCGCCTTGCTCAAGGAGCTCGACAGCTATTCACCCCTGCGCGCCGCCGCCGTGTATGCCAGCGACGGGCGCCTGCTGGCCCAACTGCAACATGGCCAGCCACTGAGCATGCCCAAGCGCTACCGCAACATCGACGGCTGGCGCCTCACCGAGTTTCGCAGCACCCAGCTGATCGCCCTGCCCCGTCCAGGCAGCCCGCCCGCGCACCTGCTGCTGGTGGCCAGCAGCGAATTGCCGGTTGCGTTCTATACCGGCACCCTGTCTGCCAGCCTGGCGATCCTGGTGTTCAGCATTCTGCTGTGGCTGATCATCGCCCGGCAGATCAAGCGCCTGATCACCCAGCCGATCAACAGCCTCGAGGAGCTCTCGCGCCAGGTGACCCGCGAGGAGAGCTACGCCCTGCGTGCGCAACGGGGCAACGACGACGAAATCGGCAGCCTTGCCGAAGCGTTCAACACCATGCTGTCGCGTATCGAAGCGCGCGAAGACCAGCTCAAGCGTGCCCGCGACGAATTCCAGTCGGCTTTCGACCAGGCCCAGGGCCTGGCCGAGGAAACCCGCCACACCAACCGCAAGCTGGAACTGGAAGTTCAGGTGCGCAGCAAGATCGAGAAAAAGCTGACAGGCTTCCAGAACTACCTGAACAGCATCATCGACTCCATGCCTTCGGCACTGATCGCCCTCGACGAGCAGCTCTACGTCACGCAATGGAACCAGGAAGCCACCTCGCTTTCCGGAACGCCGTTGGACGAGGCGCTGAACCAGCCGATCTTCATCGCTTTCGAGCCACTCAAACCATTCCTGCCACAGCTCAAGGAGACGGTGGAAAAACACCGGGTAGCGAAGGTCGAGCGGGTGACCTGGCCCAAGGACGACGAGCCACGCCACTACGCGCTCACGTTCTATCCGCTGACCGGCGGCGGCGGGCGTGGGGTGGTGATCCGCATCGACGACATCACCCAGCGCCTGTCGCTGGAAGAAATGATGGTGCAATCGGAAAAGATGCTCTCGGTCGGCGGCCTGGCCGCAGGCATGGCCCACGAGATCAACAACCCGCTGGGCGCAATCCTGCACAACGTGCAGAACATTCGTCGACGCCTGTCGCCGGAACTGCCGCGCAATCAGGAGCAGGCCGACGAACTGGGCATCGACCTGGCCAGCATCAACCGCTACCTGGACGGCCGCGAGGTGCCGCAATTGCTCGACGGCATCCAGCAGGCCGGCGCGCGGGCCGCGAAGATCGTCACCCACATGCTCAGCTTCAGCCGCCGCAGCAACCGCCAACTGGCGCCTTGCAACCTGCCCGCCTTGATCGACCAGGCGGTGGAGATCGCCGGCAACGACTTCGACCTGACGGAGGGCTTCGACTTCAAGGGCCAGGCCATCGTCCGTCAGTTCGACCCCGAACTCGGCCCCGTGCCCTGCACCGCCAACGAGCTGGAACAAGTGCTGCTCAACCTGCTGAAGAACGCCGCCCAGGCCATCCATCAGCGCACGGCGCCCAGCGAACCGGGGCGTATCACCCTGCGCACCCGCCTCAACCCGCCATGGGCCGAAATCCAGGTCGAAGATAACGGCATCGGCATGCCCGAGTCGGTGCGCAAGCGCACCTTCGAGCCGTTCTTCACCACCAAGGAGATCGGCCAGGGCACCGGTCTGGGCCTTTCGGTCTCGTACTTCATCATCACCAACAACCACAAAGGGCAGATGGAGGTGCACTCCACCCCAGGCCAAGGCACCTGCTTCACCCTGCGCCTGCCCTTGAGCCAGCTGGGGGCCATGCCCCCGGCCAAGACGGAGGCATGACATGGGCTATCGCCTGTCGAAGATCTACACCCGCACCGGCGACAAGGGCGAGACCGGCCTTGGCGACGGTCGCCGCGTCCCCAAGGACCATCCGCGCATCGAGGCCATCGGCGAGGTGGACATGCTCAACAGCCAGTTGGGCGTGCTGCTCGCCGGGCTGGCCGAGCAAGGCCTGGATGAGCTGAGCGAGGTGTTGGCGCCTTGTCAGCATCGTCTGTTCGACCTCGGCGGCGAGCTGGCGATGCCCAGTTACCAGGCGCTGGACCAGGCCGAAGTGCAGCGCCTGGAAGCGGTCATCGATAGGTGGAACGAGGAGTTGGGGCCATTGAAGAACTTCATTCTGCCCAGCGGCTCGGCGCTGGTGGCCCAGGCCCATGTGTGTCGCGCCCAGGCGCGGGGGGCGGAGCGGCGCTGCCAGCAGTTGAATGCCGTCGAGCCGCTTGAGGGGGTGGGGTTGGCCTATATCAACCGGTTGTCGGACCTGCTGTTTGTCGCAGCGCGGATCATCGGCCGACGCCAGGGAGTGGCCGAGGTGCTGTGGCAGCCTGCCGAGAAGCCGCAAGGCTGAGACCATCGGGGCCGCAAAGCGGCCCCGGATACGACTCAGGCTTGAGGCCAGAACGCCCGAATCCCGGCAACACCTTGAGCACCCGCCTCACGGGCCCGCTCACGCTCACCCGGCCCGACCCCGCCCAGCAGGAACACTGGCTGGTTGAAGCCTGCAATCAAGCGCTGCGCCTCCTCCCAACCAATCGGCGTGGCCTCGGGGTGGGTCTGGGTAGGCTGTACTGGCGACAGAGTGACAAAGTCCACTCCCATCTGCCGTGCCAGCTCGAGCTCCTCGGCGCTATGGCAGGACGCCGCCAGCCAGCGATTCTGCGGGAACGGTCGCCCCTTGGCAGCGTACTTGCGCAATTGCGCCGCCGTCAGGTGCCAACCTGCGGATGGGAAATCACCCAGCCACTCCAGTGGCCCCTTGAGCATCAGCAGGGCCTTGCCTGCACAGAGCCCCACCGCATCGACCGCCACATCGCGGTACTTGGGGTCGTACATGTCTGGCGCGCGCAACTGGATCAACCTGATGCCAGAGGCCACTGCCTTCTGGATACCGCGCAGCAACGCCGGGGTATCGAGCCCATCCGGGGTGATCAGGTACTGGTCCGGCAGGCGCGTGGCCGCCACGATCGGTTTATTGGCCTCGGGAAATGCATACTGGTCCAGGTCTCGCGGAGCAACCCACGCCAATGGCTGGCCCTCGGCGCCATGGAGCTCGCCGGTGAAAGCCGACACCTCGCGCACGTCCAGCAGCACCTGCTTGTCCGGGTAGTCATGGCTGACCTTGATCAGCGGCCGAGAGGCGCTGACGACGATACCCAGCTCCTCGTGCAGCTCACGGGCCAGTGCGGCCTCGACGCCCTCGCTCTCTTCCACCTTGCCGCCGGGAAATTCCCACAGGCCGCCCTGGTGCTGAGTATCGGCGCGGCGCGCGATGAGGATGCGCCCGTCGACGCCGCGAATGACGGCTGCAACTACATGGATCCGTTTCACCCGTTACACTCCATCAAGCCCGCCTTCTGCCAGGCCTGGAAGGCCTGCCAGTTGTAGATCGTTTCGATATACGCCGCAGCCTGCGCGGGCACTTGCACACGGTAGGTACGCAAACGCACCGCCACCGGGGCGAAGAAAGCATCGGCCAGCGTAGGCCGTCCGAACAGGAACGGGCCGCCGTCCTTGGCCATCAGGCGGCACTCGCCCCACAAGGCGACGATGCGGTCGATATCGACCTGCACTTCGAGCGGCACGCTATCCAACGCCTGATCGCGCGACAGATCGAACGGCATCGCACCGCGCAAGGCGAAGAAACCACTGTGCATCTGCGCACACGCCGAGCGCGCCTGGGCACGCGCAGCGACCTCCACCGGCCAGAGCTGCGCCTCGGGGTGCTGTTCGTTGAGGTATTCGGCGATGGCCAGGGAGTCGGCGATCACGCCGTGCTCGGTCTTGAGCAGCGGCACCTTGCCGGTGGCCGAGAATTCGAGAATGCGCTTGCGGGTATCAGGCTGGTTGAGTTTGATCAGTGTCTCGTCATAACCGACACCTGCCAGCTCAAGGGCCAGGGCGCCGCGCAGCGACCAGGAAGAATACAGCTTGTCGCCGATGATCAGGTGATAGCTCATGGTTCGGCTCCATTGCTCTTTGGATTCAGGGCTGCTGCGCAGCCCATCGCGACACAAGGCCGCTCCACAGGTCCCCTTCGAGCCTGTGGCAGCGGCCTTGGGTGGATCAGGTACGGTATTCGGCGTTGATCTTAACGTACTCGTGGGACAGATCAGTGGTCCAGATGGTTTCGCTGCACTGGCCGCGACCCAGTTCGATACGAATGGTGATCTCTTCCTGGGCCATCACCGCCGAACCTTGCTCTTCGGTGTAGCTCGGGCTGCGACCGCCCTTGCTGGCGATGCACACGCTGTCCAGGTACACATCGATCAGGCTGACATCCAGCTCCGGCACGCCTGCACGGCCGACGGCAGCCAGAATGCGGCCCCAGTTGGGGTCGGAGGCGAACAGTGCAGTCTTGATCAGCGGCGAATGAGCGACGGCATAGCCGACATCCAGGCACTCCTGATGATTCCCCCCGCCATTGACCTGCACGGTCACGAACTTGGTCGCACCTTCGCCATCACGGACGATGGCCTGGGCCACTTCCATGCACACGTCGAACACGGCCTTCTGCAGCGCTTCGAACAGCGCGCCACTCGCCTCGGTCACCTCCGGCAAGTTGGCCTTGCCGGTGGCGATCAGCATGCAGCAATCGTTGGTCGAGGTGTCGCCATCGATGGTGATGCGGTTGAACGACTTGTTGGCACCGTCGAGCATCAGGTCCTTGAGCACAGCCGGGGCGACCTTGGCGTCGGTGGCGATGTAGCCGAGCATGGTGGCCATGTTCGGGCGGATCATGCCCGCACCCTTGCTGATCCCGGTGACGGTTACTGTGACGCCGTCGTGCTGGAACTGACGACTGGCACCCTTGGGCAGGGTGTCGGTGGTCATGATGCCAGTAGCGGCTTCGGCCCAGTTGTTTTCCGAAAGGTTGTCCAGCGCAGCCTGCAGCGCGCCTTCGATCTTCTCGACCGGCAGCGGCTCGCCGATCACCCCGGTGGAGAATGGCAGCACGGACTCGGCAGGCACGCCGGTCAGCTCGGCCAGCTTGGCGCAGGTGCGCTCGGCGGCGGCCAGGCCCGGCGCACCGGTACCGGCGTTGGCGTTACCGGTATTGGTCAGCAGGTAGCGCACGGTGCCCTGCACGCGCTGCTTGGAGAGGATCACGGGAGCGGCGCAGAAGGCGTTGAGGGTGAACACGCCGGCAACGCTGGAGCCTTCGGCGCAGCGCATCACCACCACGTCCTTGCGCCCAGGGCGCTTGATGCCCGCCGAAGCGATGCCGAGTTCGAAACCGGGAACCGGGTGCAGGGTAGGCAGGGGACCGAGACCGACAGCCATTGGAGCGCTCCTAGAAAATGAATGAGTTGCGAAAAGCGGGGCCGCTTTGCGCCCCATCGCGGCACAAGGCCGCTCCTACAGGTTCTGTGCGATGCCTGTGGGAGCGGCCTTGTGCCGCGATGGGCCGCCAAGCGGCCCTGTAGATGTCAGGTGACGGATCGAATCACTCGATCTGACCATGGCAATGCTTGAACTTCTTGCCCGAACCACACCAGCACGGCTCGTTGCGGCCCAGCTTCTGTTCGTTGCGAACGGGCGCAGAGGCTACAGCCACTTCGGCGCCCTCCTCGCTCAGTTGCTCGCCTTCCAGACCTGGGGCTGCAGCGTGCTGGAACTGCATGCGGCTGGCCAGTGCCTCGGCCTCGCGGCGCAGGCGGGCTTCTTCTTCGGCAGGGTCTTCGCGGCGAACCTGGACGTGCGAGAGCACACGGATGGTGTCGCGCTTGATCGACTCGAGCAGCTCCTGGAACAGGGTGAACGACTCGCGCTTGTACTCCTGCTTCGGGTTCTTCTGGGCGTAGCCGCGCAGGTGGATACCGTGACGCAGGTGATCCATGGTCGACAGGTGGTCTTTCCACAGGTCGTCCACCACGCGGAGCAGAATCTGCTTCTCGAAGGTGCGCAGGGCGTCGATGCCGGCCTGGTCTTCCTTCTCGGTGTAGGCGGTGGTGATCTCGTTCAGCAGCTTCTCGCGCAGGGTCTCCTCGTAGAGGTGATCGTCCTCGTCGAGCCACTGCTGGATCGGCAGCTTCATGGCGAAGTCGCTGGACAGCGCGGCCTCAAGGCCCGCCACGTCCCACTGCTCGGGCAGCGACTGCGGCGGAATGTGCTGGCTGATGGTGGCGTCGAGCACTTCCTTGCGGAACTCGGCGATGGTGTCGCCGATGTTCTCGGCAGCCAGCAGGCTGTTGCGCATGTGGTAGATCACCTTGCGCTGCTCGTTGGCCACGTCGTCGTATTCGAGCAGCTGCTTGCGGATGTCGAAGTTGCGACCTTCGACCTTGCGCTGCGCTTTTTCGATGGCGTTGGTGACCATGCGGTGCTCGATGGCTTCGCCGGATTGCATGCCCAGCGCCTTCATGAAGTTCTTCACCCGGTCGGAGGCGAAGATACGCATCAGGCTATCTTCCAGCGACAGGTAGAAGCGGCTCGAACCGGCATCGCCCTGACGGCCGGCACGGCCACGCAGCTGGTTGTCGATACGACGCGACTCGTGACGCTCGGAGGCGATCACGTGCAGGCCACCGGCTTCCAGCACCTGCTGGTGGCGCTTCTGCCAGTCGGCCTTGATCTGCGCGATCTGCTCGCTGGTCGGATTCTCCAGGGCAGCGACTTCGGCTTCCCAGTTACCGCCCAGCAGGATGTCGGTACCACGACCGGCCATGTTGGTGGCGATGGTCAGGGCGCCCGGCGCACCGGCCTGGGCGATGATCTCGGCTTCCTTCTCGTGGTACTTGGCGTTCAGGACCTTGTGGTCGATGCCTTCCTTCTGCAGAAGGTTGGACATGTGCTCGGAGGTCTCGATGGTCGCGGTACCCACCAGGACAGGACGGCCCTTGGCCATGCTTTCCTTGATGTCGGCGATGATCGCCGCGTACTTCTCGTCGGCGGTGAGGTAGACCAGGTCGTTGAAGTCCTTCCGTGCCAGCGGCTTGTTCGGCGGAATGACCATCACGTTGAGGTTGTAGATCTGGGCGAACTCGAACGCTTCGGTGTCGGCAGTACCGGTCATGCCGGACAGCTTGGTGTAGAGACGGAAGTAGTTCTGGAAGGTGGTCGAAGCCAGGGTCTGGCTCTCGGCCTGGATGTTCAGGTTTTCCTTCGCCTCGATGGCCTGGTGCAGGCCTTCGGACAGGCGACGGCCCGGCATGGTACGGCCGGTATGCTCGTCGATCAGCAGGATCTGGCCGTCCTGGACGATGTACTCGACGTTGCGGTGGAACAGCTTGTGCGCACGCAAGCCCGCGTAGACATGGGTGAGCAGGCCCAGGTTGTGGGCCGAGTAGAGGCTCTCGCCTTCGGCCAGCAGGCCGGACTGGGTGAGCATCTCCTCGATGAACTGGTGACCGGCCTCGTTGAGCTCGACCTGGCGGCTCTTCTCGTCGATGGTGAAGTGACCCTCTTGAGTCACCTGGCCTTCGACTTCTTCGATGTGCTGCTTCAGGCGCGGGATCAGGCGGTTGATCTCGATGTACAGCTTGGAGCTGTCTTCGGCCTGACCGGAGATGATCAGCGGGGTACGCGCTTCGTCGATGAGGATGGAGTCGACTTCGTCGATCACGGCGAAGTTCAGCTCACGCTGGAACTTCTCGTCCTGGCTGAACGCCATGTTGTCGCGCAGGTAGTCGAAACCGAATTCGTTGTTGGTGCCGTAGGTGATGTCGGCAGCATAGGCGGCGCGCTTTTCTTCCGGCGGCTGGAAGGCCGAGACGATGCCCACCTTGAGGCCGAGGAATTCATACAGCGGACGCATCCAGTTGGCGTCACGGCGAGCCAGGTAGTCGTTGACCGTGACCACATGCACGCCCTTGCCGGACAGCGCATTCAGGTAGACCGCCAGGGTACCGACCAAGGTCTTGCCTTCACCGGTACGCATTTCTGCGATCATGCCCTCATGCAGGGTCATGCCACCGATCAGCTGGACATCGAAGTGGCGCATGCCCATGACACGCTTGCCGGCCTCACGGGCCACGGCGAAGGCTTCGGGCAACAACTGGTCGAGGGTTTCGCCTTTGGCCAGGCGCTCTTTGAACTCTGCGGTCTTGCCACGCAGTTGCTCGTCGGAAAGGGCCACCATCTTCTCTTCGAAGGCATTGACGGTGCTGACCGTCTTGAGCATGCGCTTGATTTCACGCTCGTTCTTGCTTCCAAAAAGTTTTTTTAACAAAGGCGCAAACATATCGGCAGGATCTTCCACACTTAGGGATGGAGGGCGGCCCCGTGAGTCGCCCGTGCAGCCCTTGGGCCGCATGCGAACGAGCATTCTACCCGGAAACGTTGGTGAGGAAAGTGGTGGATTTCCACGATGCTGGCACAGCGCTTTAAACGGGGCCTCTCTAACATAGGGACATTTTCCTCAAGTTCAAGGCGGCCAGAGATGAAACGTGTTTGTCCTCCTCGCGGGCGGGCCTGCGCCTGCACCCTCTGCACCGCCCCCGGGATCGGTGCTGCCGGCAAAGCGTCCGGCACAGGCAACGGCCCTGGCGGCATCTGTTAGACTGCCAATCTTGTAACCTCATGCGTACTCCGATGGCCTACAAACCCCCTTCTGCCCAGCCACCCGCCGCCTTGCTGCGCCAGGCCAGGCCGCTGCGCCTGCTGCTCAACCAGGCCGAGCGCCTCGAGCACCTGCAGCGTTTGCTGGAAAGCCAGTTGCAGCCCGCTGCCAGGGCACACTGTCATGTGGCCTCCTGGCGCGATGGCTGTCTGCTCCTGGTGGTGACGGACGGCCATTGGGCAACTCGTCTGCGCTACCAGCAGAAGCGCCTGCTGACAACGCTGCGAGCCATGGAAGCCTTCGCCAACCTGCAGCGCATCAAGTTCCAGGTGCAACCACCAGTTGGCGCACCCGCGCGCCCGACACACACCACCGAGTTGTCGCAACAAGCGGCACAAAGCCTGCGCGAGACGGCGCAAGGCATTGATGACGAAAAACTGCGGGCCGCGCTGGAACGGCTTGCAGCACACGCCCACGACAAGACCTGAAGTTCCAGGCGTTATCTGCGAAGGCGTCAAACACCGCTCGGCCATGGGCGCGCCAATAAAAAAGGCCACCCGAAGGTGGCCTCAATGAACTAGAGAGTGTTCGAACTTACACGGCCGCAACAGGGCGCATGTAGGAGATCGGTGCCGTACTGGCATCTTCGAAAGTCACCACTTCCCAGGCGTCCGTTTCTGCGATCAGCTTGCGCAGCAACTGGTTGTTCAGCGCGTGTCCGGACTTGTAGCCCTTGAACTCGCCGATCAGGCTGTTGCCCAGCAGATAGAGGTCGCCAATGGCGTCGAGGATCTTGTGCTTGACGAATTCGTCATCGGAGCGAAGTCCGTCTTCGTTGAGCACACCGGTCTCGTCGACCACGATGGCGTTCTCGACACTGCCACCCAACGCAAGGTTGTGCTTGCGCAGGTACTCGATGTCACGCATGAAACCGAAGGTGCGTGCTCGGCTGACTTCCTTCACGAACGACGTGCTGGAGAAATCAACCACTGCACTCTGGGTCTGGCCCTTGAGGACCGGGTGATCGAAGTCGATCTCGAAGCTCACCTTGAACCCGTCGAAGGGCAGGAAGGTGGCGCGCTTGTCGCCCTCCTCCACGCTGACTTCGCGCAGGATACGGATGAACTTTTTAGCGGCGTCCTGTTCTTCCAGGCCGGCGGACTGAATCAGGAATACAAAGGGACCGGCGCTGCCATCCATGATCGGCACTTCCGAGGCGGAGAGCTCGACGTAGGCGTTATCGATGCCCAGGCCCGCCATGGCAGAGAGCAGGTGCTCGACCGTATCGACCTTGACGTCACCGTTGACCAGCGTCGTCGACATGGTTGTCTCGCCGACGTTGGCCGCACGCGCCGGGATTTCGACCACAGGGTCGAGGTCAGCGCGGCGGAAAACGATGCCGGTATCCACGGGTGCTGGCTTGAGAGTCAGGTAGACCTTCTCTCCGGAATGCAGGCCGACACCTGTGGCACGAATGGTATTCTTCAGGGTGCGTTGTCTAATCATGGCATTGGCCGCTTTAGCGCTAATTGCGAATTGGTATCAACAAAGGCTGAGAATGATAGCAGACCCGGCCTTTGCTGAACACCAATCACCCTTATACCCCTGATAAATTCCATCAATCGGCCTGGCGACGCAGGAAGGCCGGGATGTCAAGGTAGTCCAGATCGTCCTGTGGGTTGAGTTTAGCCGCAGCCGCAGCGCCTGCGTGTGCCTGGTTGCGCATCACGGTCGGACGCTCCAGGTCACGGTAGTTCACCGCCGACTGCTCCTGGCGAACCGGAGCCGGGTTGGAGGACTCGTACACCTGCTGTGCGGTCTGCAGCGTGTTGTCGACGACCTTGACCGGCTTCTCGATGCGCGCACCCAGGCCAGTAGCGACCACGGTGACGTGCAGCTCGTCGCGCATGTCAGGATCGATCACGGTGCCGACCTTGACCATCGCGTGGTCGGAGGCGAAGGCCTCGATGATGCTCCCCACGTCGGAGTACTCACCCAGCGACAGGTCAGGACCTGCGGTGATGTTCACCAGGATACCGCGGGCACCCTGCAGGTTGACGTCCTCGAGCAGCGGGTTGCGAATCGCCGCCTCGGTGGCCTCACGAGCACGGTTAGGACCGCTGGCGCAGCCGGTGCCCATCATGGCCATGCCCATCTCGCCCATCACGGTGCGCACGTCGGCGAAGTCGACGTTGATCATGCCCGGACGTTTGATGATGTCGGAGATACCGCGCACGGCGCCAGCCAGCACGTCGTCGGCCTTGGCGAAGGCAGACAGCAGGCTTGCATCCTTGCCCAGGATGGTCAGCAGCTTCTCGTTGGGGATGGTGATCAGCGAGTCAACGCTTTCAGCCAGCATGCGGATGCCTTCATCGGCAATCTGCATGCGCTTGCGACCCTCGAACGGGAACGGACGGGTCACCACCGCAACGGTGAGGATGCCCATTTCCTTTGCCACTTCGGCGATGATCGGCGCAGCACCGGTACCGGTACCGCCGCCCATGCCAGTGGTGATGAACACCATGTTGGTGCCTTGCAGCACTTCGGCGATGCGCTCACGGTCTTCCAGCGCGGCCTGACGACCGACTTCCGGATTGGCACCGGCACCCAGGCCCTTGGTCACACCGGTCCCCAGTTGCAGGATGGTGCGTGCGCCAATGTTCTTCAGCGCCTGGGCATCGGTGTTGGCGCAGATGAATTCCACACCTTCGATGCTGCTTTTGACCATGTGGTTGACGGCGTTGCCACCACCACCACCGACACCGATCACTTTGATGACCGGGCTTTGCGGGACGTTGTCTACGAGCTCGAACATTTTCCCTCTCCTTACAGTTCTCTAGTTTTTGCGCCTACCACTACTGCTTTGAAACTTAGAAGTTGCCTTGGACCCAGCGCTTGAAGCGCTCAAGCACCGGGGCCTTAGGTTCATCGCCATAGCTGTTGCTGCTGCTGTTGCCGGTCAGGGGCAGGTCCTCGGTCTGCTTTTGCAGGCCGTAGGTGAGCAGTCCCACGCCGGTTGAATAGATCGGGTTGCGCACCACGTCGCTCAGCCCCCGAACGCTGTGCGGCACGCCGAGGCGTACCGGCATGTGGAAGATTTCCTCGGCCAGTTCCACGGCGCCTTCCATCTTCGATGTACCGCCGGTCAGGACGATGCCGGCCGGCACCAGATCCTCGTAGCCGCTGCGACGCAACTCGGCCTGGATCAGTGTGAAGAGCTCGTCGTAACGAGGCTCGACCACTTCTGCCAGGGCCTGGCGCGACAGTTCGCGCGGCGGACGATCGCCGACGCTCGGCACCTTGATGGTCTCGCCGGCGCCGGCCAGCTTGGCCAGGGCGCAGGCGTAGCGGATCTTGATTTCCTCGGCGTACTGCGTAGGTGTACGCAGGGCCATGGCGATGTCGTTGGTGACCTGGTCGCCGGCAATCGGGATCACCGCGGTGTGGCGGATCGCACCTTCGGTGAAGATGGCGATGTCGGTGGTGCCGCCGCCGATGTCCACCAGGCACACGCCCAGTTCTTTCTCGTCATCGGTCAGCACCGAATAAGCCGAGGCCAGTTGTTCGAGAATGATGTCGTCAATCTCGAGGCCGCAGCGGCGCACGCACTTCTCGATGTTCTGGGCGGCGTTGACCGCGCAGGTGACCACATGGACTTTCGCTTCCAGACGCACGCCAGACATGCCCAGTGGCTCGCGCACACCTTCCTGGTTGTCGATCACGTAGTCCTGGGGCAGGGTGTGCAGCACGCGCTGGTCGGCCGGGATGGCCACGGCCTGGGCAGCATCGAGCACGCGCTCGAGGTCGGCGACGCTGACCTCACGGTCGCGGATGGCGACGATGCCATGGGAGTTCAGGCTGCGGATGTGGTTGCCGGCAACACCGACGAACGCCGAGTGGATGCGGCAGCCGGCCATCAGCTGCGCTTCTTCCACCGCGCGCTGGATCGACTGCACGGTCGACTCGATGTTCACCACCACGCCTTTCTTCAAGCCGCGGGACGGATGCGTACCGATCCCGACGATCTCGAGGGTGCCGTCCGCCGCCACTTCGCCAACCAGCGCCACCACCTTGGAGGTGCCAATGTCCAGCCCGACGATCATTTTGCCGCTATGCGCGTTTGCCATGGTCCTGCCTCTCTCTAATTCTTCGCAACGGCGGGTTGGGCCGTCGTCGGTGCATTCGGTTCCCGCCAGCCAACCGCTAATCCGTTGGCGTATCGCAGATCGATGCGGGCGATGTTGGTGATCTGCTCTTTGAGTGTCTTGTCGTATATGGCAATGAACCGGCGCATCTTCTCCACCAGATGATCGCGCCCCAACAGCAGCTCGATGCCAGGACCGGCGCTACCCGCACCGGTGGTCAGGAACCAGCTGCCTCGCTCGCGCAGCTCCAGGCGAGCGATGGAGAATCCCATGGGGCGCAGCATCTGGCTCAATACCTGATACTGCTGCATGACTTGTTGCTGAGCGCGCTGCGGCCCGAACAGCTGCGGCAAATGCTCATAGTTGGCCAGCTCGCGCGGGGTGAACGCCTGGCCCTGGTTGTTGAGCAAGGCCTCATCGCCCCAGCGCGCGACCGGCAGTTGTTCCTCGAGGCGGATCACCACCTCGTCCGGCCATACCCGACGCACTTCGGCGTGGGCGATCCATGGCATCTGCTCGAGTTCTGTACGCATCGCCGGCAGATCGACACTGAAGAAGCTCGCCGCGACATAAGGCGCGATACGCTGCTGCACCGCCTGCTGGCTGATGTAGCTCAGGTCGCCTTGCACGGCGATCTTGGTGATCGGGCGGTCGGCGTAAGGCATCAACCGGATCGCGCCTTCGTAGGCGCCGAAGCCGGCAGCGACCAGCAGCACCGGCCACAGCAGGCGTTTCAGCCCACCGAAGCTGGGCCGTGGCAGGCGCGCCGATACGGGCTCGTCGGCCACCAGTCGGCTGGCACCGCGCGGCACCGGCTTGCTGCGGCCGGTGACGGGTTGCTGCTGACGTATCATTGCGCCTTGCATGGCTCTTAACCTCGCGTCGCTACGCTTTCGGCCAGGATCGCCAGCACCAGCTGCTGGAAGTCCAGACCGGCCGCGCGGGCCGCCATGGGCACCAGGCTATGATCGGTCATGCCGGGTGCGGTGTTGACTTCGAGCAGCCAGAACCGGCCCTGCTCGTCCTGCATTACATCCAGACGGCCCCAGCCCTCGATGCCGATGGCATCGCAAGCGCGGGCAGTCAGGTCCATCAGTTCCTGTTCCTTGCCAGCGTCCAGGCCGCATGGAATGCGGTACTGGGTGTCGTTGGCGATGTACTTGGCGTCGTAGTCGTAGAACACATGCGGCGTACCCAGTGCGATCGGTGGCAGAACCTGCCCGCGCAGCACCGCAATGGTGAACTCCGGACCGTGGATCCACTGCTCGACCAGTACCTGGGAGTCGTACTTGGCAGCGTCCTTCCAGGCGGCAACCAGCTCTTCGACGCTGTTCACCTTGGCCATGCCGATGCTGGAACCTTCATGGGCCGGTTTGACGATCAGCGGGAAGCCCAGTTCCTTGCCGGCCTCGACACAGTCGCTTTCGCTGGCCAGCACGGCGTGACGCGGGGTCGGAATGCCCAGGCTCTGCCACACCTGCTTGGTGCGCAGTTTGTCCATGGCCAGCGCCGAGGCGAGGATGCCGCTGCCGGTGTAGGGAATGCCCAGGCACTCGAGCAGGCCTTGCATGCTGCCGTCTTCACCACCACGGCCGTGAAGAATGATGAAAGCGCGGTCGATCTTCTCGCTTTGCAAGCGGGCGAGCAGATCGTCACCCACATCGATGGCAACCACATCCACGCCGGCCGAGGTCAGCGCCTCGATCACCGCGGCGCCCGACTTGAGCGAAACCTCGCGCTCGGCGCTCTTGCCGCCATACAGCACGGCGACGCGGCCGAAGGCCTTGACGTCGAGCGTGGAGTGCAGTTTGTCGTAGGCGGTACTCACAGCGGTTTCTCCTGCTTGGCGCCAGCGCCAGCGAACAGCGGGCTTTTCATCAGTTGCGGGGCCAGACCACCCACATCGCCGGCACCCTGGCAAATCAGGATGTCACCAGCGCGCAGCAATGGCTTGACCAGTGGCGCGAGCTCGGCACCACGTTCGATGTAGATCGGGTCCAGCTTGCCGCGCTGGCGGATGCTGTGGCACAGCTGGCGGCTGTCGGCGCCGGGGATCGGCTCCTCGCCGGCCGGATAGACTTCCATCAGCAGCAGCACGTTGGCATCACCCAGCACCTGCACGAAGTCGTCGTAAAGATCGCGGGTGCGGCTGTAGCGGTGCGGCTGGTAGACGATCACCAGGCGCCGGCTCGGCCAACCGCCGCGCACGGCCTTGATCACCGCCGCCACTTCGGTGGGGTGATGGCCATAGTCGTCGACCAGCATCACGCTACCGCCCTCGACTGGCAGCTCGCCGTACACCTGGAAGCGTCGCCCCACACCCTGGAAGCCCGACAGACCCTGGATGATGGCGTCGTCACTGATGCCCTCGTCGGTGGCAATGGCGATGGTGGCCAGGGCGTTGAGCACATTGTGGTTGCCCGGCATGTTCACCGACACCTCCAGCGGCTCGCAGTCGCGACGCAGTACGGTGAAATGCGTCTGCATGCCCTGCTGGCGCACATTGATGGCCCGGATGTCGGCTTCTTCGCTGAAGCCGTAGGTGACGGTCGGACGTTTGACCTGAGGCAGAATCTCGCGCACGACCGGATCGTCCAAACACATCACGGCCAGACCGTAGAACGGCAGGTTGTGCAGGAACTCGACGAAGGTCTTCTTCAGTTTGTTGAAGTCACCCTCGTAGGTCGCCATGTGGTCGGCGTCGATGTTGGTGACGACAGCGACCATCGGCTGCAGGTGCAGGAAGCTCGCATCGCTTTCATCGGCTTCGGCGATCAGGTAGCGGCTGGTGCCGAGCTGGGCGTTGGTGCCAGCCGCAGTCAGACGGCCACCGATGACGAAGGTCGGATCCAGGCCACCGGCAGCGAACACCGAGGCCAGCAGGCTGGTGGTAGTGGTCTTGCCGTGGGTACCGGCGACAGCGATGCCGTGGCGGTAGCGCATCAGCTCGGCCAGCATCTCGGCACGCGGCACCACCGGAATACGGCGTTCGAGCGCGGTGGCAACTTCAGGGTTGGCCGGATTGATTGCGCTGGAGACCACCAGTACATCGGCGGTGGCAGCGTTCTCGGCACGGTGGCCCACGAAAATTTCGGCGCCGAACGACTCCAGGCGCTGGGTGACCGGCGAGGCCTTGAGGTCGGAACCGGACACTTCGTATCCCAGGTTCAGCAGCACTTCGGCGATACCGCACATGCCCACGCCGCCGATACCGACGAAGTGAATGCGGCGAATGCGGCCCATCTTGGGCTGCGGCATGGCTTTCTGGCTTTCAACCATGGGCCACCTCCAGGCAGATATCGACCACGGTGCTGGTTGCAGCAGGCTTGGCCAGGCGGCGCGCAGTGCCGGCCATTGTGTTGAGTTTCTCGGGTTGCATCAGCACCTCGTTCAGGCGTTCAGCGAGCTGCGCTGCGCCAGTTGTCGCTTGTGGCATCAGGAAGGCGGCACCTTCGCGAGCCAGATATTGGGCGTTGTGAGTCTGGTGATCGTCGATCGCGTGGGGCAAGGGCACCAGCATCGAGGGCAGGCCTGCCGCCGCGAGTTCGCTGACGGTCAGGGCGCCGGCCCGGCACACCACCATGTCGGCCCAGCCATAAGCGTGGGCCATGTCTTTGATGAAAGGCTCTACCTGAGCCTCGATACCGGCCTCGCGATAACGCTCGGCGGTGATCGACGCATGTTGCTTGCCAGCCTGGTGGAACACCTCTGGCCGCAGGTCTGCAGTCACTTCGGACAGGGCCTTAGGCAGCAATTTGTTCAATGGTTCCGCACCGAGGCTGCCACCGAGCACCAGAAGACGCGCACGACGCTCGGCAAGTGCCGCACGAGGCGTTTCCAGGAACAGTTCGGGGCGCACCGGGTTACCGGTGGTCCGACGCTTCTCGCTGGCAGCGAAAGTGTCGGGGAAAGCTTCGCAGACTCGCGCAGCCAGTGGCACCAGCAGGCGATTGGCGGTACCTGCACGGGCGTTCTGTTCGTGAATCACCAGCGGCACACCGCACAGCCGCGCGGCAACACCGCCTGGGCCTGTGACATAGCCGCCAAAGCCCAACACGCACACCGGCTTGAGCTCACGAATGATGCGCCGCGCCTGCAGCACGGCCTTGACCAGGGTGAACGGCGCCTTGAGCAGCGACAGCTTGCCCTTGCCACGCAGCCCGCTGACCTGGATCAGGTGCAGCGGCAAGCCAGCCTGGGGCACCAGTTCGTTCTCGATACCCCGTGGCGTACCGAGCCAGTGCACGCTGTAGCCGCGCGCCTGGAATTCGCGGGCGCAGGCCAGGGCCGGGAACACATGCCCCCCGGTGCCACCGGCCATGATCAGTACGTTCTTGCCATCAGCGGCCATGACTGGTCTCCTCGGCAAAATCGCTCTCCTTGAACTCGTGCTCCTCGCTGCCCAGGTGCGTTCGACTCTCCCACTCGATACGCAGCAACAGCCCCACGCAGGCGCAGCAGATCACCAGCGAGCTGCCCCCGTAGCTGAGGAATGGCAGCGTCAGCCCCTTGGTCGGCAGCAGGCCAACGTTCACACCAATGTTGATCAGGAACTGGCCGATCCACAGGAAGGCCAGGCCGAAGGCCATGTAGGCGGCGAAGAACTGCTTGGCCTTCTCGGCCCACAGGCCGATGTACAAGGCGCGGATGGTGACGAACACGAACAGCGCGACGGTGCACAGCGAGCCGACTACACCAAGCTCTTCGGCCAGCACCGAGAACACGAAGTCGGTGTGCGCCTCAGGCAGGTAGAACTGTTTCTGTACGCTGTTGCCCAGGCCGACGCCCAGCCACTCGCCACGACCGAAGGCGATCAGTGCCTGGGTCAGCTGGTAGCCCGAACCGAACTGATCGGACCAGGGGTCGGTGAAGGTGATCAGACGCGCCATCCGGTAGGGTTGCGCCTGGACCAGGATGAACACCGCGACCACCGCCAGCACCACCATCAGCGAGAAGCGGAACAGCCCCACCCCTCCCAGGAACAGCATGGCCGCCGCAGCGCCCATCATCACCACGGTGGCGCCGAAGTCCGGCTCCATCAGCAGCAGGCCGGCCATGGGCAGCAGGACGATGAACGGTTTGAAGAAGCCCATCCAGCTCTCGCGCACCTCGGTCTGGCGGCGTACCAGGTAACCCGCCAGATAGATGACCACGAAGACCTTGGCGATCTCCGAAGGCTGGACGTTGAAGAAGCTGAAGCCGATCCAGCGCATCGAACCGTTCACTTCCCGACCGATCCCCGGCACCAGTACCAGCACCAGCAGGCCGAAGGCGCCGATCAGCATCATGAAGCCCATGCGCTGCCAGGTGGCGATCGGCACCATCATGGTCACACCGCAGGCAACAAGGCCGATCGCGACATACACCAGGTGGCGGATCATGTGATAGAGCGGATTGCCGGATTGCACGGCGGCCACTTCCGAGGACGCCGAGGTGATCATTACCAGGCCCAACCCCAGCAAGGCCAGGCAGCCAGCAAGGAAGGCGAAGTCGATGTCGATGCCACGACCGCTGATCAGCGGCGACGGATACGGCTTGATGATGCCGAAGATCATGCCAGCCCCTCCGCTGCCTGGGCGAACAAGCGCCCGCGTTCTTCGAAGTTCTTGAACATGTCGAGGCTGGCGCAGGCCGGCGACAGCAGCACCGCGTCACCTGGCTGGGCGAGCTCGGCGCAGCGCTGCACGGCTTCGTCCAGGGTCTTGACCCGGACCAGCGGCACGCTGTCGCCGAACGTCTCGGCCAGGCGCTCGGCGTCACGCCCCAGCAACACCACGGCGCGGCAATAGGCGGCGACCGGCTGACGCAAGGCGGCGAAATCAGCGCCCTTGCCGTCGCCACCGGCGATCAGCACCAGCTTGCCTTCGATGTCGGCACCCAGGCCTTCGATGGCCGCCAGGGCAGCACCGACGTTGGTAGCCTTGGAGTCGTCGTACCAGTTCACGCCATTGCGCTCGCGGATCCACTGGCAGCGATGGACAAGCCCCTTGAACTCGCGCAGAGCCTCGAGCATCGGCTCGAACGGCAGACCGGCGGCATGGCCCAGAGCCAGGGCTGCCAGGGCATTGCTCTGGTTATGGGCACCGCGGATCTTCAGCTCACGCACCGGCATCAGGGTCTGGAACTCGAAGGCCAGATACTTCTCGCCCTCCACTTCACGCAGGCCAAAAGCCTTGAAGTCCGGGGCGTTGAGGCCGAATGTCCAGCATGGACGACCTTCGACGGGCAGGGGCCGGCTGAGGGCGTCCTGACGGTTGACTACCACCTGGCGCGCACCGCGGAAGATGCGGTGCTTGGCCAGGTGATAAGCCGGCAGGCCATTGTAGCGATCCATGTGGTCTTCGCTGATGTTCAGCACGGTGGCCACTTCGGCGTTGAGCTGATCGGTAGTCTCGAGCTGGAAGCTCGACAGCTCCATGACGTACAACTCGACCGCATCGTCGAGCAGGTCAAGCGCCGGGGTGCCGAGGTTGCCGCCGACAGCGACACGCTTGCCGGCCTTGGCAGCCATCTCGCCGACCAGGGTGGTCACCGTGCTCTTGGCGTTGGAGCCGCTGATGGCAACGATTGGCGCCTTGGCATGGCGGGCAAACAGCTCGATGTCACCGGAGAGTTTCACGCCGCGCGCGGCAGCCTGCTGCAACGCCGGGGTAGCCAGTGCCAGGCCTGGGCTTACGTAGAGCTCGTTGGCGCGGCACAGGAAGTCCACATCCAGTTCACCACAGCGCACTTCCACCTGCGGGTATTCACGGCGCAGGGTGTCCAGTTCCGGCGGTTGCTCGCGGGTATCGGCGACCGCAAAGGCAATACCCCGGTTCGCCAGGAAGCGAACCAGGGACATGCCGCTCTTGCCGAGGCCGACAACGATGCGGAATTGGTCGGAAGCGATCAGTGACACGCTCGTTTACCTCAGCTTCAGGGTGGCAAGGCCGATCAGCACCAGAATCACGGTGATGATCCAGAATCGGACGATCACTCGCGGCTCGGGCCAACCCTTGAGTTCGAAATGGTGATGGATCGGCGCCATGCGGAACACACGCTTGCCGGTCAACTTGAACGATGCGACCTGGATCACCACCGACAAGGTTTCCACCACGAAGATGCCGCCCATGATGAACAGCACGATTTCCTGGCGGACGATCACGGCGATGGTGCCCAGCGCCGCCCCCAGCGCCAGGGCACCGACGTCACCCATGAAGACCTGTGCCGGGTAGGTGTTGAACCAGAGGAAGCCCAGGCCTGCACCGATCAGCGCACCGCAGAACACGATCAGCTCACCCGAGCCCGGCACATAAGGGATCAGCAGGTACTCGGCGAACTTCACGTTGCCCGACAGGTAGCAGAAGATGCCCAGCGCACCGCCGACCATCACCGTCGGCATGATCGCCAGACCATCGAGGCCGTCGGTCAGGTTGACCGCGTTGCTCGAACCGACGATGACGAAGTAGGTCAGCACCACGAAGCCAACGCCCAGGGGAATGGTGAAGTCCTTGAGGAACGGCACGATCAGCGTGGTTTCGACGCTGGTCGGGGCGGTCATGTAGAGGAAGACCGCAGCCCCGAGACCGAACACCGACTGCCAGAAGTACTTCCAGCGGCTCGGCAGGCCACGCGAGTTCTTCTCGATCACCTTGCGGTAGTCGTCGACCCAGCCGATGGCGCCGAACAGCAGGGTGACGATCAACACCACCCATACATAGCGATTGGTCAGGTCGGCCCAGAGCAGGGTGCTGATGGCGATGGCAGACAGGATCAGCGCACCGCCCATGGTCGGGGTGCCGGACTTGGACAGGTGCGATTGCGGGCCGTCGTTACGCACAGCCTGGCCGATCTGGCGAATCTGCAGGGTACGAATCATCCAGGGCCCCAGCCACAGTGCCAGGGACAACGCCGTCAACACACCCAGGATCCCGCGCAGGGACAGGTACTGGAAGACCGCGAAGCCCTTGTAGAACTGTTGCAGATACTCAGCCAACAGCAGCAGCATTAATGTTTCTCCCCGCTGGCACCACACAATGCAGCCACGACGTTTTCCATCGCAGCGCTGCGCGAGCCCTTGATCAAGATAGTGGTATCGCTGACGCTCTCGGCACGAACGGCGTCGATCAGCTCAGCTTGAGTAGCGAAATGGCGGCCATTGGCGCCGAAGGCCTGGACCGCATGAACCATGTTGGTGCCAGTCGCGTACAAGGCATCGACCTTGCCACGTGCGTAGTCGCCCACCTGCCGGTGGCCTTCCTCGGCCCATTGCCCCAGTTCGCCGATATCCCCGAGCACCAGGACGGTGCGTCCGGAAAAGCCGGCGAGTATATCAATGGCGGCACACATAGAGGTGGGGTTTGCGTTGTAGGTGTCGTCGATCACCCGCGCACCGCTGGGCGCAATCTGTGCCACGGAACGGCCCTTGACTGGCTGCACTGCGGCAAGGCCGGCAGCGATGCCCGGCAGGCTCACACCTACGGCATGGGCGCCAGCCGCAGCGGCCAGCGCATTGGCGACGTTATGCGTACCAAGCAGGTTCAACTGCACCGACGCACTACCGCTCGGACCGTGCAGGGTGAACGAGGGGCAGCCGCGCGCATCGCGACCGATGTCGCTGGCATGGAAGTCGGCCTTCTCGTTGTTCAGGGCAAAGCTCAACACCTGGTGCGCGCCAGTGCGCTTGTGCCAGATGTCAAAGGCCTTGTCGTCCAGGTTGAGCACGGCGATACCGCCCTCCCCCAAACCTTCGAGAATCTCGCCCTTGGCCTCGACGATCTTCTCCGGGCCGCCGAATTCACCCACGTGGGCGGTGCCAGCGTTGTTAAGGATGACGACTTGTGGCCGGGTCAGGCCAACGGTGTAGCGAATCTCGCCAATGCGCGAGGCACCCAGCTCGATCACCGCCGCGCTGTGCTCGGACGCGATCTCCAGCAACGTCAGTGGCGCGCCGAGGTCGTTGTTCAGGTTGCCACGGGTGGCATGTACCAGGCCGCGGGTGCGCAGAATGGAGGCCAGCATCTCCTTGACCGTGGTCTTGCCGCTGGAGCCGGTGATGGCGACCACCGGTTTGTCGAAGGCAGCGCGATTGAGCGCGCCCAGCAGGCCAAGCGCCACGCGGCAATCGGCGACCAGCAACTGCGGCAAGTCGACATCGGCGATTTCGCGCTCGACCAACGCAGCCACGGCGCCCTTGGCCTTCACATCGGCAAGGTAGTCGTGGCCATCGAAACGCGGGCCGGTCAGTGCAATGAACAGTTGCCCCGCAGCCACGCTGCGGCTGTCGATGCTGACACCGGTGAAGGTGGCGTCGGCCCCGACCAGACGAGCACTCAGTGCTGCGGTCAGCTGGCTGAGTGTCATGGGCTTAAGCATGTGGAGCCTCCCAGGCTGAAAGCGCCTTCTCGGCTTCGACCAGATCGGAGAAAACAAGGCGCTCGCCATTGATCTCCTGGTAATCCTCGTGCCCCTTGCCGGCCAGCACGATCACATCGTCGGCGGCAGCGGTGGCGATCAGGTGTGCGATGGCTTCGCCACGACCGGCGACGAACTCGGCGTCGCCAGGCTTGGCGAAACCTGGGCGAATGTCATCGAAGATCCGCAGCGGATCCTCGGTACGCGGGTTGTCGTCGGTGACTAGCACGCGGTCGGCCAGACGCTCGGCCACTTCGGCCATCAGCGGACGCTTGCCGCGATCGCGATCCCCGCCGCAACCGAACAGGCACAGCAGCTTGCCGTGGGCGTGCGGGCGCAGGGCTTCGAGCACCTTTTCCAGCGCATCGGGGGTGTGCGCGTAATCGACCACCACCAGCGGTTTGGCTCCCCCGCCCAAGCGCTGCATGCGACCGACAGGCCCTTGTAACTGCGGGATGACTTTCAGGATTTCGTCCAGCGAATAATCCAGCGCCAGCAGCGTGGCCACGGCAGCGAGCATGTTGCTCAGGTTGAAACGCCCGAGCAGTTGGCTGCGCAGTGTGCGTTCGCCTTGAGCGGTGACCAGGAGGGCGCGCACGCCATCGTCGTCGAAGTGGGCTTCGCGGCAGAACAGCGAGGCGTCCGGGTTTTCCAGGCTATAGCTGAGCAGCCGGGTCTCGATATGATCGGCACTCGGGCGGCGGGCAAAGTCCTCGGCCAGACGACGACCAAAGGCGTCGTCCAGGTTGACCACCTGCCAGCGCAGGTCCGGCCAGGCGAACAGCTTGGCCTTGGCGGCCTCGTAGGCCTGCATGCTGCCGTGGTAGTCAAGGTGATCGCGCGACAGGTTGGTCATCACCGCGATATCGAAGGCCAGTGCTGCCACGCGCCCCTGCTCCAGGGCATGGGAAGACACTTCCATCGCCACGGCCTCAGCGCCACCCTTCTTCAGGTCGTTGAGCGTGGCTTGCACGGCGATCGGATCTGGCGTGGTCAGGCGGCCGCTCTGCAAGTCCCCGTAGAAACCGGTGCCCAAGGTGCCGATCAGACCGCAGCGCTGGCCCAACTGATCAAGGGCCTGGGCGAGCAGTTGCGTCACGCTGGTCTTGCCGTTGGTGCCGGTCACACCGACCAGATTGAGTTGGCGGCTCGGCTCGCCATAGAAGCGGCCGGCGATGGCCGACAGTTGCGCGATCAGGCCCTTGACCGGAATCAGCGGCACGTCGGTCAGCGGCAACACCGTGGCGCCCTGCTCTTCATAGGCAATGGCGGCGGCACCGCGGGCAAGCGCATCGACGATGTGATCACGACCATCGACCTTGGCACCTGGCACCGCCAGGAACAGATCACCCGGCCGCACCTGGCGGCTGTCGAGCGTCAGCTCGCGAATCAACGGATCGCGGCTGGCATGGGCGAAAAGCTTGCTCAATGGCATCGTCATCAACCACGCCCTCCCTTGGCGGGTACTGCACTGGCCTGCTGCGCGTTCGCGGGCGGCAGGTTATCCGGCGGCACGTTCATCAGCCGCAGGGTGCCGGACATGACCTTGCTGAACACCGGCGCCGAGACCAGGCCACCGAAGTAGCCGCCCTTGCCCGGCTCGTCGATGACCACAACGATGGCGTAGCGCGGGTCGCTCATCGGGCCGAAGCCTGCGAACAGCGAGCGGTAGGCGTTTTCGGTGTAGCCCTTGGAGCCGACCGTGGCCTTGCGCGCCGTACCCGACTTGCCAGCGACATGGTAGAACGGCACCTGGGCGCGGAACACACCACGCGGCGCTTCGATCACCTGCTGCAACATGCCCTGCACGGTCTTGGCGGTTTCTTGCGGAATGGCTTGCACGGCTTCCGGCGCCTTGTCGACCTTGAGAATCGACAGCGGCACCATCTTGCCGTCGTTGGCCAGCGCGGCGTAGGCGTGAACCAACTGCAGGGCGGTGACCGATACGCCGTATCCATAGGAGAGCGTGGCTGTCTCGGCCTTGCGCCACTCACGATGATTGGGCAGGTTGCCAACACGCTCGCCCGGGAAGCCCAGGCCGGTGTACTGCCCCAGGCCGACCTGCGACATCACCCGATAGATGGCTTCGCCGCCGATATCGAAGGCGATCTTGCTCATGCCGACGTTACTGGAGTTGATCAGGATGCCGGTCAGGTCGAGGATCGGGCCCTCGCTCCTGGACACGTCCTTGATCGTGTAGCGACCGATCTGCAGGCTGCCCGGATACACCTCGACCTTGTCGGTCGGTTTCCAGCGCCCGCTCTGCAGGGCCGCACTCATGGAGATCGGCTTGACCGTGGAGCCGGGCTCGAAGACATCGATGATAGCCCGGTTACGCATGGCTGCCGGGAACATGCTGCGGCGGTTGTTGGGGTTGTACGTTGGCTGGTTGACCATCGCCAGGACCTCGCCGGTCTTGACGTCCATGATCACCAGGCTGCCGGCCTTGGCGTCCTGTTCGGCGATGGCGTTGCGCAGCTCGCGAGTCGCCAGGTACTGGAGGCGCAGATCTATCGACAACGCCAAGGTCTTACCGGCCTTGGCGTTCTTGGTGACTTGAATATCCTTGATCAGGCGACCGCGCCGGTCCTTGATCACTTGTCGCTTGCCAGGCACCCCGGCCAGCCACTCGTCATAGGCGAGCTCGACACCTTCACGGCCGTGGTCATCCAGGTCGGTGAAACCCACCATGTGCGCGGTGACATCACCCGCCGGATAGAAGCGGCGGAACTCTTCGAGGCCGTAGACACCGGGCACTTTAAGGTCGAGCACCTGCTGGCCCTGCTCGGGCGTGAGGCCACGAACCAGGTAGATGAACTCCTTGTTGGCCTGCTGGGTGAGGCGCTCGATCAATTGCTGCGGGTTCTGCCCCAGGACGGCGGCCAGTTGCGGCCAGCGATCCTTGGACGCCTGCATCTCCTTGGGGTTGGCCCACAGCGTGGTGACCGGCGTACTGACAGCCAGAGGCTCGCCATTGCGGTCGGTGATCAGGCCACGGTGTGCAGGAATCGGAATATGGCGCAGGCTGCGAGCATCACCCTGGCCCTTGAGGAAGTCGCGGTCGACCACCTGCAGGTCGATGATCCGCCAGCTGATGGCGCCGACCATCAACGCCAGCAGGCCAACGACGACCCGGAAGCGCCAGGGGTAGAGTGCACCCTCGAGCTTCATCATGGCGTCACCATCCGCACTTCGTCAGCGTTGGGCACGCGCATCTTCAACTGGCCGGCGGCCAGGTTTTCGATGCGGCTGTGGGCAGTCCAGGTGCTCTGCTCGAGAATCAGGCGCCCCCACTCAGCCTGGGCCTTGTCGCGTTCGCTCAGCTCGTTGTAGAGCGTGTTGAGCAACTGGCGGTTCCAGTGCGCGCTGTAGGAGACAGCGATGGCCGACACCAGCACGCCAACGAACAGCAGAAGCATCAGGAAGCTTCCGCCTGGCAATGGCTTCGCGAACAGGCGACTCACCGCAGCTTCTCCGCCACGCGCATGACGGCGCTGCGCGCACGCGGGTTGGCCTTGAGTTCCGCATCGGAGGCGAACTGCGCCTTGCCGATCAGCTTGATACGAGGTTCGAAGACCTTGTGCTGCACCGGCAGGTTGCGTGGCAGGTTATCCGCCTCGCCCTTGACCAGCTTGCGCATGAACAGTTTGACGATACGGTCTTCCAGCGAGTGGAAGCTGATCACCGCCAAGCGGCCGCCGACTTCCAGCGCCTCGAGCGCGGCGTCGAGGCCGGTTTCCAGGTCACCCAGCTCGTTATTGACGTGAATGCGCAGCCCCTGGAAGGCCCGAGTTGCCGGGTTCTTGCCCTTTTCCCAAGCAGGGTTGGCGACCTTGAGCACTTCGGCCAGGTCGGCAGTACGGGTGAAGGGCTGCTTCTCGCGACGCTCGACCACCGCACGCGCCATGCGGCCGGCAAAACGCTCCTCGCCGTACTCCTTGAACACGCGGGCTATTTCTTCGACGGGGGCGGTCGCGATGAACTCGGCCGCGCTGATGCCCTGGCCCGGATTCATGCGCATGTCCAGCGGGCCATCGTTGAGGAAACTGAAGCCGCGCTCGGGATCGTCCAGCTGCGGCGAGGAGACACCCAGGTCGAGCAGGATACCGCTGACCTTGCCGTCCAGCGCGCGCGCGCGCACTTCATCACCGAGCTCGGCGAAGCTGCGCTGCACAATGACAAAGCGGCCGTCTTCGGCCGCCAGCGCTTGCCCCGTGGCAATCGCCTGTGGATCCTTGTCGAAGCCCAACAGCCGCCCTTGCGGCCCGAGCTTGCTGAGAATGAGACGACTGTGCCCACCGCGACCGAAGGTCCCGTCCAGATAGCAACCGTCGGCGCGCAGGGCCAATGCCTCGACAGCTTCGTCGAGCAATACGGTGATGTGGTTGAAGCCGCTATCTATCGTCACAGGATCAGGTCACGCAGTTCATCGGGCATGGCGCCCGGTTGTTGAATAGCTGCGAGGTCGGCTGCCGAAACCGCGTTCCAGGCATCCTCATCCCACAGCTGGAATTTGTTCAGTTGCCCCACCAGCATCGCCTTCTTGTCGAGCTTGGCGTACTCACGCAAACGGGGCGGCACCAGGAAACGACCACTGCCATCGAGCTCCAGGTCCACCGCATTACCGATCAGCAAACGCTGCAGGCGACGGTTTTCCTCACGCAGCGACGGCAAGGCACGCAACTTGGCTTCTATCTGTTCCCACTCATCGAGGGGATAAACACACAAGCAGGGGTCAACAGCGTCGATGGTCACGATAAGTTGACCATTGGAACGCGAATCGAGCTCGTCACGGTACCGGCTCGGCATGGCGAGACGGCCCTTTGCATCGAGGCTGACGGCGTTGGCTCCGCGGAACACGGCTGCGATTCCCCACAATGTTAACTTTTTTGTGCCAGAAAACCCACTTCATCCCACTTTCTGCCACTTGCGCACACTATAGGAATCCGTCCGCCACACCGTCAAGGCGCGTTCATAAGGAAAACCCTTACAGGACCGAGATTTAGCGCAACAAAGGAAGGCGGAAGGACTACCGGGAGAAAAAACTGGCGGGAAAAATCAAGCGCACTCAAACGGATAGAGTGTGAAGTTAAAGTGAATTATTAAGAGTAAGAACTTTTCGGCATTACCAGGAGGGATCTGCTATCGATTCAAGCAGGGAAAGAAGAGGTGGAGAGTCGATCTGTAAGCCGGGTTTTGTCGAGGACAGTCATTCCTCTACGACGGCCATCACTGGACGCCTCTAGCAACCTACCCGGTTCCGACGCGGGCCACGCCATAAGGAACCCTATTTGGTCTTGCTCCGAGTGGGGTTTACCTAGCCACGAACTGTTGCCAGTCGCGCGGTGCGCTCTTACCGCACCTTTTCACCCTTACCGGCACCGAAGTGCTTAGGCGGTTGTTTTCTGTGGCACTTTCCGTAGGCTCGCGCCTCCCAGGCGTTACCTGGCACTCTGCCCTGCGGAGCCCGGACTTTCCTCCCCCTGCTTTTGCGGAACAAATGCAGGCAGCGACTGTCCGATCGACTCTCCGCCGGTAAGGGTAACGGCAGGCGCGAGCAAGAACAAGCAATACCGCAAACAATATCATTACGCCACTAGTGGTTTTTCTGTTTATCCAGCGCCGCTTGATAAAGAAGATTCTTACGCACGCCGGTAATTTCCGCCGCCAATGCCGCCGCCCGCTTGAGCGGCAATTCTGCCAGCAACAGGTCCAGCACACGCATGGCGTCGCTGCTGATCGCCTGATCGTCTTGCGGCGCACTCCAGCCCGCGACCAGCACCACGCATTCCCCACGCTGCTGATTGGCATCCGCTGCGACAAAGGCGCGCAACTCGGCCAACGGCAACCCCTTGAGCGTCTCGAACGTCTTGGTCAGCTCTCGCGCCAGAACGGCCGGGCGCTCTCCCCCGAATACCGCCTCCATGTCCTCCAGGCACTCAAGGATGCGATGCGGCGCCTCATAGAAAATCAAGGTCCGGGGCTCCTCCTTGACCTGCTCCAGTCGCGCACGGCGCCCGACAGCCTTTGCCGGCAGGAAGCCTTCGAAGATGAAGCGGTCAGAGGGCAGCCCCGCCGCCGACAGCGCAGCGATCAGCGCGCACGCCCCTGGCACCGGCACCACCTTCACCCCGGCAGCACGCGCCTGGCGCACCAGGTGATAGCCCGGATCGGAAATCAGCGGCGTGCCAGCGTCGGACACCAGCGCCACATCGTCACCCGCCAGCAAGCGCGTGATGAAGCGACTGCCTTCGTCGCGCTCGTTGTGCTCATGGCAGGCCGCCAGCGGCGTCTCGATGCCGAAGTGCTGCAGCAGGCGCACAGAATGGCGGGTATCCTCGGCCGCGATCAGCGCCACGCCGGCCAGCACCTTGAGTGCCCGGGCGCTCATGTCGTCGAGGTTGCCGATGGGCGTCGCAACGACGTAAAGCGTACCCGCTATGGATTTTGGAACCCCTGCAACATCAGTCACTGCACACACCTGTCTTGCCGATCAAAGGCGCCATTGTAGCCCGAGCGCCCGCAACAAGGCGCAAAGAACTTGGCCGCCATCCCCTGACATGCGACCTATAGTGAAGGATCAGCGTCAGCAAGATCGCGCCCCGGCCAGCGCTTGGGTACAATTGCCGGCCAACTTGATCGAGTAACAGGACCCTTACATGATCGCTTGCCTGCGGCTGCTCACAGCCCTCTGTCTCGCTGCCCTGCTGGCAGCCTGCGCCAGCTCGCCCTCATCCAGCCTGGGCGAACTGCCACGCACCCCCGACGCCAGCATCGAGCAACTGCTCGAGAAGGCGGCTTCCAGCAAGTCCGTCGAAGACGCCGCGCTGCTGCGCCTGAGCGCCGCCGACATGGCCTACCGGCAGAAGGACTTCCCACGCGCCGCACGCATCCTCGAGCAGGTTCCACTGGACACGCTCAAACCCGCGCAACAGGTGTTCGCCAGCACCCTGGCCGCCGAACTGGCGATGAGCCGCAACCAGCCCAAAGCCGCCCTCGGCGCACTGTCGCACCCAAGCCTGCAACGTGTCGGCGAGCTGCCCGAAGAGCTGCAGGTACGCACCTATAGCGTGCATGCTGCAGCCCTCGAAGCCGACGGCCAGGCACTTCCTGCGGCCCAGCAGCGCATCTTGCTGGCTCCACTGCTCAGCGGCCCGGAAGCAACAAAGAATAACGATGCCATCTGGTCGCTGGTAGCCTCGCTGCCCGCCGACCAATTGCAGCAACCGGCCAGCAACCCGACCCTCGCCGGCTGGACCAGCCTGGCCCTGGCGGTCAAGAGCGCCGGTACCCTGGAACAGCAACAGGCCGCCATCGATAGCTGGCGCCAGCAACATGCCGATCATCCGGCCGCCAAGCAGTTGCCTGACGCGCTGGTCAAACTCAAGCAACTGGCCAGCCAGCCGCTGACCAAGATCGCCCTGCTGCTGCCACAGGAAGGCCCGCTGGCCGGTGTAGCCCGTGCACTGCGCGACGGCTTCATGGCAGCCCACTTCCAGGCCCAGCAATCCGGTCAGCCAGCGCCGGCGGTTCAGGTTTTCGACAGCTCGCGCCTCACCTCGCTGGACGACTTCTATCGCCAGGCCCAGGCGGCCGGCGTACAGCTGGTGATCGGTCCGCTCGAAAAACCACTGGTGAAGAAACTCGCCGACTACCCGCAACTGCCCATCACCACCCTGGCGCTGAACTACGCAGAGGCCGGGCAGAAATCGCCACCACAACTGTTCCAGTTCGGCCTCGCCGCCGAGGACGAAGCCCGCGAAGTCTCTCGCCGTGCCCGCGCAGACGGCCTGGTCCGCGCCGTGGCCCTGGTGCCGAGCGGCGAATGGGGCGACCGCGTGCTCGCAGCTTTCCGCCAGGACTGGGAAGGCAACGGCGGCACCCTGCTCGCTGCCGAGCGCATCGCCCAGCCGGTGGCCCTGGCTCAACAGATCGCCGATCTGTTCCAGCTGCGCCAGAGCGAAGGTCGCGCCAAGAGCCTGCAGAGTGCCGTGAGTGGCAATGTCGCCGCACAACCGTCGCGTCGCCAGGACATCGATTTCATCTTCCTCGCTGCCACCCCGCAGCAGGCCCAACAGATCAAGCCGACCCTCAACTTCCAGTACGCGGGTGACGTGCCGGTCTATGCGACCTCCAACCTCTACAGCGCCAGTGGAGACGTGAACCAGTACAACGACATGAACGGCATTCGCTTCTGCGAAACCCCATGGCTGCTGGACAACACCAACAGCCTGCGCCAGCAGGTGGTCCAGCAGTGGCCGCAGGCTGCCGGCAGCCTGGGTCGCCTGTACGCCATGGGGGTCGATGCCTATAGCCTGGCGCCACGCCTCGGCCAGCTCAAGGCGCTGCCTGACAACCGCGTCGAGGGCCTGTCCGGCAGCCTGAGCATCAACGCCAACCAGCGTATCGAGCGCCAACTGCCCTGGGCCGAGTTCTCCGGCGGCCAGGTCAAGCGCCTGCCGGACACTGCTCGCTGATGCCCGACGCCTCGCCTACCAGCGCCGGGCTCGCGGCAGAAAACCAAGCCCTCGATTATCTTCGAGGGCAAGGCCTGCAGCTGCTGACGCGCAATTGGCGATGCAAGGGAGGCGAGCTTGATCTGGTCATGCTCGACGCCGATACAGTAGTATTCGTCGAAGTCCGCTACCGCTTGCACGTGGACTTCGGCGGCGCCGTCGGAAGTATCGACGGGCGCAAGCAGAAACGTCTGGCGCTTGCCGCCAACATGTTCCTGCTGAAGGAGCCCCGCTGGGCCGATCACCCCTGCCGCTTCGACGTAGTCGCCCTGCAGGGCAGCCACCATGCAGGTCGGCCGCTTCAATGGCTGAAAAACGCCTTCGAATGCTGAACCCATTCCGATTTCTTTGCTCTATGTTTCGCGGGCTGGCCCCTGTCGCGCGTCGCGCAGGCCTCCGCCGCACTTAAGGTCACACCAGATGGACATGCAATCCCGAATTCGCCGGCTGTTCCAGGCCAGCATCGATACCAAGCAACAGGCAATGGACATCCTGGCACCGCACATCGAGCAGGCCAGCCTGGTCATGGTCAACGCGCTGCTCAACGAGGGCAAGATGCTCGCCTGCGGCAACGGCGGCTCGGCGGGTGACGCCCAGCATTTTTCCTCGGAACTGCTCAACCGCTTCGAGCGCGAGCGTCCGAGCCTGCCGGCCATCGCCCTGACCACCGACAGCTCGACCATCACCTCGATCGCCAACGACTACAGCTACAACGAAGTCTTCTCCAAGCAGATCCGCGCCCTGGGCCAACCAGGCGATGTACTGCTGGCGATCTCCACCAGCGGCAACTCGGCCAATGTGATTCAGGCGATCCAGGCCGCACATGATCGTGAAATGATTGTCGTAGCATTGACCGGGCGTGACGGCGGCGGTATGGCTTCGCTGCTGCTGCCCGAGGATGTGGAGATCCGCGTCCCCTCCACGGTCACTGCGCGCATCCAGGAAGTCCACCTGCTGGCGATCCATTGCCTGTGCGATCTGATCGACAGCCAACTGTTCGGGAGTGAAGAATGATCCCCAAGCGCCTCGGCCTCATGGCCCTGACCCTGTGCCTCGGTATTTCCGGCTGCAGCTCGGTATTGACCTCGACCCGCAACTCGCCGATCGAGGATGACCGCGGTACACGCACCATTGGTAGCAAGATCGACGATTCGCTGATCGAAACCAAGGTTTCGGTCAACGTGGCCAAGGCAAGCCCAGACCTGGACAAGGGCTCGCACATCGTCGTCAGCAGCTACAACGGCATCGTCCTGCTCGCCGGCCAGACCCCGCGCGCCGACCTGAAGAGCCTCGCCGAGCAGACCGCCGGCCAGGTACAACGGGTCAAGAAGGTGCATAACGAACTGCAGGTGATGCAGCCCTCGTCGATCCTGGCACGCAACAACGACACCTGGCTGACCACCAAGATCAAGACCCAGATGATCGGTGACGCCAACGTGCCCAGCTCGCGCATCAAGGTGATCACCGAGAACGGCATCGTCTACTTGCTCGGCCTGGTCACCCAGCAGGAAGCCAACGCCGCCACCAGCGTGGTTCAAGGTGTGTCTGGCGTACAGAAGATCGTCAAGCTGTTCGAGTACATCGATTGATATCCAGGGCCACGGCGCGCGATGAATGCGCGCTGTGGCCCATCGCACCAGGTATTGCCGCAAACAACCCAGGAAAGCCCATGAAGAAGTCCCTGCTGTCCCTTCTCGCCATCACCGCCTTCGCCACCTTGGCCGGCTGCTCCACCCCGAGCACGATCACCCTCAACGACGGCCGCGAGCTGCAGACGCTCGACACGCCAAAGTTCGACAAAGATTCGGGCTTCTACGAATTCAAGCAGCTGGACGGCAAGCCGACCCGCATCAACAAGGACCAGGTCCGCACGATCAAGGACCTGTAATCCGAACTTGAATAAAAAAGGCGATCCGGATGGATCGCCTTTTTTATTACTTGACCACTTTCAAGCTCGGCCGCCCAGTGGGTCGCGGCGGCTGCCCCCCCCCCTCCGGCGGGCCATCATCATCAGGCTCAACGCCTTCGTCACCGAGCTCTTCGCCATCCATCAACGGCGGCTCCAGCTCGAACACCATGCCCTGGCCATTCTCTCGAGCATAGATACCCAGGATCGCGCCTGCCGGCACATAGAGCGAATGGGCCACGCCACTGAACCGCCCCTCAAAGCTCACCGCGTCGTTGTCCATGTGCAGGTTACGCACGGCACTGGGCGAGATGTTCAAGACGATCTGGCCATCGCTGGCGAAACCCTGGGGCACCTGGACCGCCGGATACTCGGCGTTGACCAGCATATGGGGGGTGCAATCGTTGTCGACGATCCACTCGTACAGTGCTCTAACCAGATAGGGGCGACTGGAGTTCATCAACGGCTCCTTAAAGCTTGCGCATTTCACGTTCAGCAGCGGACAGGCTCGCCTGGAAAGGCTCGCGGGCGAACTGTCGCTCCATATAATCCAGCAGCGGCTTGGCTTGCCGCGGCAGTTCGATACCCAGGACCGGCAATCGCCAGAGTATGGGCAGTAGACAACAATCGACCAGGCTTTGCTCCTCGCTCATGAAGCAGGGAAACTCGCCGAACAGCGCCGAGACACCCGTCAGACTCTCGCGCAGCGTCTTGCGCGCCTCGCCACGCGCAGCCTCGGCGGCACGCGGATCGAGAATGACATCAGCCAGTGCACACCAGTCACGCTGGATACGGTGCATCAGCAGGCGGCTGTTGCCGCGCGCCACCGGGTATACCGGCATCAGCGGCGGATGAGGATAACGCTCCTCGAGGTATTCCATCACCACGGTCGATTCGTACAACGCCAGGTCGCGGTCGACCAGGGTTGGCACGCTGCCATAGGGGTTCACTTCGATCAGTTTGGGCGGCAGACGATCGGCGATGACGTCGATGATCTGCACACTGACGCCCTTCTCGGCGAGAACAAGGCGTACCCGATGAGAATAATGGTCAGCGGGGTCGGAATAGCAGGCTAACCTGTTGGTCGCGCCCATGTAGCTCCTCCTCGCATGGGGATGCTTGTGAAACTGCAAATGCAAACGCGCCCTGGGAGGCTCCTCGCGATTGCGCAGGAGCGCCCCAGGGCGCGTTCAACTACCAGAAACTACTGCGTGATCAGTGCACGTCCTTCCAGTATTCGCGCTTGAGCAAGTAGGCGAACACGAAGAAGAAAGCCAGGTACAGCAGGACATAGGTGCCGATGCGCTGACTCTCCAGTTTGACCGGGTTGGCCGAATAGGCCAGGAAGGTCACCAGGTTCTTGACCTTCTCGTCGAACTGCTCGGGCGTCAGGGTACCGGATTTCGGCTCGATGGTCAGCTGGTCACAGGCTTCATGGGTCAAAGGACTGCCAGTCAGCGGGTCGAATTGCTTCTTGCCGTCGACCACTGTCTGGATCTGCTTGCACCCAATCACCTGGTTGCCCTGCAGCCCGACCAGCACGTTGGGCATGCCCACGTTCGGGAAGACCTTGTTGTTCACCCCATAAGGGCGCGACTTGTCTTCGTAGAAGCTGTGCAGGTAGCTGTACAGCCAATCGTTACCCCGCACGCGGGCGACCAACGTGAGATCGGGCGGCGCCGCACCGAACCAGGTCTTGGCATCGCTGGGCTGCATGCCGATCTTCATGTGATCGCCAATCTTTGCCCCCGTGAACACCAGCTTTTCGAGCATCAGCTCGTGGGGGATGCCGAGGTCATCGGCAACCCGCTCGTAACGCTGGAACTTGGCGCTGTGGCAACCCATGCAATAGTTGGCGAAGGTTCGCGCCCCATCCTGCAACGCGGCCTTGTCAGTCAGGTCGATATCGACCTTCTGCAGCTCCACACCCTGCTCGGCAGCAAAGGATAAGGCAGGCATCAATGCCAGGAACATTACTGCAATAAACTTTTTCATCAGCCAGTCACCCTTTCCGGAACCGGTTTTGTCTTCTCGAGCCTTGTGTAGAACGGCATCAGCAGGAAGTAGGCGAAATACAGCACGGTGCAGACCTGGGACAGCAGGGTCCGTCCGGGCGTAGGCGCCAGTACACCGAGCACGCCGAGAATGATGAAGGCCACGCAGAACACCAGCAGGAAGATCTTGCTCAACCAGCCCTTGTAGCGCATGGAGCGCACCGGACTGCGATCGAGCCAGGGCAACACGAACAGCACCGCGATCGCCGCGCCCATGGCGATGACGCCGAACAGCTTGTCAGGCACCGCCCGCAGGATCGCGTAGAAGGGCGTGAAGTACCACACCGGCGCAATGTGCTCGGGCGTCTTGAAGGCGTTGGCCTGCTCGAAGTTCGGTTTTTCCAGGAAGTAGCCACCCATTTCCGGGAAGAAGAACACCACAGCACAGAACACGAAGAGGAATACCACGACCCCGACGATATCTTTCACCGTGTAGTACGGGTGGAAGGGGATGCCATCCAGCGGTACGCCGTTTTCGTCCTTGTGCTTCTTGATGTCGACACCGTCCGGGTTGTTCGAACCCACCTCGTGCAGCGCCAGGATATGCAGTACCACAAGCCCGAGAATGACGATCGGCAGCGCTACCACATGCAGGGCGAAGAAGCGGTTCAGGGTGATGCCGGAGATCAGGTAGTCACCACGGATCCATTGAGTGAGGTCATCACCGATCACCGGAATGGCACCGAACAGCGAGATGATCACCTGGGCGCCCCAGTAGGACATCTGCCCCCACGGCAGCAGGTAACCCATGAAGGCCTCGGCCATCAGCGCCAGGTAGATCAGCATGCCGAACAGCCACACCAGTTCACGGGGCTTCTGGTAGGAGCCGTAGAGCAACCCGCGGAACATGTGCAGATAGACCACGATGAAGAACGCCGAGGCGCCGGTGGAGTGCAGGTAGCGCAGGATCCAGCCGTACTCGACATCGCGCATGATGTACTCGACCGAGGCGAAGGCCTCTTCTGCCGAGGGCGTGAAACTCATGGTCAGCCAGACTCCCGTGACAATCTGGTTGACCAGCACGAGCAGCGCGAGGGAGCCAAAGAAGTACAGGAAGTTGAAGTTCTTGGGCGCGTAATACTTGCTCAGGTGGTCTTCCCACATTTTCGTGGCGGGGAAGCGAGCGTCAATCCAGTCCATGAACTTGCTCATCATGCGTTCTCCTGATCGACGCCGATGACGATGATGTCGTCCGACTCGTACGAGTGCGGCGGCACTGGCAGATTGAGCGGGGCTGGCTGCGACTTGTAGACGCGACCTGCCAAATCGTAGTGCGAGCCATGGCAAGGGCAGAAATAGCCACCGACCCACTTAGGACCGAGGTCGGCGGGGGCGACTTCCGGACGGAAAGTCGGCGAGCACCCCAGATGGGTGCACAAGCCAACGAGAATGAGGATTTCAGGCTTGATCGAGCGGACCTCGGGATCGACGTAGGTCGGCTGCACCGAAGCCTTGGACTCGGGGTCGGACAGGTCTGCGGTGATCTTTTTCAGATTGCCGAGGATCTCTTGCGTTCGTCGCACGATGAACACCGGTTGACCACGCCATTCGGCAACCATCTGCTGCCCGGGCTCTACCTTGGCGATGTTGACCTTCACCGGTGCCCCAGCGGCTTTCGCCTTGGCACTGGGGAACCATGACCCCACGAACGGTACCGCAGCCCCCACTGCCCCCGCAGCCCCCACCACGGATGTGGCAGCTACGAGGAAGCGGCGCCGGCCTGCGTTGACGCCGTCATTGCTCATTCAGTCCTCTCCCATCAGCTTTCTTCTCGCCCGCTGGATCAGGCGTCTATTAGTAATGTCTGTGGCGCTAAAAATTGGCCGCCATGGTAAGAAACAAATCCACACACTGACAAGGTGATTACCCCTGGTTCGGGCTACAACCCTCGCTTTGCTTGATCTGCGTCTATGTGGCAACTCGGCCCGGACATGCTGACAGGTTAGTTCAAGACATAAAAAAAGCCCGGTTCCAAGGAACCGGGCTTTTTCGACTGCCGAAGCGGTATTAACGCTTGGAGTACTGAGGACGCTTACGCGCTTTACGCAGACCCACTTTCTTACGCTCGACTTCACGAGCGTCGCGGGTGACGTAGCCAGCACGACGCAGAGCGCCACGCAGGGTTTCGTCGTATTCCATCAGGGCGCGGGTGATACCGTGGCGGATAGCACCGGCCTGACCGCTGACACCACCACCGGCGACGGTGACGTAGATGTCGAACTTCTCAACGGTCTCGGTCAGTTCCAGCGGCTGGCGAACAACCATGCGAGCGGTTTCGCGACCGAAGAAAGTGTCCAGAGGACGGTTGTTGATGGAGATGTTACCAGTACCCGGACGCAGGAAAACGCGAGCGGTTGCGGTCTTGCGACGGCCAGTGCCGTAATTTTGAGTCGCCGACATAATGAACTATCCCGTTAGATCTTCAGTTCTTGAGGCTGCTGAGCAGTGTGAGGGTGGGTAGCACCCGCGTACACTTTCAGCTTGCGGTACATGTCGCGACCCAGCGGGTTCTTCGGCAGCATGCCTTTGACCGCGGTCTCGATGACGCGCTCAGGGGCCTTGTCGATCAGCTTCTCGAAGCTGATTTCCTTGATGCCACCTGGGAAGCCGGAGTGGGAGTAGTACATCTTGTCCGAAGACTTGGCACCAGTTACACGAACCTGCTCGGCGTTGATGACGACGATGTAGTCGCCGGTGTCAACGTGAGGAGTGTACTCAGGCTTGTGTTTGCCGCGCAGACGGGTAGCGATTTCGGTAGCCAGACGACCCAGGGTCTGACCAGCGGCATCGATTACGAACCACTCGCGCTTTACTGTTTCCGGTTTAGCAGTAAAAGTTTTCATTCTCTAAAGCCTCAGAGGCCGCCCAGCGAAAAATAGACGGCGAATCTTACTGGATAGTGCACAACTTGCCAAGGGCAAGCGCGCAGCCGAGCACGGACGCTTTTGGGGGCTCGGGTCGGGCACGCCCATGATCGACGGGGTTCTTCCTGCGTGGTGGTGCATCACTTCCGCCACACGGAGAGGCCCAGCATTATCCAGATTGCGCAAAGATTTTCAACCTGCTTTGATGGTTTCTTTGTCCAGCAGAGAGCCTTCCGATGGAATACCGCAAGCTCGGCCGTACCGACCTCAACGTCAGCGCACTGTGCCTGGGCACCATGACCTGGGGTGAGCAGAACGTCCAGGATGAGGCCTTCGAGCAGATCGCCCTGGCCAAGACCGCCGGCATCAACTTCATCGATACCGCCGAAATGTACCCGGTGCCGCCGCGCCCGGAGACCTACGCGGCCACCGAACGCATCATCGGCAACTGGTTCGCCGCCAATGGCGACCGTGACGACTGGATCCTCGCCAGCAAAGTCGCCGGCCCCGGCAACGGCATCAGCCATATCCGCGACGGCCAGCTCAAGCACAACCGCCAGCACATCGTCGTCGCGCTGGACGAAAGCCTCAAGCGCCTGCAGACCGACCGCATCGACCTCTACCAACTGCACTGGCCGGAACGTTCGACCAACTTCTTCGGCAAGCTGGGCTACCAGCACCTGCCCAACGACCTGTTCACGCCGCTGGAGGAAACGCTGGAGGTGCTCGACGAGCAAGTGCGCGCCGGCAAGATCCGCCACATCGGCCTGTCCAACGAAACGCCGTGGGGCACCATGAAGTTCCTGCACCTGGCCGAAAGCCGGGGCTGGCCACGTGCAGTTTCGATCCAGAACCCGTACAACCTGCTCAATCGCAGCTTCGAGGTGGGCCTGGCGGAAGTAGCGATCCGCGAGCAGTGCGGCCTGCTGGCTTATTCGCCGCTGGCCTTCGGCATGCTGTCGGGCAAGTACGAAAACGGCGCGCGCCCTGAAAATGCACGCCTGACCCTGTTCAGCCGCTTCGCCCGCTACTCCAACCCGCAGACCGTGGCCGCCTGCAGCCGCTACGTGCAATTGGCCCGCGAACATGGCCTGGATCCGGCGCAGATGGCCCTGGCGTTCGTCACCCGCCAGCCGTTCGTGACCAGCAACATCATCGGGGCGACCAGCCTCGAGCAGTTGCGCAGCAACCTGGCAAGCATCGAACTGAAACTCGGCGACGAACTGCTGGCGGCGATCGAGGCGATTCACCAAGGGCAGCCGAATCCGGCGCCTTGAGGCGATAGCATTGCTGCCTTCTTCGCAGGTAGGCCCGCGAAGAAGGCAGCGCATTTCTTCGGGGTAGACACAATCGCCAAAAAATAAGACGATCCAGCCGGTGATTGACCACTCTACCCTATAAGAACAATGACAATGATGTTTACCCAACCCTCCGCGTCGTTGCGGCGCGTCAGCATCCTGGCCATTGATAAGGTGTTCGCTTCGACACTGATGCAGGCCAAGGACTTCTTCCACTTGGCCAGCCTGCGTTACAGCAAGCAACTGGGCCTGGGGCTGCAATCGATGTTCGAAATTCACCTGGTGAGCCCTGACGGCCAGCCGGTGGACAGCTTCAGCGACGTACAACTCCCCGTGGACAGTGGCCTGGGTGACGCCGATGTGATCATCCTCCCGGCGTTCTGGGACGACTTCGACAACCTGCTCGCCCGCTACCCGCAAGTCCTACCCTGGCTGCGTGAGCAGCACGCCCGTGGCGCCGTGCTGTGCGGTGAAGCCAGCGGCGTGTTCTGGCTCGCAGAGTCAGGCCTGCTCGATGGCAAGGAGGCGACCACCTACTGGCGTTTCTTCAACAGCTTCGCCGAACGCTTCCCCACTATCCGCCTGAATCAGGACAAGCACCTGACCGACGCCGACAACCTGTACTGCGCCGGCGGCACCACCTCGGCCTGCGACCTGTACATCTACCTGATCGAGCGCTTCTGCGGCGCCAACGTCGCGCGGGCGGTGGCTCGCGACATCCTCTACGAAGTGCAGCGCAACTACACGCCGGGGCGCATGGGCTTTGGCGGCCAGAAGCTGCACCAGGACCTGATCATCCTGCAGATCCAGCACTGGCTGGAGGAGCACTTCGCCGACAAGTTCCGTTTCGAGGACGTGGCGCGCAACCATGGCATGAGCATCCGCAACTTCATGCGCCGCTTCCAGAGCGCGACCGGGGACAAGCCACTGCACTACCTGCAGCGCCTGCGCATCGAGACAGCCAAGGGCCTGCTCTCGAGCACCCGCAAGAGCATCAAGACCATCAGTTATGAGGTGGGATACGACGACGCGAGCTTCTTCGCCCGACTCTTCCGCCAGCACACTGAACTGTCGCCGAACCAGTATCGGCAGCAGTTCATGCAGGAAGCCTGAGAACACCAACCTCCCCTAGCGGGTGCGCCAAGCCCGCGCCTGCCAGGGGTCAGGCATGGCTTCAGGGTTTGTGCGCGCGAGCCAGGAACTCGTGGGACTGCATTTCCAGCAGTCGGCTGAGGGTACGCTGGAACTCGAAGCTCAGGCGCCCGCCGGTGTAGAGGTCCTTGAGCTCGACTTCGGCCGAAATGATCAGCTTGACGTTGCGATCATAGAACTCGTCGACCATGTTGATGAAGCGGCGGGCGATGTCGTCGGTGGTGACGCCCATCTGCTCGACATTGCTCAGCAGCACGGCATGGAAGATCTTGCCCAACTCGATGTAGTCGTTCTGGCTACGCGGACCGTCGCACAGGGCGCGGAAGTCGAACCAGGCGACGTCGTCACAGGTGCGCAACGCGTGGATCTCGCGATTCTCGATCATCAGCACGTCGTTCTCGACCGCCTGGGTGCAATCGGGGGTCAGTGCCTTGAAACTGGCGCGCAGACTCTCGTGGGCAGCTTCGTTGAGCGGGAAGTGGAACAGCTCGGCCTGCTCCAGGTGGCGCAAGCGATAGTCGACGCCACTGTCGACGTTCACCACATCGGTGTACTGCTTGATCATGGCGATGGCCGGGAGGAAGCGCGCACGCTGCAGGCCGTCCTTGTACAGGCCGTCCGGCACGATGTTGGAGGTCGCCACCAACGAGACGCCGTTCTTGAACAGCTCTTCCATCAAAGTGCCGAGGATCATCGCATCGGTGATGTCGGACACGAAGAACTCATCGAAGCAGATCACCTTGGCTTCCTGGGAGAAGCGTTTGGCGATGATGGTCAGCGGGTTCTTCTCACCCTTGAGGGTTTTCATTTCCTCGTGCACACGCTTCATGAAGCGGTGGAAGTGGGTGCGCATTTTCTCCTTGAACGGCAGCGCCTCGAAGAAGGTGTCGACCAGGTAGGTCTTGCCACGCCCCACCCCGCCCCAGAAATACAGGCCTTTGACCGGCGTCTGCTCCTTCTTGCCGAACAGCTTGCCGAACACGCCCGGCTTGTTGTTCTGCGCGGCGACCAGGTCGTCGTACAGGCGCTGCAAGTGACGCACAGCCGTTTCCTGCGCCGCGTCATGGAAGAAATCGGGGCGTTTCAGATCTGCTTGATATCGTTCTAGGGGCGTCATGATTCGTTAGCGAGGCAACAAAAAACGGGCCGTCACTGTAGCGACCGGCCCGCTTAATGGCAATCAGACTTGTGTCAATATGCCTCAGTCCTGCTGGGGCGCCAACGCCTCACGCAGGCTCAGCACCGCCGCATCACGGGCGCTTGCATCGGCGAACTGCGGCCCGTCGGCCACCTGCTCGCCATCGAGCCACAGGCTGAAGCCGAGGCCATCTACGCGCACATCCGCCTCGCCACCCTGCTGCAGTTGCTTGCTCACCGCGCCTGCACTCTTGCCGTCGGCGAAGCTGCGCGACAGCAACAATTGCTCGCCATCGGCGGCCAGCAGGCGGAAGCGGAAGCTGCCGTCTTCATCGCGGAAGCTGACGAAGCGCGCGCTCTTGGCGGCCTTCTTCTTCACTTCGGCGTTGACCTGGACGCTGCTGCGGAAGGAGCGCAGGCCCACCGATTCGCGCAACTGCTCGAGGAACGGCGTGGCAATCTTGCGGGCCTTGGCGGCGCCGGCCAGGAGGATGTCTTCCAGGTCCGACGGCCGCGAGATCAGTTGATGGTAGTGCTCGCGCTTCTCGGCCAACTGGCCGTCGAGCAACTGGAACAGGCGGTTTTTCGCCTCGCCCCAGCCCAGGCCCTGCAGCAGCTCTTCGCGGAACTCGCCGGCTTGTGCGGCGCTGGCGAAGGCCTGGTACAGGGTGAACAGGTGGGAGTTGTTCGGATCCTTCGCCTCGCCTGGGGCACGCGAATCGGTGACGATGCGCGAGATGGCGTCCTTCATGTCCTTGGCGCTGGTGAACAGCGGAATGGTGTTGTCGTAGCTCTTGGACATCTTGCGACCGTCCAGGCCCGGAAGCGTGGCCACGCTCTCCTCGATCACCGCCTCGGGCAGGACGAAGAACTCCTTGCCCTGGCCGAACAGGTGGTTGAAGCGCTGGCCGATGTCACGGGCCATTTCAACGTGCTGGATCTGGTCACGACCGACCGGGACCTTGTGCGCATTGAACATCAGGATGTCGGCAGCCATCAGCACCGGATAGCTGTACAGGCCCATGGACACACCGGCATCCGGGTCTTCGCCGTTTTCCAGGTTCTTGTCGACCGAGGCCTTGTAGGCGTGGGCACGATTGAGCAGGCCCTTGGCAGCCACGCAGGTCAGCAGCCAGGTCAGCTCGGGGATCTCGGGAATGTCGGACTGGCGGTAGAACGTGACCTTGTCCGGATCCAGGCCGCCGGCCAGCCAGGTGGCGGCGATTTCCAGGCGCGAGCGCTGGATGCGCAGCGGGTCGTCGCACTTGATCAGGGCGTGATAGTCGGCCAGGAAGTAGAACGAGTCGGCACCGGGCTGCTGGCTGGCGAGGATCGCCGGGCGGATGGCACCGGCGTAGTTGCCCAGGTGCGGGGTGCCGGTGGTGGTGATACCGGTGAGAATGCGCGTGGTCATGGGTGATCGCTTATTCAGGCTTGGCTCAGTTCGAAAGACGCGGCAGCACCAGATCCTTCAGATCGGTCAGCTTGCCATGGAAGAAGTGTCCGCATTCTGCCACTTTCAGCAGCTCATGGGGGCGCGTCAGTGTGTCGGACCATTCATAGACCAGCGCAGGGTCGACCACCTCGTCGGCGTCGGGCTGGACCACGGTGATCGGGCACTGCTGCGCCAGCGGGAACTGCTCGGTCAGGCGCATCACCGCCGGGGCAATCATGAACAGATGTTGCAGCGTCACCCCGTCGGCCTCCAGGCGCCCAGCCAGGCTGGCGGCGACGAAGCCCCCGAACGAGAAGCCCATCAGTACCAGCGCCCGCTCAGGGTGTTTGTCGCGCAGCCAGGCCGCGGCGGCCTCGGCATCGGCCACTTCGCCAGCACCCATGTCGTGGCTGCCGGCACTCTGGCCGACGCCACGGTAGTTGAAGCGCAGGGTGCTGTAGCCGGCATCGCGAGCCGTGCGTTGCAGCGTCGAGACCACCTTGTTGAGCATGGTGCCGCCCTGGACCGGGTTGGGGTGGCAGATCAGCACCACGCCGCGGGCATCTGCCACGTCCAGGTACAAGGCTTCCAGCGGGCCACTGGGGCCGTCGATGAACAAGGGGGTTTCGCGGACAAGCAAGGCACTACTCCGTGACCTCGAGGGGGGTCGATTCGTCTAGAGGGGGAATTCTGTTCTGATTTGCGATTGCTCGCGGTATACAGCGCAGGTCTGAGCCGTTAACGTAAAGCAAAGCCGTTTATAGAGGAAGGACTCGTGGAACACTCGCTCCTTGTTTGGTTGCTGCCGACCCTGGCACTGGTCGTTGGTGTCGTCGTCGGTTTCGCCCTGGCCCGCCTTCTCCCCAACGCGGCTCCCAGCAGTACGCAACGCCAGCTGGATGACATCCAGCAGCGTTTCGACAATTACCAGAACGAAGTGGTCACCCACTTCAACAGCACTGCTTCGCTGGTCAAGAAACTGACCCAGAGCTACCAGGATGTGCAGGATCACCTGGCCGACGGGGCCAATCGCCTGGCCCTGGACGAACTGACCCGTCAGCGCCTGCTCGCTTCGTTGCACTCCGAAGCCGCGCAGGGTCCGCGCGATCGCCTGACACCGCCGAAGGATACCGCCGAAGTCCCACGCGACTACGCGCCCAAGGCGCCGAACTCGCCGGGCATGCTCGACGAGAGCTACGGCCTCAAGCGTTGACCCAGCAAGCATGACAAAGGCCGCTAAAAGCGGCCTTTTTTGTGCCCGTGAGAAGTGGCCATCACTCAACTCGAACACGGCTCCCGAGGGCCTGCCCAAGATCTGCCAGCAGGTCGTCGACATCCTCCAGGCCCACCGACAACCGCACCAACCCCTCGGAAATCCCATGCTGCGCCCGTTCCTCGGGCGTATAGCTCGAATGGGTCATGCTCGCCGGGTGCTGCGCCAGCGACTCGGCATCCCCCAGGCTCACTGCACGCCTGAACAGCTGCAACGCGTTCATGAAGCGTCGCCCCGCCTGGATGCCACCCTTGAGCTCGAACGCAATCATCCCGCCCGGCAAACGCATCTGCCGCTGCGCCAGGCCGAACTGCGCAAAGCTAGGCAGGCCCGGGTAATGAATCAGCTCGACCTGCGGATGACGCTCCAGGAACTGCGCCACGCGCAGGGCGTTGCTGCAATGGCGGTCCATGCGCAGGGCCAGGGTTTTCATACCGCGCATCAGCAGCGATGCGTCGTGCGGCGACAGCACGGCGCCGGTCATGTCCTTCAAGCCTTCCAGGCGAATGCGGTCGATCAGCGCCTTGCGCCCTACCACCAACCCGGCGGTGATATCGCCATGACCACTGAGGTACTTGGTCGCCGAATGCACCACCAGGTCCGCGCCCAGCTCCAGCGGGCGTTGCAGATAGGGGGTGCAGTAGGTGTTGTCGATCACCACCAGCAGCTCATGCTGGCGCGCCACGCCCACCACTGCGGCGATGTCCACCAGGTGCATGTTGGGGTTGGCCGGGGTTTCGAAATAGATCATCCGTGTACTGGAGGTGATCGCCGCCTCGAGCGCAGCGGGATCGTTCAGATCGACATGTTTCACCTTGACGCCGAATTCGCCGATGCCATGGTGCAGGAAAGCGAAGGTGCAGCCATACAGGGTATCGCCGACGATAAGCTCATCACCGGGACGCAGCAGCGTCCACAGCGTTGAAGTGATGGCGCCCATCCCCGAGGCCAGCGCCAGGCCCGCCTCGCCACCTTCAAGCGAAGCCATGCGCTGCTCGAGCAGGGCCAGGGTCGGGTTGGAGATACGGCTGTAGAAATGCCCGGCCTGCTCGCCGGCAAAACAGGCCGCACCATACTCGACGCTTTCGAACGCGTAGGTCGCGTTCTGGTAGACCGGCGGCACCAGCGCACCACCGTGGGACTGCGGGTCGTAGCCATGGTGAATGGCCCGCGTGGAAAAACCGGTCTTGTCGACAGTGGCGCGCATGACAACAGCCTCCTTGTTGTTTGTTCTAAGCTTATGCCTTGGCACACCGGATTTTTTTCCAAATTGCCCCGTGAACATCGGCAGTTCTGGAACAAAAACAACAATCAGACCGAAAAAAGGGCACACCATGCCAGCCCCTCTCGACCGAACGGACCGCGCCCTGCTCGGCGCCCTGCAAGACAACGCCCGCCTCACCGTCGCCGACCTCGCCGACCAGGTCGCCCTGACCACCTCACCTTGCTGGCGTCGGGTAAAGCTGCTGGAGGAAGGCGGCTACATTACCGGCTACCAGGCCATCCTTTCGCCCAAGTCTCTGGGCTTTGGTGTCACTGCATTCGTCAGCATCATGATGGAATCGCACAACAAGGACGCTGCCCGCGCCTTCGAGAAGCGCCTGATGGAAATCCCGGAAATCGTCGCCTGCCATAACATCTCGGGGCGCTATGACTTTCTCCTGGAGGTCCTCGCGCGGGACCTGGAGTCTTTCGGCGAATTCGCCCGCGAAGTGCTGCAGACACTGCCCGGGGTGAAGGAAATCTATTCGAGCTTTTCGTACAAGGCCGTGAAGGAAAGGCGGGTGATTCCGGTGGGGGAGAAGCATATCTAGGCGTCTTGCACAGGGTGCCAGCCCTGGACGACACCAGTAGCGGAGTTTTCTGACTCGCCACAAGAAAACAACCCGCGCAGAACTCGGCAATCGGAATCTATTCCCTGGCTGACCAAGCGTTGATCATGGGGCACCTCACCCTGTCGTGCACAAGGAGCCCGAACGACATGGCCACACCCATCCCCACTCACATTGCCCAAAAACTCGCCGGACACCATTTCACAAGCTTCGACCAGTTCTCCAGCACCTTCTGGATGACCATCGCCGAAGACCCGGTACTCTCGAAGCAATTTGTCGAATCGCAATTGAACCGAATCAAGAAAGGCTGGGCGCCTCGCGCGCCGTTCAGTGAAACGGCCAGAGGCTTGCGCTCCTACCAGATCTGCCACCTCTTGCCACCGGCGCTCAGCGCAGTGGTGTACGACATGGACAACATGCGGATCATGAGCGCCCTGCAATATGCGCTGTCCTCGGAGGTCGAGGAATGATCACCTTCAGGCAACAGCTGAGCGACTACGCGCCTGACGAGTTCGAATCGCTGGTCGAAATGCTCATCGCCGCACAAGGTTCGTCCGAGTTCCAGGATGGGTTGCTGGAGCACTTCATCGACATCACCGCTCACCCGCAGGGGTCAGACCTCATCTATCACCCCGAATCACGCACAAGCGAGTCGGCGAAGAGCATTGTTCAAGAGGTGATGAAGTGGCGGCAGGACAATGGGCTGGCCTGAATGGGTCTGGCCAACAACAGAAAACCCCGCCGAAGCGGGGTTTCTGGTGCAGCAGCGAACGTCAGATCGCGCCGCGCTGGCGCAGCACATCCAGCACTTGCTTCACGCCGTCCTCGACGCTGGTGCTCTGGGTGTCGATCACCAGGTCCGCATCCAGCGGCACATCGAACGGGAAGCTTTCACCCGGGATGTTATCGCCACCGGCGGCATACAGGCCCTGTGGGTCGCGCTCGCGGCACGCCAGCGGCGAAGCCTGGACGTAGACGGTCACCAGGCGTTCCTTGCCGATCAGCGCCTTGGCCTGCTCGCGGCCTTCGGCATCCGGGGCGACGAAGGCGGCCAGGGTCAGCAGGCCGGCTTCGTTGAACTGGCGCGCTACGTGAGCGGCACGACGCCAGTTCTCGGTGCGACCGGCGCGATCCTGCGGCAAGCCCTTGTTCAGGTCATGGCGCAGGTTCTGGCCATCGAGCACGTAGACCGCACGGCCCATGTCGAACAGCTTGCGCTCCACGGCGTAGGCCAGGGTGCTCTTGCCGGCGCCCGACAGGCCGCTGAACAGCACGGTGGCTGGTTGCTGGCCGAAGCGCAAGGCACGCTCCTCGGTGGAGACGTGGGCGAGCTTGCCGTGCTGGCCAGTACCGCCGTGCGGCAGCACCGGCGGGGCGATGATCATGCCGGCGCCGACAGTGCCGTTGGTCAGGCGATCGATGACGATGAACGCACCGGTGGTGCGGTTGCTGTCGTAGCCGTCCAGTGCGATGGCGGCGTCCAGGGCGACCTTGACGCGACCGATCTCGTTCAGTTGCAGCGCACTGGCGGCGCCCTGCTCCAGGGTGTTCACATCGACCTTGTGGGTGATGCTGGCAATCGAGCCTGGCACATAGCTGGTGGCGCGCTTGATGTCGTACTTCTTGCCCGGAAGCATCGGCTCCTCGGCCATCCACACCAGCATGGCCTCGAACTGGTCGGCCACCTGCGGGACGTTGTCGGCATGCACCAGCAGGTCGCCGCGGGAGATGTCGATCTCGTCTTCCATGGTCAGGGTCACGGCCTGACCTGGGCCTGCGTTCTCCAGCTCGCCCTCGTAGGTGACGATGGACTTGACGCGGCTGCTCTTGCCCGACGGCAGCACCACGATATCGTCGCCCTTGTGCACCACGCCACTGGCGATGGTGCCGGCGAAGCCGCGGAAGTTCAGGTTCGGGCGGTTGACGTACTGCACCGGGAAACGCAGATCGGTGACGTTGCGGTCAGCCGAAACCTCGACGGTCTCGAGGATCTCCATCAGCGCCGGGCCCGTGTACCACGGCGAACGCTCGCTGCGGTTGACCACGTTGTCGCCCTTGAGCGCCGACATCGGCACGAAGTGCAGGCTCGACGGCTTCAGGTCGATGGCGTCGGCGAACTTCAGGTAGTCGGCCTTGATCGACTCGAAGACCTGCTCGTCAAAGCCTTTGAGGTCCATCTTGTTGATCGCGACGACGATGTGCTTGATGCCCAGCAACGAGGCGATATAGCTGTGGCGGCGGGTCTGGGTCTGCACGCCATAGCGGGCATCGACCAGGATGATCGCCAGGTCGCAGGTCGAGGCGCCGGTGGCCATGTTGCGGGTGTACTGCTCGTGGCCCGGGGTATCGGCGATGATGAACTTGCGCTTGGCGGTGGAGAAGTAGCGGTAGGCGACATCGATGGTGATGCCCTGCTCGCGCTCGGCCTGCAGGCCATCGACCAGCAGCGCCAGGTCGACTTCCTCGCCCGTGGTACCGGACTTCTTCGAGTCACGGGTGATGGCCTCGAGGTGGTCCTCGTAGATCATCTTGGAGTCGTGCAGCAGGCGCCCGATCAGGGTGCTCTTGCCGTCATCCACGTTGCCGCAGGTGAGGAAACGCAGCAGTTCTTTGCGCTCGTGCTGAGCCAGATAAGCGAGGATGTCTTCGCTGATCAAATCGGATTGGTGCGACATGGAGTAACCCTGAAGTTAGAAGTAGCCCTGACGTTTCTTGTCTTCCATGGAGCCGGCGCCATCGTGGTCGATGACTCGGCCCTGACGCTCGGAAGTACGCGTCAGAAGCATTTCCTGAATGATGTCGGTCAGCGTTTCGGCTTCGGACTCGACAGCGCCCGTCAACGGGTAGCAGCCCAGGGTACGGAAACGCACCTTCTTCTTGACGATGCGCGCCTTCTCCTCGTCGCTCAGGTGCTCGAGGATGCGATCGTCGTCGATCATGATCAGGGTGCCGTTCTTCTCGATGACTTCACGCTCGGCGGCGAAGTACAGCGGCACGATCGGGATGCCTTCGAGGTAGATGTACTGCCAGATGTCCAGCTCGGTCCAGTTCGACAGCGGGAAGACGCGGATCGACTCGCCCTTGTTGACCTTGCCGTTGTAGACGTTCCACAGCTCCGGACGCTGGTTCTTCGGGTCCCAGCGGTGCTTGCTGTCGCGGAACGAGTAGACACGCTCCTTGGCCCGCGACTTCTCTTCATCGCGGCGTGCGCCACCGAAGGCGGCGTCGAAACCATGCTTGTCCAGCGCCTGCTTCAGGCCTTGGGTCTTCATGATGTCGGTGTGCTTGGAGCTGCCGTGGGTGAAGGGGTTGATCCCCTGCGCCACACCCTCGGGGTTGACGTGGGTGATCAGCTCCAGCCCCATTTCCTCGACCATCTTGTCGCGGAAGCGGTACATCTCCTGGAATTTCCACTGGGTGTCGACGTGCATCACCGGGAACGGCAGCTTGCCCGGGAAGAAAGCCTTGCGCGCCAGGTGCAGCATCACGGCGGAGTCCTTGCCGATCGAGTACAGCATCACCGGGTTGTCGAACTCGGCGGCCACCTCGCGGATGATGTGGATGCTCTCCGCCTCCAGCTGTTTCAAGTGCGTCAGTTTGTCGACCATGGCTACTCACGAAAAACGATCTTATGGACGGCCAGCGGGCCGTGTTCGAGCGAGCCACTTTATCACAGCGCCTGATTCTATTTAGGCGGGCTGCTAGATCGAAACGGTCTAATGATATGACTGGGGGTTTGAGGACCGCACCTGCCTAAATTGGATTCGGGCAATCGATGAACAGGTGCTCCAGGGCAAAGCGCTTGGCCAGGTAGTCGCCCAGCGCCTGCACCCCATAGCGTTCGGTGGCGTGGTGCCCTGCTGCGATGAAGCTGATGCCGTTCTCGCGCGCGCTGTGGTACGTCTGCTCGGAGGCCTCGCCGCTGATGAACAGGTCGACACCCGCGGCGATGGCGTTGTCGATATAGCCCTGGCCGCCACCGGTACACCAGCCGACCCGGCGGATCATCCCCTCCCCCTCGACCAACAGCGGCTCGCGGCCCATGGCTTCGCGCACGCGGCGGGCGAAATCGCCGGCCGACATGGGCTCGGCGAGCGAGCCGATCAGGCCGACCACCCGCGGGTTTTCGGGGTCGAGAGGTCCTTCGACGGTGATGTCGAGCTGGCGGGCCAACTGCACGTTGTTGCCCACCTCAGGGTGCACGTCCAGCGGCAGATGGAAGGCCAGCAGGCTGATGTCGTGCTTGAGCAGGGTCTTGATGCGTCGCTGCTTGATACCGGTGATGCACGGGCTCTCGCCCTTCCAGAAGTAGCCATGGTGCACCAGCACCAGGTCGGCCTCGGCTTCGACTGCAGCATCGAGCAAGGCCTGGCTGGCCGTGACGCCCGTGACGATGCGGCTGACCTGCGGACGCCCCTCGACCTGCAGGCCGTTGGGGCAGTAATCCTGGATCTTGGCGCTGGACAGGTAGCGCTCGGCTTCCTCGACCAGGGTGCTAAGGGCGACGGCCATGGAAAATCTCCTCGTAATTCGCTGCTTCAACGGGCGCCAGGCCTCGTATACTGGGCGTCATTATGGGCCGTCGCCGGGTTCGGGGAAACCGGCGTACATCAGCGTCAGTTGCTTCGCGATCCATACCCTCACTCATCACCGAGGTGTATGATCGCGCGCGTTCGCGCCCCGGCCCTCGTCCCATTTCCAGGATTCATTCGATGCTCAAGGCTTTGCGTTACTTTGGCTGGCCCCTGCTCACCGGCGTACTGATCGCCGCACTGATCATCCAGCGTTTCCCGGAGTGGGTCGGCCTGCCCAGCCAGGACGTCAACCTGCAACAGGCACCGCAGACTTCGCGGATCATGCAGGGCCCGGTCAGCTATGCCGACGCCGTCACCCTGGCGGCGCCCGCGGTCGCCAACCTGTACACCACCAAAGTGGTCAACAAGAGCGCCCACCCGCTGTTCGAAGACCCTCAGTTCCGGCGCTTCTTCGGCGACAACCTGCCCAAGCAGCGGCGCTGGGAATCGAGCCTGGGCTCGGCGGTGATCATGAGCCCCGAAGGCTACCTGCTGACCAACAACCACGTGACCAGCGGTGCCGACCAGATCGTGGTGGCGCTCAAGGATGGCCGCGAGACCTTGGCCCGGGTCATCGGCAGCGACCCGGAAACCGACCTGGCGGTGCTGAAGATCGACCTGAAGAACCTGCCAGCCATCACCATCGGCCGCTCCGATAACATCCACATCGGCGATGTCTGCCTGGCCATCGGCAACCCCTTCGGCGTCGGTCAGACCGTGACCATGGGTATCATCAGCGCCACCGGCCGCAACCAGCTGGGGCTGAACAACTACGAAGACTTCATCCAGACCGACGCGGCCATCAACCCGGGCAACTCCGGCGGTGCACTGGTCGACGCCAACGGCAATCTGATCGGCATCAACACCGCGATCTTCTCCAAATCCGGCGGTTCGCAGGGTATCGGTTTCGCCATCCCCGCCAAGCTTGCGCTGGAGGTGATGAAGTCGATCGTCGAGCATGGCCAGGTGATTCGCGGCTGGCTGGGCATCGAGGTGCAGCCATTGAGCGAGGAGCTGGCCGAGTCGTTCGGCATGCAGGGGCGTCCGGGTATCGTGGTCGCCGGTATTTTCCGCGACGGCCCGGCCCAGCGTGCGGGGCTGCAACTGGGTGACGTGATCATGAGCATCAATGGCGAGCCGGCCGGCGATGGTCGCAGGTCGATGAACCAGGTGGCACGAATCAAACCCAGCGAGAAGATCAGCATCGAGGTGATGCGCAATGGCAAGCAGTTGAAGCTGATTGCCGAGGTCGGGCTGCGTCCGCCACCGGCGCCGGTGGCGACCAAGGAAGAAAAGTAACAACAAGATGGGGCCGCTTTGCGGCCCCAGTCACATCAGTGCAGGATCTGGCTCAGGAACAACTTGGTCCGGTCACTGCGCGGCCGGTCGAAGAAGTCATCCGGCGAGGCCTGCTCGACGATCTCGCCCTTGTCCATGAAGATCACCCGGTTCGCCACGGTGCGGGCGAAGCCCATCTCGTGGGTGACGCAGAGCATGGTCATGCCGTCTTCGGCCAGGCCGACCATGGTGTCGAGCACTTCCTTGACCATTTCCGGATCGAGTGCCGAAGTCGGCTCGTCGAACAGCATGATCTTGGGCTTCATGCACAGCGCGCGGGCAATGGCCACACGTTGCTGCTGACCACCGGACAACTGCCCCGGAAACTTGTGCGCCTGCTCTGGAATACGCACACGCTCCAGGTAATGCATGGCGATTTCCTCGGCCTTGCGCTTGGGCATCTTGCGTACCCACATCGGTGCCAGGGTGCAGTTCTCGAGGATGGTCAGGTGCGGGAACAGGTTGAAGTGCTGGAACACCATGCCGACTTCACGACGGATCGCCTCGATCTGCTTGAGGTCGTTGGTCAGTTCCACACCATCGACGACGATGCGCCCCTGCTGGTGCTCTTCCAACCGGTTCAGGCAGCGGATGGTGGTGGACTTGCCCGAGCCGGACGGCCCGCACAGGACGATGCGCTCGCCCTGGCGTACGTTCAGATTGATATCCTTGAGCACATGGAACTGGCCATACCACTTGTTCACACCCTGCATCTGGATGATGCCTTCGGGGCCGGCAGGCTGCTTGATCGCTTCACTCATTTCGAAACTCCTAACGCTTGTGGCCAGTGTCCAGCTTGCGCTCCAGGTGCATGGAGTAGCGGGACATACCGAAACAGAAAATCCAGTAGACCAGGGCCGCGAACACGTAGCCCTCGGTCGCCATGCCGAGCCAGGCAGGATCTGCCGTGGCTTGGCGGGTGCTGTTGAGCAGGTCGAACAGGCCGATGATGATCACCAGGCTGGTGTCCTTGAACAGCGCGATGAAGGTGTTGACGATGCCGGGGATCACCAGCTTCAGGGCCTGCGGCAAGATCACCAGGCCCATGGCACGCCAATAGCCCAGCCCCATCGCCGCGGCTGCCTCGTACTGCCCCTTGGGAATCGCCTGCAGGCCGCCGCGAACCACCTCGGCAATGTAGGCCGACTCGAACAGGATCACGAAAATCATCGCCCGCAGCAGCTTGTCGAAGCTCGTGCCCTCGGGCATGAACAGCGGCAGCATCACCGACGACATGAACAGCACGGTGATCAGCGGAATGCCACGCCAGAACTCGATGAAAGTCACCGACACGGCCTTGACCACCGGCATCTTCGAGCGCCGTCCCAGCGCCAGCAGGATGCCCAGCGGCAAGGCTGCGGCGATACCTACGGTCGCGATGACCAGGGTCAGCATCAGGCCGCCCCATTGCGAGGTCGGCACCAGCGTCAGGCCGAAGCTGCCACCGTGCAGCAGCAGGTAGGCGAGGATCGGATACAGCACCAGGTAACCAATACCGTAGGGCACCTTGCGCGGGAACCGGCGGATGAACAGCGGTGCGGCGGCGATCACGCCCAGCCACACGGTCAGGTCGACCCGCCAGCGCAACTCGCTCGGGTAATAGCCGTACATGAACTGGCCGATGCGTTGCTGGATGAACACCCAGCATGCGCCATCCTTGGTGCAGTCCGCGCGGGTCGTGCCCGTCCAGTTGGCGTCCAGGAACGCCCACTGCAACAGTGCCGGCACGATCAGCCAGATCAGGTAGATCGCGAACAGGGTCAACAGCGTGTTGATCCAGCTGGAGAACAGGTTGGCGCGCATCCACGCCAGCACGCCGACGGTCTTCACCGGTGGCGGCATATCGGGTTTGAAAACATGGGAAGTCATGCGCCTGTCCTCACCGCTCGATCAGCGCAATGCGCTTGTTGTACCAGTTCATCAGCAACGAAATGCTGATGCTGATCGTCAGATACACAGCCATGGTGATCGCCATGACCTCGACCGACTGGCCGGTCTGGTTCAGCACCGTGCCGGCAAACAGCGACACCAATTCCGGGTAGCCGATGACCGCCGCGAGCGACGAGTTCTTCGTCAGGTTCAGGTATTGGCTGGTCAGCGGCGGAATGATCACCCGCATCGCCTGCGGAATGATGACCTTGCGCAAGGTCGGCCCTTCGCGCAGCCCCAGCGAACGGGCCGCTTCGGTCTGGCCATGGCTGACCGAACGGATACCCGCGCGCACGATTTCGGCGATGAAAGCGGCGGTGTAGATCGACAGTGCCAGGGTCAGCGCGAGGAATTCGGGAATCAGCACCCAGCCGCCGACGAAGTTGAAACCTTTGAGCTGCGGCACTTCCCACTGCAATGGGTTGCCAAACAGCAGCGCGCTGATACCGGGAATGCCAACGAGCAGCGCCAGCCCTACCCAGAACTTGTGGAACGGCTGGCCGGTTTCATCGAAGCGCTTGTTGGCGTAGCGCACCATCAGGACAATGGCCACGACCGCCAGCAGCACCGCCGCGACGAACGGCCAGAAACCTTCGCCGATGGAGGCTCCGGGCATGTTCACGCCACGGCTGCTGATGAAGAACAGGTCATCGATGTTGATGCTGCCGCGTGGCCCCGGCAGGGCGGTGAAAACCGCGAAGTACCAGAACAGGATCTGCAGCAGCGGTGGAATGTTACGGAAGGTCTCGACGTACACGGCCGCCAGCTTGCTGATCACCCAGTTCGAGGATAACCGGGCAACGCCGACGACGAAGCCAAGCACGGTGGCGATGATGATGCCGATGACGCTTGCCAGCAGGGTATTGAGCAGGCCAACCAGCAACACCCGTGCATAGGTGTCGGCTTCGGTGTAGTCGATCAGGTGCTGGGCGATGCCGAAACCGGCACTGCGCTCGAGAAAGTCGAAGCCCGAGGTGATCCCTCGGTGCTGCATGTTGGTCTGGGTGTTGTGGATGAGGTACCAGCCCAGGCCGATCACGGCCACGACCGTGATGATCTGGAACAGCCACGCGCGCACACGTGGATCGCTCAGGGATAACCCTTTCCGTGCGCCGATATGATTTTGCATGAAATGCCCCGAAAAGAAGGGAGTCGAACGACCCGCGCCGGCCGGGTGGCGGGGCGGGGGGCCGGCCACAGCGCCCAGGGGGGGG
>NZ_JACVTY010000023.1:0-96359 GCF_016624805.1 Pseudomonas sp. S44
GTCGGGCTCATAACCCGAAGGTCGTCGGTTCAAATCCGGCTCCCGCAACCATATTCGTCAGAACAGGCCCCGCCTATCCTTGGATAGCGCGGGGCTTGTTGCGTTTGCCCTTTAAAACATCCTGTCGTACGCGCTTTGCCCTTTGTCTGGCACCTCAATGAACTAACTTTAACTAACCTGAAACGGATAAACCTACTCCACCCGGAGTACTATCTGGACACGTTTTCCAAAGGGACTTTCACTTGGCCGCACGTCTCCTCCCCCTCGCGCTCGCCGCACGAGGTATTTCATGACCTCCCGCTCTCCAGACTCCCAGGCCCCGATCACCGCAGCCCTGCCTGCGGCAGCACAGCGTCTGCCGTGGCTCGAACGCCTCAGCAAATACCGCCAGCCCATCGGACTGGCGATAACCCTGCTGTTGTTCGCCATGGCGCTGATCGCCTGCCGCCACCTGCTGAGCGAGCTGGACATCTATGCCTTGCATGACGCCATGCTCAGCGTGCCCAAGCAGGCGCTGCTCGGTGCTTTGCTGGCCACGGTGGCAGGTTTCGTGACCCTGCTGGGATACGAGTGGTCCGCGGCCCGCTATGCAGGTGTCAAGCTTCCACCCCGCACGCTTGTGCTGGGTGGTTTCAGTGCGTTCGCCATCGGCAATGCCATCGGCCTGTCGATGCTTTCCGGTGGTTCGGTGCGCTATCGCCTTTATGCGCGCAAGGGGCTGGGGGCTGCAGAAGTCGCGCGGATGACCGTGTTCGCCAGCCTCTCGCTGGGCTGCGCACTGCCTCCGCTGGCAGCAGTGGCCACCTTGAGCGACCTCACCGCGGCCTCCACCGCATTGCGCATGTCCCCGACACTGCTGGGCAGCATCGCCGTTGCGGTATTGCTGGCCTGCGCCGTCCTGGCCATGGGGCTCTATCGCCGCCGCGCCGCCGAGCAACCTCTGGCCGACAATCTGCTGGTGCAGGTCGGACGTCGCACCCTGCGCCTGCCCGGTGCACGCCTGACCGCCCTGCAACTGCTCATCACCGCGCTGGACGTCGCAGCCGCCGCCACGGTGCTCTACCTGCTGTTGCCCGAAGCCCCGCCATTCGGCGCTTTCGTACTGGTCTACCTGCTGGCCCTCGCCGCTGGCGTACTCAGCCACGTGCCCGGCGGCGTCGGCGTGTTCGAAGCGATCCTGCTCGCCGCCTTCGCCAACGAGCTGGGCGCGGCGCCCCTGGCCGCGGCACTGCTGCTGTATCGCCTGATCTACGTGGTACTGCCGTTGCTGGTGGCCTGCGTTCTGCTACTGGTAAACGAGGCCCGCCGCCTGCTGTTCGCCCAACAGGCGATCAAGGCTGCATCCGGGCTCGCCGCTCCTGTGTTGGCGATCCTGGTGTTTCTGTCCGGCGTGGTGCTGTTGTTCTCCGGCGTTACCCCAGAGATCGATAGCCGCCTGGAGCACATGGGCTTTCTCATCCCACATCGACTGATCGACGCCTCGCACTTCGGCGCAAGCCTGATCGGCGTCCTCTGCCTGTTGCTGGCACAGGGCCTGCGTCGCCGCCTGTCAGCGGCCTGGCTGTTGACCACGGTGTTGCTGCTGACCGGCGCACTGCTGTCGCTGCTCAAGGGCTTCGACTGGGAAGAGGCGTCGATGATGATCTTCACCACCGCCCTGCTCGCCCTGTTCCGGCGCTCGTTCTATCGCCCCAGCCGCCTGTTGGAGCTGCCGTTCTCGCCGATCTACCTGGTAGCCAGCGCTTGCGTGGTCGGTGCCTCGGTATGGCTGCTGCTGTTCGCCTATCAGGACGTCCCCTACAGCCACAAACTGTGGTGGCAATTCACCCTCGACGCCGATGCTCCGCGCGGCCTGCGCGCTGCACTGGGCAGTGCAGTACTGCTGGTGATCGTCGCCCTGACCTGGCTGCTACGCACCGCGCGCCCGGTGATTCACCTGCCGAGCGAAGACGAACTGCAGCGCGCCAACCGCATTCTGCTGGCGTCCGATCAGCCCGACGGGGGCCTGGCCCTGACCGGTGACAAGGCGCTGCTGTTCCACCCCAACGACAACGCCTTCCTCATGTATGCCCGTCGTGGCCGCAGCCTGGTCGCCTTGTACGACCCGATCGGCCCGGCCCAGGAGCGTGCCGAGATGATCTGGCAGTTCCGCGACCTCTGCGACCTGCACCACGCCCGCCCGGTGTTCTACCAGGTGCGCGCGGAAAACCTGCCGTTCTACATGGACATCGGCCTGACCGCGATCAAGCTTGGCGAAGAGGCACGGGTCGACCTGCGCCGCTTCGACCTCGAAGCCAAGGGCAAGGAGATGAAGGACCTGCGCTACACCTGGAACCGTGGCGGCCGCGACGGCCTGACCCTGGAAGTCCACGAACCCGGGCATGCGCCCCTGCAGGAGCTCAGGGAAATCTCCGACGCCTGGCTGGCTGGCAAGAACGTGCGCGAAAAAGGCTTCTCGCTGGGCCGCTTCAGCCCGGAGTACCTGCAACATTTCCGTATTGCACTGATCCGCTTCCAGGGCCGCCCGGTGGCCTTCGCCAACCTGCTGGAAACCCACAGCAACGAGTTGGCCAGCCTGGACCTCATGCGCGCACACCCCGAGGCACCGAAGCTGACCATGGAATTCATGATGCTGGGCCTCATCCTGCATTACAAAAGCCACGACTATGCCCGCTTCAGCCTGGGCATGGTCCCGCTTTCCGGCCTGCAACCGCGTCGCGGCGCACCGCTGACCCAACGCTTGGGTTCGATGGTGTTCCAGCGCGGCGAGCAGCTCTACAACTTCCAGGGCCTGCGGCGCTTCAAGGACAAGTTCCAGCCGGACTGGGAACCCCGTTACATGGCTGTGCCAGCCGGGCTGGACCCCCTGGTTGCACTGGCTGATACCGCCGCCCTGATTGCTGGCGGCCTGACTGGATTGGTGAAACGCTGATGACCCGACGTTACTGGTTGTACCTGCTGATCCCCCTGCTGCTCGCCGTGCTGGCTGGCGGTGGGGCCTTCTGGCTATGGACCCGCCCTGCCCCCGAAGCCCGTATCGAGCACTTCACCCTGGACGATGGCAGTAATCTGACCCGGGTCACGCCCGGCGTGCGCGCCAAGACCCTGGTCGCGGTTGGCGTACCCCATGACCAGGCACTGACCGACAAGCAACTGCTGGATCTCAGCCAGGCCGGTGAAGCGCAACTGGTGCAGGTGATCCTGCCGACCGGCGACTGCAGCAAGCAGCAAGTGGCATTGGACCAGGCCATGGGCAAGCTCTCCGGCAAGCCGACCCTGGTTGCCGGCATCGGGCCAGGCGCCTCGCAGGCCTGGCGCTGGCTGGCCGGGCAGAACGACGACAAGGCCCGAGCCATCTCGGTCGACTTCAACCTCGAACAACCAGACTGCAAGCTTGAGCTGCCTAAAACCGCTGCCCACGGTCACTGGAACGTGGCCTGGAACGATAACCCCGACGACGCCAGCGCTGCCTTCGTGCGCGACCAGGCCAACGCCGAAACCAGCATCAGCGACTATGACATTCACCTGCCGCAGGTACTCAAGGCCCAGCTGACCCAGGCCCTGGTGGGGCGCGATGGCAACGCCCTGGCCATTCCCGTGGTGGAAGTGCCAGCCGGCCAGACCACCGATACCGTCACCCTGTTCCTCTCCGGTGACGGCGGCTGGCGCGACCTGGACCGCGACGTGGCGGGCGAGATGGCCAAGCTCGGCTACCCGGTGGTCGGCATCGATACCCTGCGCTACTACTGGCAGCACAAGACGCCTGAACAGAGCGCTGCCGATCTGTCGGAACTGATGCAGCACTATCGGCAGAAATGGGGTACCAAGCGCTTCGTGCTGACCGGCTATTCGTTCGGTGCCGATGTACTGCCGGCGATCTACAATCGCCTGCCGGAGGCCGACCAGAAGCGCATCGACGCGGTGATCCTGCTGGCCTTCGCCCGCAGTGGCAGCTTCGAGATCGAAGTGGAGGGCTGGCTGGGCAAGGAAGGCCAGGAGGCCCCGACCGGACCAGAGATGGCCAAGCTGCCTGCCGCCAAGGTGGTGTGCATCTATGGTGTGGAAGAAACCGACGAGAGCGGCTGCACCGACAAGACGGCCGTGGGCGAGCGCATGAAGCTGCCAGGCGGTCATCACTTCGACGAGAACTACCCGGCGCTGGCCAAGCGCCTGATCGGCGAGATCGAGACCCGCCAGGGCAAGTCGAACGTCGCCGAGCAGTAAAACGACAAGGGCCGCATCGCGGCCCTTGTCGTTTCAATCAGATCTCGACCTGGGTTCCCAGCTCGATCACCCGGTTCAGCGGCAGGTTGAAGAAGCGCAAGTTGCCGTTGGCATTCTTCAGCAGGAACGCGAACAGGTTCCCGCGCCAGCGCGACATGCCTTCCAGGCGCGAGGCGATCACCGTCTCGCGGCTGAGGAAGTAGGTGGTGCGCATGGGGCTGAAATCCAGCTCTTCCAGATGGCACAGGCGCAGTGCCGCCGGTACGTCCGGTTCATCCATGAAGCCAAAGTGCAGCAATACGCGGAAGAACCCGTCGCCATAGGCCTCGACCTCGAAGCGCTCAGACTCCGGTACCCGCGGCCGATCCTCGCTGACCACCGTCAACAGTACGACCTGGCTGTGCAGCACCTGGTTGTGCAGCATGTTGTGCAACAACGCATGGGGCACCGCATCGGCACGCGCCGTGAGGAACACCGCCGTCCCCTCGACGCGATGCGGTGGCTGCACACGAATGCTGCTGATGAATACCGGCAACGGCAGGCCACCCTCATCGATACGCTCGACGAGAATCTGCTTGCCACGCTTCCAGGTGCTCATCAGCACGAACAGCACGATCCCCGCCAGTACCGGGAAAGCACCACCCTGCACGATCTTCGGCACGTTGGCGGCGAAGAACAGCCCATCCACCAACAGGAACCCCACCAGCAGCGGCACTGCCAGCACCGGTGGCCATTTCCACAGCAGCAGCATCACCGCAGAAACCAGGATAGTCGTCATGAGCATGGTGCCGGTCACCGCGACCCCGTAGGCCGCAGCCAGGGCGCCGGAAGACTCGAAGCCGATCACCAGCAGCACCACGCCGACCATCAGGGTCCAGTTCACGGCGCCAATGTAGATCTGCCCCTGCTCGTCACTGGAGGTGTGCTGGATCTGCATCCGCGGCACGTAGCCCAGCTGAATGGCCTGGCGGGTCAGGGAGAAGGCGCCGGAAATCACCGCCTGGGAGGCAATCACCGTAGCCATCGTCGCCAGCCCGACCAGCGGCAGCAGCGCCCAGCTTGGCGCCAGCAGGTAGAAGGGGTTGCGCGCCGCCTCGGGGTTTTGCAGCAGCATCGCGCCCTGGCCGAAGTAGTTGAGCACCAACGCTGGCAGCACCAGGGCAAACCAGGCACGGGCGATCGGCTTGCGCCCGAAGTGGCCCATGTCGGCGTACAGCGCCTCGGCACCGGTCAGCGCGAGCACCACCGCACCGAGAATCGCCACGCCCATCCCTGGATGGACGATAAAGAAGTTCAACGCCCACCCGGGATTGAACGCCTTGAGCACTTCCGGGCTTTGCTGGATGCCATGCACGCCGAGCGCAGCCAGCACGAGGAACCAGGCAACCATGATCGGCCCAAAGGCCTTGCCGATCTTCTCGGTACCATGCTTCTGCACCAGGAACAGTGCCACCAGCACCACCAGCGAGATCGGCACCACCCAGTGGTCGATGCCGTCGAACGCCAGCCCCATGCCCTCGACCGCCGACAACACCGAGACTGCCGGGGTGATCATGCTGTCGCCATAGAACAGCGAGGCCCCGACCAGCCCGCAGCCGACCATCAGCATGCGCAGCCGCGGATGCGCGGCCGTGGCACGCCGCGCCAGTGCGGTAAGCGCCATGGTGCCGCCCTCGCCCTGGTTGTCGGCACGCAGGATGAACATCACGTACTTGAACGACACGACCCACAGCAGCGACCAGAGAATCAGCGACAGGATGCCCAGCACCCCGTCGTGGTCGACCTGTACGCCATAACCGCCGGTAAAGACTTCCTTGAGGGTATACAACGGGCTGGTACCGATATCGCCATAGACCACCCCAACAGCTGCCACCAGCAGGCCCAAAGGGCGTGCCGCCCCATGCCCACCCTCGGCGTGACTGCTTGCCTGAACCATCGACCACTCCCGCAGACGGCCCCTCGGGGCCGGTAGTATTCGCACCGGACGCCATGCTCGCAGCGCCCGGACCGCTGTCGTCATCCGGCTATCATTGCTACCCGGACACAACGGCGCGAAGCATAGCGCAGCGCTCGTCGCTTTTCTGCTGGTCAAGCGACCTTGCGCTCGCTAGAATTGCGCACTTTTTGATCAGAGGCGCCAAAAACGCCCGCCCGGATCGCGCCGCCACTGGCAGGCGCGACCTGTTTCAATACCGAGGTTAGTCATGTCCACCACTCCCGCCACGCCGAAGGTCGGCTTTGTCTCCCTGGGCTGCCCCAAGGCCCTGGTCGACTCCGAGCGCATCCTCACCCAACTGCGCATGGAAGGCTATGAAGTCGTTCCGACCTACGAAGACGCCGACGTGGTGGTGGTCAACACCTGCGGCTTCATCGACAGCGCCAAGGCCGAGTCGCTGGAAGTGATCGGCGAAGCGATCAAGGAAAACGGCAAGGTCATCGTCACCGGCTGCATGGGTGTCGAGGAAGGCACCATTCGCGACGTGCACCCCAGCGTGCTGTCGGTCACCGGCCCACAGCAATACGAGCAGGTGGTCAATGCCGTACACGAGGTGGTGCCACCGCGCCAGGACCACAACCCGCTGATCGACCTGGTGCCGCCGCAGGGTGTCAAGCTGACCCCGCGCCACTACGCCTACCTGAAGATTTCCGAAGGCTGTAACCACAGCTGCAGCTTCTGCATCATCCCGTCGATGCGCGGCAAGCTGGTCAGCCGCCCGGTCGGCGAAGTGCTGAGCGAGGCCGAGCGCCTGGTGAAGGCTGGCGTCAAGGAGATCCTGGTGATTTCCCAGGACACCAGCGCCTATGGCGTCGACGTCAAGTACAAGACCGACTTCTGGAACGGTCGCCCGGTCAAGACCCGCATGCTCGAGCTGTGCGAAGCGCTGAGCAGCCTGGGCGCCTGGGTGCGCCTGCACTATGTCTACCCCTACCCCAACGTCGATGACGTGATCCCGCTGATGGCCGCCGGCAAGATCCTGCCGTACCTGGACATCCCGTTCCAGCACGCCAGCCCCAAGGTGCTCAAGGCCATGAAACGCCCGGCCTTCGAGGACCGTACCCTGGCGCGCATCAAGAACTGGCGCGAGCAGTGCCCGGAGCTGGTGATCCGCTCGACCTTCATCGTCGGCTTCCCCGGCGAAACCGAAGAGGACTTCCAGTACCTGCTCGACTGGCTGACCGAAGCCCAGCTCGACCGCGTCGGCTGCTTCCAGTATTCGCCGGTCGAAGGCGCCCCAGCCAACGACCTGGGCCTGGAAGAAGTCCCGGATGAGATCAAGCAGGATCGCTGGGACCGTTTCATGGCCCACCAGCAGGCGATCAGCACTGCACGCCTGCAACTGCGTATCGGCAAGGAGATCGAGGTACTGATCGACGAGGTCGAGGAACAGGGCTCGGTAGGTCGCAGCTTCTTCGACGCACCGGAAATCGACGGTAGCGTGTTCATCGACGGTAACCACGGCTTCAAGCCGGGCGACAAGGTCCGTTGCCGTATTGTCGATGCCGACGAATACGACATGTGGGCCGAGCCCATCTGATCGTCACGCCCTTTCGCGCGTAACACCGCGAAAGGGCCTGCCAGACAGAAAAAATCCGCACACCTGTGCTGCAGCATCTATGTTTTCCTCACTACCCGAGGAATACAGAATGTCCTTGCACCTGACGCTACATACCCCCCACTACAGCGACTACCCCGAACTGGTCCGTATCTGGGAAGCATCGGTGCGCGCCACTCATGACTTTCTCCCCGACGCCTACATCGTGCTGCTGCGCGACCATGTACTGCGCCGCTATCTGGACGCCGTGATGCTGGTCTGCTGCCGGGACACTCGACGCAGGATCCTCGGCTTTACCGGCGTCGCCAACGGCCGTGTCGACATGCTCTTCGTCGCCCCTGAGCACCGCGGCCAAGGCGTTGGCAAGCGCCTGCTGCATCACGTCATTTCCGAGCTCAACGCCGATCGCCTGGACGTCAACGAACAGAACCCCCAGGCGCTGGGTTTCTACCTGCATGAGGGCTTCGAGATAGCGGGCCGCTCGGAAACCGATGGCTTGGGTCAGCCGTATCCGCTGCTGCATATGCGACTGATCCGCCCACAGGGCTAGCAACTGCGCCGCCACCGCTGTGCAAATGGCCGAAATGGCACAGATTCCCAGCCGCAGCACGGCTCGGACGGGTACAATGGACGCCTTTCCCTGCCCTGCGAATGTCTGCTCATGTCCGAACCCGTCCGTCTGTCCAAACGCCTCATCGAACAGCTCGGCTGCTCCCGCCGCGAGGCCGAACTGTACATCGAGGGCGGCTGGGTCACGGTCGATGGAGTCGTTGTCGAGCAACCGCAGTTCAAGGTTGAAACTCAGCGTGTCGAACTGCTCCCGGGTGCCCGTGCCGAAACACTGGAGCCGGTTACCCTGCTGCTCAACCAGCCCAAGGGCCAGGACAGTGAAGCTGCCCGCGCCAGCATGAACCTGGCAAGCCTCAGCGAAGCCCACCGCGAAGGCGTGCGCCCCCTGCACGGGCACTTCGCCAGATTGACTTGCCTCGCCCCGCTCGAACGCGGCGCCAGCGGCCTGCAGGTATTCACCCAGGACTGGCGGGTAACCCGCAAGATCGACGCCGACCTGCGTCGCCTGGAGCAGGAATACATCATCGAGGTACGCGGTGAAACCACACCGCAGGCGCTCGAGCGCCTGGCCCGTGGTGCCACGCGCAATGACCGGGAACTGCCGCGGGCCAAGGCCAGCTGGCAGAACGAAACCCACCTGCGCCTGGTGTTGAAAAACCCGCAGCCTGGGCAGATTTCCGAACTGTGCGCCTACCTTCGCCTGGAAATGCTCGGTATGCGTCGCATTCGCCTGGGTGGTGTGTCGATGGGCAAGCTGCCCCTGGGTCAGTGGCGCTACCTGGCCGCCAGCGAACGTTTCTAAGCGATACCGCCGCGCCGCCAGGTGCGGCCCTGAAAAGGATTCGAGTCACATGAACCACAACGATGTCCTGCGCAGCCTGCGCTACATGCTCAAGGTGAACGACGCCAAGATGGCCGAAATCATCGCCCTGTCCGGCCTTGAAGTGAACCCGGTGGTGCTTGCCGGCTACATCAAGAAGGAAGACGAAGCCGGCTACGTGCGCTGCCCGGAACGCGTCATGGCCCATTTTCTCGATGGCCTGGTGATCCACCGCCGTGGCAAGGACGACAGCCGTGCGCCCCAGCCCGTCGAGCTGCCGGTGACCAACAACACCGTGCTTAAGAAACTGCGGGTGGCGTTCGAGCTGAAGGAAGATGACCTGCACGCGATTCTCAAGTCGGTCAATTTCGCGGTGTCCAAGCCCGAACTCAGCGCGCTGTTTCGCAAGGTCGGGCATGACAACTACCGGCCCTGCCAGGACCAGTTGCTGCGCAACTTCCTCAAGGGCCTGACCCTTCGCGTACGTGGCTGAGCCGATCATGCAGCACAGCGTCACACCGGTGGGCATCGTCCGTTCCTGCTTCAAGGAGAAGTTCGCCATCCCCCGCCAGCCGCGCCTGGCGCCTGCCGCACGTGGCGTGCTGGAGCTGCTGCCGCCGTTCGACCAGGGTGACGCGGTACAGGGCCTGGAGCAGGTCAGCCACGTGTGGCTGCTGTTCCTGTTCCATCAAGCACTGGAAGAAAAGCCCCGGCTGAAGGTGCGCCCACCGCGCCTGGGCGGCAACAAGAGCATGGGCGTGTTCGCCACGCGCGCCACCCATCGCCCCAATGGTATTGGCCAGTCGGTGGTGCGCCTCGAGGGCGTGGAGCCGGGGCGTCTGCTCTTGTCCGGCATCGACCTGCTGGACGGTACCCCAGTGCTGGATATCAAACCCTACGTGCCCTACGCCGACAGCATCGACAATGCCGTCAACCAGATGGCCAGCGATGCGCCACTGCCGATCAACGTGCAGTGGAGCGATAGTGCCCTGCCCCAGGCCCACGAGCATGCTCTGCGCCTGGCAGAACCACTGGTGGAGCTCATCGAGCAGTGCCTGGCCCAGGACCCGCGCCCGGCCTACCAGGTGCCGCCTGCGCAACGCGTCTACGGGGTAAAGTTCTGGGATGTGCAGGTGCGCTGGCATTATCCGCAGCCGGAAGTGATCCGGGTGCTGGAGGTCGCACGCGAAGCCTGAATTCACATTCTCCAGGCATAAAAAAACGCAGCCCCTGGTCTGCGTTTTTTTATGCCGCAATTCGCCTTACTTCTCGACGAATGCACGCTCGATCAGGTAATCACCTGGCTCGCGCATACGCGCCGAGATCTTCAGGCCAAAGCTGTCGAGCACTTCGCTGGTCTCGTCGAGCATGCTCGGGCTGCCGCAGATCATCGCACGGTCGTCCTGCGGGTTGATCGGAGGCAGGCCGATGTCGCTGAACAGCTTGCCGCTGCGCATCAGGTCGGTCAGACGGCCCTGATTCTCGAACGGCTCGCGGGTCACGGTCGGGTAATAGATCAGCTTCTCACGCACCGCTTCACCGAAGAATTCATTCTGTGGCAGGTGCTCGGTGATGAACTCGCGGTAGGCGACTTCGTTCACGTAGCGCACGCCATGCACCAGGATGACCTTTTCGAAACGCTCGTAGGTTTCCGGGTCCTGGATCACGCTCATGAACGGTGCCAGGCCGGTGCCGGTGCTCAGCAGGTACAGGTGCTTGCCCGGGTTCAGGTCGTCCAGCACCAGGGTGCCGGTCGGTTTCTTGCTGATGATGATCTCGTCGCCTTCCTTCAGGTGCTGCAGCTGGGAGGTCAGCGGACCGTCCGGCACCTTGATGCTGAAGAACTCCAGATGCTCTTCCCAGTTCGGCGAAGCGATCGAATAGGCACGCATGAGCGGACGGCCGCTTTCCTGCTGCAGGCCGATCATCACGAACTGACCGTTCTCGAAGCGCAGGCCCGGGTCGCGGGTGCACTTGAAGCTGAACAGGGTGTCGTTCCAGTGATGCACACTGAGGACACGTTCGTGGTTCATGTTGCTCATCTAGTGGGGCTCCTGAAGAAAAACGCGGCGCGCGCAAGACGCGCAGTTGCGCGATAGTTTAGGGGCAGCGAGAATATCTGTTAACTGAATTATCAAGATATGACTTATCGGTTATATAGATATGCGATTCACTCTCCGCCAGCTTCAAGTCTTCGTCGCCGTCGCCCAGCATCAAAGCGTATCGCGAGCGGCCAATGTACTGGCCCTTTCGCAGTCGGCGGCCAGTACTTCCATCACCGAACTGGAGCGCCAGTCCAGCTGCCAGCTGTTCGATCGCGCCGGCAAGCGTCTGAGCCTCAACGCCCTGGGCCATCAGTTGCTGCCCCAAGCAGTAGCCCTGCTCGACCAGGCCAAGGAAATCGAAGACCTGCTCAATGGCAAGTCCGGCTTCGGCTCGCTCGCCGTCGGCGCCACCCTGACCATCGGCAACTACCTGGCAACGCTGCTGATCGGCAGCTTCATGCAGGTGCACCCGGAAAGCCAGGTCAAGCTGCACGTGCAGAATACAGCGCACATTGTGCAACAGGTGGCGCACTACGAAATTGACCTGGGTCTTATCGAGGGTGACTGCAACCACCCTGACCTGGAGGTGCAACCCTGGGTCGAGGACGAACTGGTGGTGTTCTGCGCTCCGCAGCATCCACTGGCCAAGGTCGGCCGCGCCAATATCGAGGCCTTGTCCCAGGAGGCGTGGATCTTGCGCGAACAAGGCTCAGGCACCCGCCTGACCTTTGACCAGGCCATGCGCCACCACCGCGCCAACCTGAACATCCGCCTGGAGCTCGAACATACGGAAGCGATCAAGCGCGCCGTGGAGTCGGGTCTGGGGATCGGCTGCATTTCACGTCTCGCGCTGCGCGACGCTTTCAGGCGCGGCAGCCTGGTGGCAGTGGAAACCCCGGAGCTGGATCTGCTGCGCCAGTTCTACTTCATCTGGCACAAGCAGAAGTACCAGACCTCAGCCATGCGTGAGTTTCTCGAGCTGTGCCGCAGCTTCACTGCGGGGGTGCAGCGCAGCGACGAGATCGTGCTGCCGACCATCGCCTGAGCGTCAGCCGAGCAGGATTACGCCCCAGACCAGCGCCACCATGCTCATTGCCACCAACTGCGCAGCACTGCCCATGTCCTTGGCGTTCTTCGACAAGGGGTGACGGTCCAGCGAAATGCGGTCGATGGCAGCCTCGACCGCCGAGTTGAGCAGCTCGACGATCAGCCCCAGCAGACACACCGCGATCAGGATCGCACGCTCGCCGCGACTGACCGGCAACCAGAAGGCAGTCGGGATCAGCAGCACATTGAGCAGCACCAGTTGGCGGAAGGCAGCCTCGCCCTTGAAGGCGGCGCGCAGGCCGTCGAGCGAATAGCCGGCGGCATTGAAGATGCGTTTCAGGCCGGTCTGGCCCTTGAATGGCGACATGTGAGTCAATTCACCTGAAAAAGACCTGCAGGCTAGTCCAGCCTGGGTCAAAAAAGCGTGAAGCCGGAAGGCTCAGTTGGCTGAAACCGATTCAAGTTGTTGCAGCAGCAAGGCGGCCTGGGTCCGGGTACGCACGCCCAGCTTGCGGAAGATCGCGGTGACGTGGGCCTTGATGGTCGCCTCCGAAACGCTCAGCTCGTAGGCGATCTGCTTGTTCAACAAACCTTCGCAGACCATGGTCAGCACCCGGAACTGCTGCGGCGTCAGGCTTGCGAGCCCTTCGCTGGCGGCTTTGGCCTCGGCCGACACATCAACCTTTTCGAACGCCTGCGGCGGCCACCACACTTCGCCGTCGAGCACCTTGCGCACGGCGTCCTGGATGGTTTCCAGCGGGCTGGACTTCGGAATGAAACCGCTGGCTCCGAACTCACGGGACTTGACCACCACGGCCGCCTCTTCCTGCGCCGACACCATCACCACCGGAATCTGCGGGTATTGGCCGCGGAGCAGGACCAGCCCGGAGAAGCCATAGGCACCTGGCATGTTCAAGTCGAGCAGGACCAGGTCCCAGTCGGATTTCTCGGTCAGGCGGGTTTCCAGTTCGGCGATGCTTGCCACCTCCACCAGACGTACGTCCTGCCCAAGGCCGAGGGTCATGGCCTGGCGCAAGGCGCTACGGAACAGCGGATGGTCATCGGCAATCAGGATTTCATATGTAGCCATCGATCCAGGGGTCCTGTTCTGTGCCAGGCGCTGTTGGGTATGGGGCCTGTGCCTGGCGGGCAACTCAAGGCGCGGGCGGCGGCGCCGCCAGCGGCAAGGGCACGATGCAGACCAGGGGTAGCGGCTGCGTCGTGGCCGAATCGGCGCCAAGGATGCCGAGCACCGTCCGGGTGGTCAAGCCAATTGCCCGGCGGCCTCGCCCACCCTGGCGACCTGCTCGACAGTATGAACCAATCCGGCTAGCTTGCCCCTTGGACTATAGGAAGGTATGCAAGCGTTGATGCGGCTCATCCTGGTCGTCCAGTGCCAGGTGTCGCTTGCCGCTCAAGTAGTGCAGGCTGAACACGTCAAGGTAGGCATCCAGCGCCTGGGAGGCACGGTTGTCGCCGGCCAGGTCCAGACACATGGCCGCCACTTCCGCGGTGCAGAAATGATCGTCACGCTTGGAGCGGCGCAGGCGGTAGCGCGACATCTGCTCGGCCTCCAGGCTCAGCACCGGGAAGCGATCCAGGTACGGGCTCTTGCGAAACATCTTGCGCGCTTCGGTCCAGGTGGCGTCGAGCAGGATGAACAGCGGCCGCTTGCCGGGCTCGCACACCACTTCGTTGACCACTCGCTCCTGTGCGACGAACTCACCAGGGAAGACGATATAGGGCTGCCACTGGGGTTGTTCGAGCAGCGCCAGCAAGCGCGCATCGACATCCGTGCGCTGCCAGCCGAAGGCCCAGGTGTCTTCGATCAGGTCGGCGATCAGCCAGCCGGTGTTGGTCGGCTTCAATGGCTCGGTGTCGTGCATCACCAGACACATGCCGGCCTGGGCGTCGACCCGAGGCTTCCAGGCGCACAGGCAATGGCTGGCGATAACCCGGCAGTCCGGGCAGCGATCGGCTCGCGAACCGCGGGCGACGAAGGGTTTATTGCTGCGCGCCAGACGCTCGGCGCGCAGACGCGCTACCGCATGGCTCATGGCTGCAAGCCTGGCGACGGGAATAGGATGGACACTGCGACAACTCGGCGGGAAACAAAGGTGCAAGTCTACCAGAGCGGGCGCAGGTTTGCCGTGCAGGCCACTGCCAGGCTCCCTTATAATCGAGCCTTTGGCGGCGGCTGCGCCTGGAGCGCGACCTGTTCATGGAACGCCGCCTGCCGGCGCGGGTCAAAGCGCCAGTCACCGAACCAGGAGAGATTCATGCTGCGTCTTATCGTCCCGACCCTGAGCCTGATGCTCGCCCTGCCGCTTGCCGCCAACGCAGCGTCCAAGCAGGACTACGAGCTGAACCAGATGCTGCAGAAGGTTGCCAAGGAGAGCAGCGTCGGCACGCCACGCGCCGTCAACGAAGACATCCTCGATCAGGGCTACACCGTCGAGAAGGGCAAGGCGTTGGTCAACCACCTGAGCGTGCGTGAAGAACATGCCCAGCGCATGCTGGAAAACCCGGCGCTGGTGCGCAGCCAGCTGGGCGACAGCGTCTGCCGCAACACCGGCTACCGCCAACTGATGACCAAGGGCGCGGTGATGGTCTACCGCTTCACCGTCTACAAGACCAACCAGCCGGTCATGGACCAGGCGTTCGACGCTGCCAGCTGCACCGCTGGCAACAAGAAGAAGTGATTCAGGCGACCTGATCGTCGCTGGCGCGCCGCTGCTCCTCATCGGCGCGCAGATCCGCCAGCAGGGCCTGAAGGTAACGTGATTGCCTGTCGGCGCCTTGCAACCTGCGCAGGCACTCGCCCTCCAGGCTCAAGTGATGGTCCTGGGCCGCACGCCTGAGCAGTTCATACAACTGCAGGTCCACCTCGATGACCAACCGATGCATGCTTCTTCCTCCCTGCATCGCCCTCTGCCCCTCAGTTAAACAAAGCTCGGCAAGGATTGGATCCGATCAGACGAACGGTTGACCTTCAGCGAACCGGCACGATCGCGCGCCAGCGTCTAGATTGAAAGCAAACGACAGGCATTTTCGGCAAGCACAGGAGATTGCCGACGCCACGACGTTGCCGGATCCGCAACGAAAACAGACAAGATGGATACAAGCCACTGCATCACGGCCTTGAAGGCCTACTGCAATGCTCGGGATGCACACTCGAGCCACAGCAGCCAGCGACACACGCAGTGTCGTGGCCGGTACTCACCATCGACCGGTCAGAGGTTTTGCTGCAGAAGGAGACGTTGAATGCCTTACCTACCGAATGAACTGCTGTCCAAGCACTTCAGCGACCAGGGAATCGACCTGGGCAGGATTGACGAACAACTGCAACTGGTGGCACCGAACAGCCCCAACCTGCCCCTCTACCGCGACATGATGTTGACCGTACTGCGCATGGCCAGCGACGACGCCAACCGCTGGAACGCCAAGATCACCTTGCAGGCCCTGCGCGAACTGGATCACGCCTTCCGTACTCTCGAACGCTACAAGGGCCGACGCAAAGTCACGGTGTTCGGCTCGGCTCGCACACCCCAGGAACACCCGATGTATGCCCTGGCCCGGGAACTGGGCGCCACACTGGCACGCTCCGAGCTGATGGTCATCACTGGTGCCGGTGGCGGCATCATGGCCGCTGCCCACGAAGGCGCCGGTGCCGAGAACAGCCTGGGTTTCAATATCACCCTGCCTTTCGAGCAACATGCCAATGCCACGGTGGACGGCACCGACAAGCTGCTGCCCTTCCACTTCTTCTTCATCCGCAAGCTGTTCTTCGTCAAGGAGGCCGACGGACTGGTCCTTTGCCCGGGTGGCTTCGGCACGCTCGACGAAGCGCTGGAAGTGCTGACCCTGATCCAGACCGGCAAAAGCCCGCTGGTGCCGGTGGTACTGCTGGACTCGCCTGGCGGCAGCTTCTGGCAGGATGCCCTGAACTTCATCAGCCGTCAGTTGGAAGAGAACCGCTATATCCTGCCCAGCGACCTGAAGCTGGTACGCCTGGTACACAGCGCCGACGAGGCCGTTGAAGAGATCAAACAGTTCTATAGTAACTACCACTCGAGCCGGTGGCTGAAGAACCAGTTCGTGATCCGCATGCTGCACCCCTTGAGCGAGGCTGCGCTATGCGACATCCAGGAGGGTTTTGCCGACCTGCGCCTGAGCGGCAAGTATCATCAACAGCCCGACAGCAGTGCAGAACATGAAGTAGGAGACTTCAACCACCTGACCCGCCTGACCTTCGCCTTCAACGGCCGTGATCAGGGGCGCCTTCGTGAACTGGTGGACTTCATCAACCTGCCGGAAAACTGGGCAAAACCTCAGCCCATACACACGACCCAGCATGCGCGAGAAGCGCTGAAAGTCAGTTGAACGAAAAACGGCCAGTACGGCTGACCTGGCAGATATCTGCCTGGTCAGCCGTACTGGCCGTCATTCATCGAGGTCGCGCCCGCTGAGCAGCCGGCCGATCATGTCCATGGAAAAACCACGGTAGGCGAGAAAGCGCGTTTGCTGCGCGCGACTGCGGGGATCCTGAGGACGTTGCCCGGCGAACTTGCGCTGCCAGACGTCCCGTAGGCGGGCCGACCAGTCCACACCGCTCTCGCGCAGTGCCTGATCGATATCGCCACGGTTCAGCCCTCGCTGACTCAGGTCCTCACGAATACGTGCGGGGCCATAGCCGGAGTTGGAGCGATAGGAAATGAAGCTTTCCAGGTAGCGCGCCTCGCTGAGCAGCCCTTCCTCGGCAAGCCGATCGAGCGCAGGCTCGATCAGCTCATCGGTGGCACCGCGCTGACGCAACTTGCGCGTCAGCTCGACACGACCGTGCTCGCGGCGCGCGAGCAGGTCCATGGCTGTCCGCCGAACGGCGACGGGGGTGTCGAGTACGACGGACGACATGCGCGATCAACCAGCGATATCAATAACCGGCTTCAGCATCAGCCATATCGTCGGCATCAGCTTCAGCGGCGGCGGCCTTGCCAGCAGCGGCGACAGCGCCGGAGGTCAGCAGCTTCTCACGAATCTGCTTCTCGATTTCCGAACCGATGGCCGGGTTCTCTTGCAAGTACTTGGCAGCGTTGGCCTTGCCTTGGCCGATCTTGTTGCCCTGATAGCTGTACCAGGCGCCGGATTTCTCGACCAGGCCTTGAGAGACGCCCAAGTCGATGATCTCGCCGTTACGGTAGATACCCTTGCCGTAGAGAATCTGGAACTCGGCCTGACGGAAAGGTGGCGAAACCTTGTTCTTGACGATCTTGACGCGGGTTTCGCTGCCCACCACTTCGTCGCCTTCCTTCACAGCGCCAGTACGACGGATGTCCAAACGGACCGAGGCGTAGAACTTCAGGGCGTTACCGCCGGTGGTGGTTTCCGGGCTACCGAACATCACGCCAATCTTCATACGGATCTGGTTGATGAAGATGACCAGGCAGTTGGCGTTCTTGATGTTACCGGTGATCTTGCGCAGCGCCTGGGACATCAGGCGGGCCTGCAGGCCGACGTGCATGTCACCCATTTCGCCTTCGATCTCAGCCTTGGGTACCAGGGCCGCCACGGAGTCGACGATGATCACGTCGACAGCGTTGGAACGCACCAGCATATCGGTGATTTCCAGGGCCTGTTCGCCGGTGTCTGGCTGCGAGACCAGCAGGTCATCGACGTTGACGCCGAGCTTGCCAGCGTACTCAGGGTCGAGAGCATGCTCGGCGTCGACGAAGGCGCAGGTGGCGCCGTTCTTCTGGGCCTCGGCGATGACCGACAGGGTCAGCGTGGTCTTGCCCGAGGATTCCGGGCCGTAGATCTCGACGATACGGCCCTTTGGCAGACCGCCGATGCCGAGGGCGATGTCCAGGCCCAGCGAGCCGGTGGAGATGGCCGGGATGGCCTGGCGTTCGTGATCGCCCATGCGCATGACTGCGCCCTTGCCGAATTGGCGTTCGATCTGACCCAGGGCCGCAGCCAAGGCGCGCTTCTTGTTGTCGTCCATTGAAATCCTCACGTGTTCGACTTGGCCCTGATGGCCGGAATACCTGTATAAGTAGCCAGTATTATTCCACAGGGATTCGTTTCCGCAAACCCCCGTCGAGCGATTTACTCGGCACCAAGCTGTAACAAGCCGTCTAACGCAGCGATCACCGTCTGTCGGCGCACCGCCTCGCGATCGCCCTCGAAGTGGCGACGCTCGCTGCTCACGTCGGCTCCATCGCCCCACGCCAGCCACACGGTGCCTACCGGTTTGGCCGGCGAGCCGCCATCCGGCCCGGCGACACCGCTGACCGCTACGGCAAACCGCGCGCCGCTGGCGGCCTGGGCACCACGGACCATGGCCTCGACAACCTCCTGGCTGACGGCGCCAACCTGGGTGAACAGTGCCTCGGGGACGCCAAGCTGGCGGGTCTTCTGGGCGTTGGAATAGGTGACGTAACCCGCCTCGAACCAGGCCGAACTGCCGGGAATACGGGTGATCGCTTCGGCGATGCCACCACCAGTGCAGGACTCGGCGGTGCTCACCTGCGCATTGAAGCGGCGCAGGTGTTCGCCCAGGCGGGTAGAAAGTACGGTGATCGGGTCCATGGCAGGCTCCTTGCGTGACTGCGCACTACCCTACCACCCTCATCCCCCCAGGCAAGGATTCACGGCGCCAGCGCGCGGATGTAGGCCTGACAGGCGCGCAGGGCGATCAGCCCCCGGTCGCCGTCGTCGGTGATGGCGATAATTCGTCGAGCATGCGCCGGGTCAAGTCGGGCGCGTACGGCGCCATGATCCACGCCGCTGGCGCCGGTGGCGGCAGGCATTGTGGAACAGGTGGCGTCGCGCTCGACCAGGACCGACAGGCGCAGATCGGCAGTAGCAAGGCGATCACGCAGCCGAGCCTGATTCTGTTGCGCATCGGTAAGCTCCTGGAAATGAATCGACTCGCTGTCGTGCAGCCGTCGCTCGAGCGCCTGGCGCTGCTCGCGCTCACTACGCAGCTGTTCGTTGAGCACCTCGGCCTGCTCCACCCGCTGGCGCGCCTGCAACTCGTCCGACTCGGCGAGCAGACGCTCGTAGCGCCAGGCCTGAACCTGCCAGGCCAACGCGGCGGGCAACAGTACCGAGGCAACGTACGCAGCAAACTGCAGGCGGCTCAGCACAATACCTCCCGAGCCCTGGCCCAGAGCTTGAGGCGCTCATCCAGGCCATTGAGCCCACCATTGATATGTCGGGTGATGCGGTTGAACTCACCACGATCGGCCAGGGCATTGAGCCCGCGCGACTGCCAGAACCAGGCCGCCGACTCGCAGGCCCAGCGTGGCTGCTCGAGTAGCTGGGGTTGCGCCAGCAACCGCTCATCACCAAACAGCGCACGGCTGCAAGCCTGGTAGTTGTTGCGCCCGGTGACCTGGATCAGGCCGCGACCGCAATACAGCTGGCCATCACCGTCGGCCTCGGGCGTGTTGCCCAGGCGCAGGGCCAGCGGGCCGGTGTCATAGCGTGAAAGATAGCGATCGCTGCCCAGCTCCTTCACATAGCGTAACTGGTCGGACTCATGACCGACCTGGGCGAGAAAGGCGGCGATGCGCTTGGGATGGTCGATTTCCCAACGGGCCATGGCCTCGTTGAGAGGTGTGAGAAACGTGCCGACACGCTGGCCGGCGAGTGGATAGATCTGAATGAGTTGCCGCTCGGTGAGCATGCAGAACCTCCCTGGCAAGCAAAAAAAACCCAGGCAAGCCTGGGTTGGGAGTGGGGTGTGGACTGCGTCCTGGACGATGGCGCAGAGGATCGGTGCGAGACGTCAGCCTTCGGCAGCACCGCCTCGGGAAAAAATGCGCCGCCGGTGCCGCCAGCCGGTCAGCAGCGCGAAGGCCAGCGCTGCAGCCGACATGACGCCACTGACGATTACGCCGCGCCGGATCGAAATATTGTTCCACTCGATGACCTGCTGGTTGAGCCGGTCATCGAACAGGATACGGCCCTCTTCACTGGCCAGAGCTCGCACCCGCCCGGAGCCTTCCACGGTCAGCCTGAGCACGGTGCCCATACCGATTCCCGCCTGCTCGAACGCACTGCGATAAGCATACAAACCCTGCTGCCGACGCTGACCGTCCAGGTCGTAGGCCACGCCAAAGCTGACCAACTCGGGCTGGGGCTTCCAGACTTGGGGGTGGGTCGTCAGTCGACCGTCGAGCGTGACCAGCCGGGTGTCATCCGACGCAGGAGCGTCGCGATATCCCCGCGCATAGATCGCGGCGAACGCAAGGAAGCAGATCGCTAGGAGCAGCAGGACGATGAAACGCTGGCGGGGCGTGAGCGCAGAAAGCTGAGAGGCGAGTGAAGCCATATGTCCGTTATCGATGACCGTTGGGCTGGAGCGCAACCCTACCATGAACCTCAGCGATGGTATTGATCGCTGCCCAGGTACACATCGCCCGGGTTCACGATCTCGATCGGCCCGATATCGATCCAGGCGTCCGGCAGATCGGGATAGACCACAGGCGCAGTACCGGAGCTGCCTCCTTCGACATAGCCCCCTCCCCCGCCGCCAGCCGCCGCACCCTCGTCATAGACGCTCCGGCTGTCGCTGGACAGCGATACCGCCCCCGTTGCCGGATCCCAGTGACTGGTGGCGATGCGATCGGCGTAGTAGGCGCCCAGCTCGGCGAGCGTGGCCAGTTTCAGGTCCGGCGCCACCCAGTAGTCAGGATAGCTGGCCTGGGGGTTGGCGCTGAAATACTGTTCCCAAACCGGTTTCACCAGCGACTGGTAGAGGTTGTTCCTGACGTCGGAGGTGATGATGCCCGAGACGTTGGCGCCAATACCGACCGCCGTGAACAAGGCCGCTGCAGGGCCGAACCCGGCCAGCAGGGCAATACCGCCGACCACGCCGGCAACGTTGCCCACCAGGCTGATGACATCGCCGGTGTTGAACGGCTGCTCGGTGCGGTACTCCGCGGTGATCTTGACGAACACCGTGGTCGCGGCCAGCGTGTTGGTGGTCACGCTCAGGAACGGCGTGAAGCCGGCTGTGAGCTTGACCATGGAAGTCACCCCAGCCACCGTCGCAACCGTCTGGGTGCTCTGGTTGACCAGGGCGAAGCCCTCCTTGTCGCTGTTGTACTGATCGATCAGCGACGTGCCGGCTGCACCGGTACCCGCCGCCTTGTCGACATAACCGACGATCAGTTCGACTGTTCCAGCCATGGTTATCTACTCCTTGATGAGGGTCTTGAAAGCCAGGCTCACGCGCAAGCGGTTGCAGCTTGCGGCGGGCGATCTGGCGCTGTGGGGAATGCGTCCGTCGAAAAGCACGATTCGCCCGGGCTTGGGCAGGACGGCCTTGATCACATCGGTCTTGGCGGCGTTGAAGAACAGCAGCTCGCCGCCCCAGGCCGAAGCCCAGTGTTCGTTGCAGAACATGACCAGGGTCTTGCCCGGCTCATCCGGGCGGTTGTCGCGGTGGATAGGGCCGTCCTGGCCGCTGGTCTGGCCATTGGCGTAGACCCCAAGCAATGTTGCCTGCGGCAGATGGCTGTCCTTGAAGCCGGCCCACCAGTCGGCCAGGAACGTCCAGCCTGCGCGCTCACGCAGTTCCTGCTCGCAGTCCTGTCGTTGTTCGCGTGCGCTGCCGGCAATGAAGGCATGCCAGCACGGTCGGTCCAATACGCCGTAGTGCTGCGCCCAGCCGAAACGCCATACAGGGCCGGCCAGCCGCTGGGCGAGCATGGACAGCTCCTTGGGGCTGAGCAGGTCGTCCAGCACCTGGATCGCATCCGGGTTGAAACTCGATTGCATGAAGAGACTCCTTGTCGAAAACGGCCTAGGCCTTGAGAGAAGCGGGCCTGCCCGCTGCACGCCCGGCACTCTTGGCCTTGCCCGCCTTGCCACCGTTGCACTGCACGGTGGTGCGCCAGCCAGAGCCGGTGAACACCTGCTCGACCGAGTCGATCAGGTACTGGCCGTCGAGCCCGTCGACAAAACCACTGACCTCTATGCTGCGCTCGACGAACAGGTCGGTGCGACCAGGCATGTCCAGGCGCACGCTGGCAGTCTCGCGATTGAAGCTGGCCAGGCGTGCGCGGGCAGCCTGTTCGGCGGCGGCGCGATTGGGGTACAGGTGGCGGTCGGTATGAACAGGACGCTGGCTGCCCGAGCTTTCGGCGTTGCTCAGTTCGACCACCTTGAGCTCGCCGCTGGCACTGTCCTGGTGACGGGTGCGCACGGCCTTGCGAGTGGCCTTGTCGTCCAGGCGAAATTGCCACTGGCTGATGTCGCTGCGCCGCAGCGTTACCAACCCCAGCGTCTTGCCGCTGGCGCTCTGCCCGCCCTGGCGCGGCAGCACCAGCAGCTGGCCGTTGGCGAGCTTGGCGGTGCAGTCGTACTGGCGGGCCAGACGGGTGATGAAGTTGAAGTCCGACTCGCTGTACTGGTCGATACGCGGCACGTTCAGGGCGACCGGGCAGATCGCCTGCCAACCGTTGCGCGCACCGATCTCGGCGATGATGCGTTGCAGCGGAACATTCTCCCAACTGCCGCTGCGGATGGTTCTGCCACTGCCGCACAGGTCGCTGGCCTTGCCGCGGATCACCAGGGTGTCCGGCGGCCCGGACAGCTCGACCTCATCGACGGTGAAGCGCCCCAGCAGCGTCAGCGGCTGCCCGGCGTAGCCCAGGTGCACCTCCAGCACCGCGCCGCGAGGCGGCAGGGCCAGGGCACCGTCGCGGGCATCGATGCGCAGCTCGAACGTATCCGACTCCATGCCGGGTTTGTCGGTGGTGCGCAGCAGCAACAAGCGGTCGTTGATCAGGGCGGTGATGTCCTTGCCATCGGCCTTGATGCTGAAGACAGGTTGCATGACTCATGCCTCCGTTGTCGGTGTGGATATGGGCCTGCGCTCAGTCCCAGAGCTGCACGCTGCTGACCGTGGCAGTGGGCAGGTCCGGTAGCAGGATCATCACGCCGGCGCGCAGGGGCTGGTCTTCATCGGCCAGCCCCTGATTGGCCTCCAGCACAGCTTCGACCGTGCGGTTGAGGTGGCCGTAGTAGTGCTGGCAGAGGGTGTCGAGCAGGTCGCCGTCAGACGTTTTGCAGGTCTTCGCCATAGCGGGTGAACTCCAGTGAAAAACCCTGTTTGCGTGGAATGCCCCCGGCCAGCAGGTTGCTCTGGTCTTCGTCGATGCTGGTCAGGCACCAGTTGCCGAGCACCTCGCCGTACCCTGTGGTCAGGCTCAGGGGCAGCAACTGGCGACCGATGCTGCGCAGGGTCTGCAGTTGGCCCAGACCGCCCTTGAAGGAGGGAAAGATCGCACCACGGATGCTGATCGTCTCCTCGCCCTGGCCGACGGCCTGCTGCGCGCTGTCGCGGCTCAGGCGTTCCTGGGCGGCCCAGCGAAAGCGGGTCTGGCGACGCAACTGGTCGAACGCGGCGGTATCGAGGTTGAAGTAGTACGGTGTGGCATTGGCCTTCAGCGGTTGCAGCACCAGCAGGTGCGGGAATGGCTTGATCGCTTCGGCGGTCGGCGTTGTCAGCGGTGCGAAGCCGAAGGTGAAGAGCACCCCGCTTGCCACCGCGCGGGCATCGCCCACCACCTTGCGGATCGCCGCGCCAGCCTTGCTCAGGTGTTCGGAGAACGCATCGACACGCTCCTGCACCTTGCGCACCTCGTCGACGCTCTTGTCGTAGCGGGCAATCACTTTGTTGACACGCCCTTGTGCCGAGTCGATGGCACGCAGGGTACGTTGCAGGCGCTGGCCGATGGCCGGACCGATCCAAGGCAATGCTTCGAGTTCAGCCGCGGCTTCCTTGACGTGGTCCACGGCCTGGTTCATCGGGTCGAGCATGGCGCCGGCACGCCGACGCCCCTCCTCGCCCGCCTTGACCAGTGCATGCAGTGCGGCCTGCAACTGCTCCAGGTAGGTCATGAATGTCCCTCCGGTTCAAAATTGTCGTAGAGGGTCTGCCAGACGCGCTTCATCAGCTCTTTGCCGTTCTTCCAGTACCCGGCGCACAGCCAGTTCCAGATCGGTGGCGAGTTGGTCGTGTGCAACAGCGGCGCCTTGCAGCGTGATGGGGATATTGGTGGTGAAGCTGAGTGGCTGACCAGCAACGCTGGTAATGACCGGTTGGGCCGGGGCTTGAGGCGGAGCATCTGGCAGGACGCTGGATTGCGGCGGCACTGACAACTGCGCGGCTGGTACCTGCACCTCTACTGCGGGCTTGTCCATTAGAGCTGAACGTCCAGACGCTGAGGCCTGCACCGCAACCTTCGGCAACCCCAGTACAGCAGCCGGCCTTGACGGCTTCTGAGGCGATCGAGGGAGCTCGACCTTTACGGCAGCGGGCGCAACGCTGGCGCCATGACTTTCGAATCTGGGAGAAGGCACGATACCGGGGACCAACGAAAGACCAGGAATCGCCGGAGGCCATGCACGAGGCTCAGCGATGGCGCCTGCAACCCGTTGCTTGGCCACCACACTTGCTGCCCTCCCTTCATCCACAGGAGGCCTCAACAGATCCCTGACGAGAGCCTTGTCCATGCCGGCAGTGTCAGCAGTCGAACCCGGCTTCGGCATAGTCAACATCGTAGGCCGCCGTTGCGATGAAACGCTTGCGGCAGTTGCAAACTGCGCCATAAGTCCCGGCGGCCGAAGAGGAGACGGCGGTCCCGACGACCTGGCACGCTCCGGGCTCTGCTCCTTTGCCGTCCCGCTCGCCTTGGCCGGCAGCCCTCGCCGTACCGGCTGCTCTGTGGAGGCAGGCTCCGGGTACTGGGTGGCCAAATATTTGCCAACCGCCGACCCAACCTGATCGCCCACAAAGTTGCCGACCGACATCCCTATCGTGGTACCGATCGGACCCAGCAACGATCCGGCGGCACCCAGGGCGCCACCAAGGATCAGGCCCCCTGCCGCGCCGCCATAACCGCTCCACCTTTCTTCACGGGTTTGCGCCGTGCCATAGGTATAGGCCGCCTTTGCACCAGCCTCGATGAACATCGAAGCAAGGGGTATTTTCAATGCCTTGAGGTTCTCTGCGACGCCCTTGGCGGTCCCAGCAACAGCACCTGGGTTGGTGTAACGCCGCTTGAGTACTTCCCAGCTGGCATAACCCCCGCCCACCACCGCAGCAGTCGTAAGCGCGTCCTTGACTGAGCCAGACAGCGTCGAATAAGGATCCGCGTCAGGTTTCGACTGAGTCGATACCGGCGTTGATGGCGGTTTGTCCTTGGCTGTCTCCGATGCAGGGTTCGTGACCCGCTCGCCAGCCCAGGCGCCCAGCTTGTCGCCAGCCATACCGAAGGCAACGCCGCCCACCTCCGAAACCATCGTGCCCCAGCGCGGCACCGCCGCTCCCAAGGCCTTGCCGCCTAATGTGCCGACTGCCGACCCAACCGCACTGAGATAGCCCACTGCCTGCTCCTTCGGCGTGGTGGCGGTGGAAGCGGTGTGGAAGAGCTTCAACCCCAAATCCAACTTGGTTGCAGAGGCAGCCTCCTTGGCCGCAGCCCCTGCTCGAGTACGGGCAGTGGCTCGGCTCGGCGTGGGATCAGCAGAGGCTGACGAAACTGCTTCGCCCTCCCCCGACACCACCCCTTGGCGGGCTTCAGGTGCATCAGCGTTGATCCGGGGAGTTGAATCTGCGCGCGGCCGAGGCTGGGGGTACGCATGTACGATCTGAGCGGGCAACTCGAACGGGGGTGAGTTGGATGCGCGCCATCCCTGTTCAGCCAAGGGTAACGGCTGGTGCTCCAGTGCCGGAGTGAGTCCTTGCCAGTTCGACAGCTGTGGCACGACCGATGGATACGGGCCTGGTCGCCAGATATCCAGCGGTGATGAAAACGATTGAAGCGCCTTGCCGTAAGGCGCCCAATGATCGGTAAACCTGGCGCGATAGTCATCGAGCGCGCCAGGGAAAGCCGAGCCAGATGCGACGGCTTCCCCCAGGGCAATCCCTGATTTGTTCGCCATCCGTTAATCCTCTCAATCCGAAAGCCACCAGACCATGTCGCTGAACGACATGGTCATGATTTCGCTCGCGGAAAAGTTCAGCTCCTTGGCCAGCCGCCTTGCGGCGGCCTTCTGCCGGGTCGGGTCAAACCTCGTCGTCCTGCACCAGGCGAAAATACCCGGACTGCAAGCGGCCGTAGTCTTTCAGGGTGAGGCCTTCGAGGTCCTTGATGCCAACTTCGGCCAGCGAGGCGAACAAGTTCAGCTCGCGCTGCTCGTCGTCGCTGGCGCCGCCGGCCTGGGCGTTGCGCATGTCACGCACCGTCGGGGCCCGCAACGTCAGGCTGTCGACCTGAATGCCATTGGCCTCGCTCGGACGCGACAAACGCACCGTGACGCGGTCGGCTGCAAGGTTCAGCCACTGGGGCTGGCGGTTTTCCTGAGCCATGAGCACCTCCCTTACAGGCCCAGCGCAGTACGCTGCGCCGCCAGTTGGTCGACACCATCGATCACACGCTTCATGCCCAGGGCATCGATCTCGTAGACCAGGCGACCATCAACCTCCAGCTTGTAGTAGCTGAGCGCGACGCTGTGCTTGATCTCGGCCTTGTCGCCGGATTTCCAGTCGCCCATGTCGATTTCCTTGAGCGAGCCGCGCAGAGTGACGATGACCGGATTGATCTGGCCCTTGAGGCCCTTGAAGGCGCCGCGGAACGTGCCGTTGAAGGCCGTGCCATCGGCCAGGCCGAAGAACTTCAGCGACTCGCGGCGCACGCCGGTGGTGGTGAAGGCCGCTTCCTGCTTCTCCATGCCCAGGTCCATCTCGACGGGCATGTCCATGCCACCGGGACGGTGTTCTTCCATTTTCAGGGTCAGTTTGGGCAGGGTCAGGCTGGGTACATCGCCCTGGAAGCTCACACCGTCGACGAACAGGTTCAGGTTGGCCAGGGTTTCGGGAATCATTGCCATGTAGATGCGCTCCTTAAGCGGCGGAATCGAGGACTTCGGTCAGCCACTGGTTGGTGACTTCGACGCGGAAATTGGGGTTTTCGGCAGGCGGTACGTCGGTGAAACGGATGTTCCAGTACACCTTGCCCTGCTCCAGTTGGCTGGCGGTGTTCAACTCCGGATCGGCGAAGACCTCGAAGTTGATGATCGCGCCCTGGTTCTTCAGGTCGCGCATGAAGGCCTGCAAGCCCTCGGTGACGTCCTTGACGTAGGTGGCGGTGATGGAGCGGTCGACGGCCCACTTGTGGCCGTAGAGGATCGCGTCCATGACGATGTCCATGGTCCGCACGCGGGTGACGAAGGCCCACTTCGGATCGCTGGACAGGGTGCGGTTGCCCCACAGTCGGAAGCCGTCATCGCGAATGATGGTGGCGATGTTGGCGTTGTTCAGCAGGTTGGCGCGGCAGCTGTCGTCGCCATCGAGGAACTCCACCGGGCGGCTGGTGCCGGTGATGCCGACGAACTCCTTGTTCGATGGCGAGGCCCAGAAACCGTACTCGCGGTCGGTGAAGGCGAACAGGCCGGCGACCCAGGCCGAACCTGGCGCATCGACGGTGGCCTCGGCGACGATGTCGAAGTAGCGCACGCCCGGATCGACCAGGAAGGCGCGCTTGGCGCCAAAGTTCTTGGCGTAGGCGAGCGCAGCTTCATCGGTGGTGCCAGGGCCGTCGATGATGGCGATGCCGCGCAGCTTGTCGGCCAGTGCCACCAGCGCGGTGCCTACCGCCTGGGTGGCGCTGTGCTTGGGCGCGACCAGCAGGCGCGGCTGGGCGTTGAAACGGCTCTTGCCGTCGAGCAGTGCCTGCAGGCCGGTGCGCTTGCCGTCGGCGAGCACGTTGCCGATGATCGCTGCGGTCTGCTCGGCCGCCTCCTCGAGCTTGGCCACGCCGCAAGCGACGATGACCGCCTTGGCGCGACTGTAGATGGCGCGGCAGGCCTTGGTGATCGCCGCATCGGCGCCGAAGGCAGCCACGGCTTCACGCTCGCTGGTGATGAGGACCAGGTCGTTGGCCTTGGCCGTGACACCGGCACCTTCGGTGAAGGTGTCGACCAGGCCGATGATCGAGGACGACGGCAGTGCGATGTTGCGGGCGCCGGTGTCTACGTTGGTTACGGTGACGCCGTGGAAGAATCCACTCATGTAGGGTTACTCCAGGTTTGCGGATGAAATGAAAAGGCCCCGCGGGTGCGGGGCCTTGGGGTATCTGGTTCGAGGTGGACATTCCCCGTGCAAGGGGAAGCTACGAATCCCGATGATTTTTGCGAATCAGCTTGCTGCGGATTCGGACTCGACGAACGAAGGTGTCAGCGGACGCAGGGAGTCATCGGGGAAGCCTTCAGACTCAGGCCACTCTCTCAACGCCTGCCGGTAGCGCAGAAGCTCAGCGAACTGAGAAGGCGTCAGTGTTGGGGCGAGGTTCAACTCCTGCTGCTCGACATGCCTGGCCACAAGCCATTGACTCGTTTGCAGTTGCAGGTTTCGCCATAGACGCTCGGCATTCGAAGACTGCTCAAGCGTGGGCGCGGGAGGGTCGATGAGAACGGGTAGGCCGTGCTGGTCATGGGCACGGAGCTTGTCTGGCGGAGGATTGCAAATTATCGCCCGAAACAAGTCTTCAGAAATCGTTACGGCATCCATTGGGATGTCAGCGTGGATACCTTCCAAATAGGTAGTGCCTGTGGTTTTGCTGTAATAGCGCTTCATGCAGTATTGCCTCAGTAACCAATAGCAAAATAGGGGCAGGCGGAAAGTGTGGGGTTGCCCCAGCCCACCGAACCCTTGGTGTAGGAGCCAATGTTCAGCACGTTCATTCCCGTGTTACTGAGCCCTCGGAACTGCCAGAAGGTACGCGTGCTACCACCAGGCTGGGTATTGTCATAGGCGCCTACCCAAAAACAGCGATTTGGAAAAGCCAACGGAAAGCTGACATCCGCGTTTTCGGTGGTGTTAACGCTTGAACCGTACTGGAGGATCAAACCTCCGAGCCATGTGGGCAGCATCAAGTAGCCGTTGGCGCCGAACTGCATGGAAAAGCCCCAGCGCATTTTCCGGGGGGACACTGCGGCGTTGTCTACAACGCCAGCATTGACCTCGGCCTGCGATGCGACACGCAAGGTGCCGGAGGTGGTTTCACTTCCTTCTCTCGCTAGCGCAGCCAACGCGGCGACGTCGATCTGCCCTTGATTGATCGGCGCATTCCATGCCTTGATGCACCACATCACCGCAAAGTTACGAGGACGGGTTTCTGCTGCTGTCCTTGCCACTTTGGAGGCATCGAAGCGAGCCACATCACTGGCAGCGGCAGAGTTTGGATCACGGGTGATGGTATTTGCTGGCGACGACTCGGCGTAGGAGCCGGTAAATACGCCTGAGGTACCTCCCAGCACGCCAAGCCCGGTGCCTGTACCACCACGCAGGCCAAGCGATCCAACAAGGTTCTGCAAGGCATCGTCCTGATAGGAACCCATTCCCCTGCCAGCATCCACACCACGGCCATGGTCCCAGCCACGCAGAAACTCACCGCGGTAGTCCGGAAGGCGGAAGTAACCGGCCGGATCACCAACCTTGTTGTAGGCTGCGCCCAGATAGGCGGCAAGGTCCGGATAGCCAGCGCTGCTTTGTAAACTTCCGTCCAGCTCCAGATACCCCGCAGGTGGCGTGGCTATCGGGAATGGCACGATGGCACCGACCGGCATCGCGGATCGCAACTTGGCCAACTCTTCAACAAGCGCCGCTACGTCAATCTGCCCTTGGTTGACCGGCGCATTCCAGGCCTTGATGCACCAAATGACAGCCAGATTTCGAGGTCGTGTTTCAGCTCCGCCAGTGCTGCCAGAAATCAAACCGGCAATCGATCCATTCAGCGAACCTGGGGTTGTTTCCTTGTAGGCTTTCGCCGTGGAGGAGGCGCTGCTGCCGTACCCTTTGCCGAATATTGTGGTTACAGGGCCGGTGGCGCCCGAAACGCCGCTGGCACCAGACCCGGCCCCGACGTTATCAATAAAGCCAACGTCTTTGTGCTCGTGAGACTTGAACGACTCGTCCTGGAAGCTGCCAAGGCCACGCCCGACATCTACCCCCCGCCCATGGTCCCAACCCCGCAAGAACTCACCCCGAGAATCCGGCAACCGGAAGAATCCGCTCTGCTCGTTCCCTTTGTTGAACGCACCGCCCAAATAAGCAGCAAGATCCGGATAGACCGCGGCGCTCTGGGTACTGCCATCGACTTCGAGGAAGCCTGCAGGCACCGTACCGCGTGGAAATGGCAGCATGGTGCCGACCGGCAATGCCGAAGCTGTCTTCAACAGTGCCTGGATCTCGGCCTTGGTGTAGGTGTTGGCAGACTGGAACGCGCTGAATGCGAGAATTTCCACCGACTCCCCGAGCGTGCAGGGCGCCATGAAGGTGATGCGCTGCCCGTCGGACAAGTAATCAGTGACCTCGCGTCCGTTGCGCAGGACGATAGTACTTCCAACGGCGTGTGCGACCTCGAATACCGTCTGCCCGACCGAGGCCTCGAAGGAGTATCGCTCGAACGCCTTGCCCGCGCCGACGCCACCGCCGAGCTGGAAGTACGTACCGTCATGGTTCAGGTCGTACAAGGCGCCAGCGCGAATATCGCCCCCTACCAGGTCGACCAGCCCACCTGTGCCGGCCTTCTTGACGGGCACGGCGGCGAGTCCGTTGACGCGCACAGTAACCGCTCCCGTGTTGGTCGCTGTGGCCTTGAACTGGAAGCGCTGACCTGCGGCATAAGCTGTCAGCACGGTCTCGCGGCTCTTCAGTTCGAGCACCAGGGCATCAGCGGTGCCCTTGGCGTCGCCCAGCCAGGCCAACGGGCCTGAATCCTTCGCAGCGTCGGCCCGACGCAGGTACTGGGGATGCGGGTCAGCGGCTTCCACATGGGCCTTGAGTTGATTGCGTGCATACAGCTCGGCGGCTTCGCGCGCCTTGTCCACATAGTCCCGGGTGGCCAGTACGATGCTCGGATCAATCTTCAGATTAACGTTGGCGACGTTACCGAACACCACGTGCATGCGAATGGTCTGGGTTCGCCCCGACCCCTGCGCCAGCAGGGGCTTGTAGCTCGGTGCAGGTTTGGCGATGGCGATCAGGTTGCCGTTGGCATCCTCCAGCGCCAGCTCGCGAATCCACCAGCCGCCAATCTCGGGTGGCAACACCAGCTCTGCCACCAGCACACCCGGATCGGCAGGTGATGGATAGAGCGCATTGAGTTGCGCCCGATAGACTTGGCGTACCAGAGCGGTCTGGGTCGGCTTGGGTGTCGGATCGGGTGTTTGCGAGGGCTCACCGCCAGCATCGCCGATGAGCATGTGGGTGATGTTCCAGGGCAGACCCAGCGCAGCCGTGTTGGCCTGCTGGGCGATACCGATGTTGGTCAGGAACCCACCGAATTGAGTGGTCGAGTTAGCCATTTAGGTAGATGTCCAATAAGTCCAGGGTGTGGTCGTTCACCAGGTTGAAAGCGCCCAGACGCACTTCGATATCCGCAGCCTCCCAGGGATAAACCTCCAGCAGTTCGCCCTCGTTCAAGGCGACGGCCTGATAGGCGGGGATGAAGGTCTCCAGACTGATATCCAGTCCGATCAGGTGTCGACTGATCGGCTTTGCGTCCTCGATCAGCCGAGTCAGCTCCTGGTAGGTCTGTTCGTCGATGCCGCTGTCCTCTACGCCCACCTTCAGCGCAAAGGTCCCCGGCACCCCGGCAGGCTGGGCCTGCCACCACTCCTGCACCTCGATGAGGTAACCGAACGGCTCGACCACCCGCCTGAGGGCGCCGAGGGTGCCCTTGTGGGCATGGACGAAGAATGCCGAGCGAATCACCGAACGCTTGACGGTGTCGCTCCAGCTGTCGTCCCAGCGATCCACCGACCAGGCCCAGGCCAGCTGGTAGAGCAGGTGCGCGGGGCAGGTGTCGGGGTTGTAGAGCTGACGCAGGGTGACCTTGAGGTCTTCGTCGCCAGCCGTTTCGATGGCCCGCTCCAGCGGGGTGCGGTTGAGCGGCAGAAGGCTGTGCATGTCAGCCTCCGCGCTTGAGGTCGAAGCCTGTGCACCAGGCAGCCTGGGCCTTGCTCGGGCGGATGTCGGTCCAGTCGATCAACTCGACCCGGCTGACGCCGTCGATGTGCAACTGGGCGTCGATGCCAGAGCGGGCGACCTCGACACCCAGGCGGCGCCGCGGGTTGATCCAGGCCTGCAGACGACGCCGGCACTCGCTGAGGATGGCCTCGTACTCGGGGCCGTTGTCGGCCATGTGCAGCACGGCGTCGATCCGGTATGGCAGCACCTGGGCGCTGCGCACGTTGACCCGGTCGGCAACGGGGCGGATGTCCTCGTCGTTGAGGTAGGCGTTGACTTCGTCGAGCAGCGCCTGGGGCGCGACACCGTCGTCATCGATGCTCAGTACCGTGACATCGACCACCGCCGGCGACGGGCTTTCGGCGGTCGCGTCGGCGACCCGTCCCGAGGCGTTGCGGGCGTGGAGGATGTAACTGTTGCGCGGGCCGGCGGTGGTCAGGCCTTCATAGACCAGTTGCACGCGTTCGCGCAGGGCGTCGTCGGACTCGAGAATCGCCTCGGTGGGCGGAACGGTGGTGGGGTCGGCGGCCTGGATCACCAGGCGCTGCAACGAAACGTTGGCCGCCAGTTGGTCAAGGTCGCGGCCCTGGGCATAGGCGAGCAGCAAAGCCTTCGCAGCATCATTGATGCGTGCCCGGTTGAGCAGTTTTCGGTAGGCGCCGACCTCGAGCAGCTTGGTGACCGGATCGCTTTCCAGCTGTGCCGTCCAGCCATCGCCCATATGTGCACGAAAGGTTTCAAGGTCGGCCTCGTACAGCGCCTCGAAATCAAGGTCTTCGAGCAGTTGCGGGGCGGGCAGTTTTGACAGGTCTACCTGGCTCATACGCTCACCTCCACCAGGGCGTCGTCGCCCAGGTAACGACCGCTCAGGGCCAGGCTGACCTGGCCGTCGAGCACGGCCACGACCTTCACTCGCTCCAGTTGCAAGCGCGGCTCCCAGCGCCCAAGGGCGCGGGCGACCTCGGCCTGAACTGCGCTCTTCCAGCCTTCGTTGACCGGCAGATCGACATAGCGGCGCAACCGGCTGCCGTAGTCCGGGCGCATTCGGCGACTGCCCAGAGGGGTGGTGAGAATGTCCTCGACGGACTGGCGCAGGTGAGCGATCCCGGCCAGTGGCAAGCCGGTGCGACGGTCCAGGCCGATCATGGCGCGCCTCCCGGAAAAGCCCGGGCGCGTTGATGGGTATCCATTGCGTTCTCCTGGCATGAAAAAGCCCGCGATGGCGGGCTGGGTTCAGTGTTTGTGGTTGGGCGTGTTGCCGGCGGTATCGATGATCCGCCCGCCGCCGTTGATGTCGCCGCTGACAGTCAGCGGGCCGTTGACCGTGACCTTGCCGGTCAGGGTGATGCTCGAGGCCTCGAGGGTGATCGCGCCGTCACTGACCACCAGAGTGCTGGCACCGACCTTGATGCGTGCGTTGCCGCTGGGCAGTTCGATGTCATAACGCCGGGCCTGCCAGTCGTAGGTCAGCGAACCGCCGTCATCGAAGCGCCAGACCTCGGCGTGCTCGCGGTTGTCTGGCGGGAGGCCGGCATTGCCATACAGCCCGGCAAAAAAAGTACCTTGCGCCGGTTCGCCACTGGGGCTGAGCAACACGCCCTGCTCACCCAGACTTGGCGCCCGCCAGTGCCGAGCCTTGCCCGCCGCCTGGGCATGCCAACGCACCCAGGCGCTGGTCCAGCCGCCACCATCGGACACCCGTACCCGGGCAGCGGCCAAATCCACCGCCACCACGCGGCAGGGAATCACCAGGGTGGCGAGCATGCGATCATGCGCGGCGCTGACGTAGCTCATGCCAGATCCTCCGGGGCAATGTACCTGCTTTCATTACCGGGCCCCGTGTCTGGACTGAAGCCCAGCCGGAGGCTGCCCGGCGGTTGGTCGGGCCAGTGCCATTGCAGTTCGCCCAGCAGCACCGGCTGATCCCAGCGCACGCGCCAGCCAGCCCCGGCGAAGAACGCCCGTACATTGCGGCTCGGCTCGACGAAGTCGAGCCCCCATAGCTGCTGGCGCAACAGGTCCATCAGTTGCGCGGCCAGCACACTGCCCTGCAGGCGTGCCTCGGGGTTGGCGGCATCGGGGGTGATGTCCGCCTCGAAGGTGGTGACCAGCACCGAGCGTCCATCCCTGGGCGCAGCATCGGCAGTCATGCGCACGATGCCATGGCGCAACGCAGGCAATGCCGGGGCATTTCCTACTTCCGTATAGGCATCGACCGATGCCAGCTCCGGAATCGCCTCTCGAATCGTTGCGGTCAAGGCCGCATGCAAGGTGGCCAGTTCGCTCATGTGCCGCACTCCTATCGTTCGTCCTTCAAACCAAGGCGCCTGGCTGCCCAGCGTTCGTAGAGGCCGATGGCCACATCGGCCCCAGCCATCGCGGTCAGGCACCCGAAGGCGCTGGCGCTCCAGATCGACATGCCACTGGCATACAGCAGCATCACCGTCGACACCCCGCAGACCATGCAAGCCCCCGAGCGCAGCGCCAGCCGCCGCAGCAGCGACCAGCCTCGGGCACCGGCCTTGTCGGCCCGCCACATCTCACCGGAAAGCCCTCCCAGCAATGCCAGGACGATCACCAGCCAGAGCGGCATCTCCAGCAACGCCTGTTGCTCGTTCGTCACTGTCCTGTCTCCTGTGTCATGGCCACCGGCGAGTGCCGGTGGATCCCTTGCCGTATAACGCGGCATTCCAAAAGGCCCGTCCGTGCAGGCCCTTCAGTAATGCGTTGTCGAACCGTCGGTCACATCTGGTGACACCGACCGGTTCCGCTTCAAATTGGTGACTCCGACCGCGGCCACCTGCCCGCCGGATAACTGATCGTGGTGCTTTACGCTGCACACCCGGGCCAGTTGCCAACCCTCTGAACAGTCAAGGCCTGTTCATCGCTGCCTGTGTAACAACCGGTTGCTGTCCGGCTTGAGATACAGGCTATGCACTGATGCATATGCAGTCAATGCATTTTTGAAAATATTTATGCATGAGGAGTTGCTTAAATGCATGAAGGCCTTGTCGGGTATGGCTTGTAGGGCTTTTCGGAGAGCCTAAAAATTTTGTAGGTCGGGTAGGGTTTGTGGTGACGGGGGATGAAAGGCGGGAGGCGGGGATATTTCGTATGCATGAAAAAACCCGCCGACGCGGGTTTTTATACAGCGGATTTGCGGGTCAGCGTGCGTACATGCCCCACCAGAAGACATGCCCGAGCAGGCTGATCTGCTCTTCCTGCATCTGCTGGAAACTGTAGTCTTCGTCGGGGTGTTCATCGCGGTTGAAGCTGCGCAGGCGTATGCCGGTGGGCAGGCGATAGACCTGCTTCACCCGCAGCTGGCCATTGTGGTTGATAGCGTAGAGATCGCCATCGATGATGTCGCCAATGGCACATTTGCCGGTGTTGACGCCGACCGTCGCACCATCGCGCAGCACCGGCAGCATGCTGTTGCCGCGCACCGTGACGCACTTGGCCTGGTCGAACTGCACACCATTGTGGCGCAGGCTGCGCTTGCCGAAACGCAGGCGCGCGCGCTCGCTTTCCTCGATGACGAATCTTCCTGATCCTGCTGCCAATTCGACCTCTCGAAGAAATGGAACGGACACCTCGTCATCCTCGACGGGGGTTTCATCGTCCCACAGGCTGATGTCGCTCAGGTCCACATGACCATGCATGGGCTGCGCCTCGCGGGACTCACCCAGCTCTATGCGGCCACGCAACTGATCGGTGCTCACGCCGAAGTAATCGGCGATCCTGGAGACATGCTTGTCTGACGGATCGACAATTTTCTCGCTGAGGATCCGAGACAGGGTGGATTGCGGTACGCCCGTGCGCCGGTGCAGCTCCGTCGGGGACAGGCCGTGGCGATCGAGCAGTTCTCTGAGTACAGTGGCTACGTTGCGCTTTTGCATAAAATGCATATTGCTGCAGATCGATGGGAAATGCAAATGCATACAGCGCGCCCTGAACACGCGATCATTCAGGGATACCCGTCACCGCGTGCACCGCCCGCATCGCGCAAGGCGGACGCGCGCCCTGGGGTTCGATCTGCTCGCACTTGCGCAGCAACGGCAATGCGTCGCTGAACTTGATCGCAGCGACAGTCTCGGCATGCTGCTGGGACAGGAAACAGTGCTCGAAGCGATAGGCCGCATACACATCGGCCTGCACCGGCTCATTGTCATAGACTTCACTCACGATCTCCCGCAGCAACTGGCGGGTCGGCTCGTCCAGCTTGGCCGGTATCCCCTGCAGCAACTGCTCCCGCGGTGTCCCGTCAGCCCGTGCCTGGACGACATGCCGCGAAGCCTCTATCGACGCCTGCATACCCTGCGGGAAAGGGCACTGTGCAGCCGCCATGACCGGTAACGGCAGGCTCAAGCCTGCGACCATCAGATAAAACGCCACCCTTGGCATGGAATTCCTCGCGCTGTATTCGGGCCTGTCCGGAGAATCGACAAATCATAGCGGTGCCCTGCCCTTTGTGTCCTGCAGCAGGCGAAAAAAGCCTGTACCATTGCGGGTTTCGAAATTGCCACCAGACCACCTGTTTCAAGGCCCTGAATGTCTGATCTCTCCGCACACACCCCGATGATGCAACAGTACTGGAAGCTGAAGAACCAGCATCCAGACCAGCTGATGTTCTACCGCATGGGCGACTTCTACGAAATCTTCTACGAAGATGCGAAGAAAGCCGCGAAACTGCTGGACATCACCCTGACCGCACGCGGTCAGTCGGCGGGCCAGTCGATCCCCATGTGCGGGATTCCGTTCCACTCGCTGGAAGGCTACCTGGCCAAACTGGTCAAGCTCGGCGAATCGGTGGTGATCTGCGAGCAGATCGGCGACCCGGCCACCAGCAAGGGCCCGGTTGAGCGCCAGGTGGTGCGTATCATCACGCCGGGTACGGTCAGCGACGAGGCGCTGCTCGACGAGCGTCGCGACAACCTGATCGCCGCCCTGCTGGGTGACGAACGCCTGTTTGGCCTCGCAGTACTGGACATCACCAGCGGCAGCTTCACCGTGCAGGAGATCAAGGGCTGGGAAAACCTGCTCGCCGAACTCGAGCGTATCAACCCGGTGGAGCTGCTGATTCCCGACGACTGGCCCCAAGGCCTGCCTGCTGAGAAGCGCCCGGGAGCGCGGCGTCGGGCTCCGTGGGACTTCGATCGTGACTCGGCGCGCAAGAGTCTGTGCCAGCAGTTCGCAACCCAGGACCTCAAGGGCTTCGGCTGCGACAAGCTGACTCTGGCCATCGGCGCCGCCGGCTGCCTGCTGACCTACGCCAAGGAAACCCAGCGCACCAGCCTGCCGCACCTGCGCAGCCTGCGCCATGAGCGCATGGATGACACGGTGATTCTCGACGGCGCCAGCCGCCGCAACCTCGAGCTGGACATCAACCTGGCAGGTGGCCGCGACAACACGCTGCAGTCGGTCATCGACCGCTGCCAGACGGCCATGGCCAGCCGCCTGCTGAGCCGCTGGCTGAACCGCCCGCTGCGCGACCTGAAAGTCCTGCAGGCACGCCAGGATTCGATTCGCTGCTTCCTCGACGGCTACCGCTTCGAGAAGCTGCAGCCGCAACTCAAGGAAATCGGTGATATCGAGCGGATTCTCGCCCGTATCGGCCTGCGCAACGCCCGCCCACGTGATCTGGCACGCCTGCGCGATGCGCTTGGCGCCCTGCCCGAACTGCAGAACGCCATGGCCGAGCTCGAAGCCCCCCACCTGGCCCGCCTGGCGGCGATCACCGGCACCTACCCGGAGCTGGCCAGCCTGCTGGAGCGGGCAATCATCGACAACCCGCCTGCGGTGATCCGCGACGGCGGCGTGCTCAAGACCGGCTACGACAGCGAACTCGACGAACTGCTGGCCATGAGCGAGAACGCCGGTCAGTTCCTGATCGACCTCGAAGCCCGAGAGAAAGCCCGCACCGGGCTTGCCAATCTCAAGGTCGGCTACAACCGTGTGCATGGCTATTTCATCGAGCTGCCCACCAAACAAGCCGAACAAGCGCCGGGCGACTACATCCGCCGCCAGACGCTCAAGGGCGCCGAGCGCTTCATCACACCTGAGCTCAAGGCGTTCGAAGACAAGGCGTTGTCGGCCAAGAGCCGCGCCCTGGCCCGCGAGAAGATGCTCTACGATGCACTGCTCGAGACCTTGATCAGCCACCTCGCACCGTTGCAGGACAGCGCTGCGGCGCTGGCCGAGCTGGACGTGCTGAGCAACCTCGCCGAGCGCGCACTGACCCTGGACCTGAACTGCCCGAGCTTCGTCGACGAGCCGTGCCTGCGCATCGAGCAGGGGCGTCATCCAGTGGTCGAGCAGGTACTGACCACGCCGTTCGTGGCCAACGACCTGGGCCTGGACAACAACACCCGCATGCTGATCATCACCGGCCCGAACATGGGCGGTAAATCCACCTACATGCGCCAGACCGCATTGATCGTGCTGATGGCGCATATCGGCAGCTTCGTGCCGGCAGCGCGCTGCGAGCTGTCGCTGGTGGACCGCATCTTCACCCGCATCGGTTCCAGCGACGACCTGGCCGGCGGCCGCTCGACCTTCATGGTAGAGATGAGCGAGACCGCCAACATCCTGCACAATGCCACCGACCGCAGCCTGGTACTGATGGACGAGGTCGGCCGCGGAACCAGTACCTTCGACGGCCTGTCGCTGGCCTGGGCCGCTGCCGAACGTCTGGCGCAGTTGCGCGCCTACACCCTGTTCGCCACCCACTACTTCGAGCTGACCGTACTGCCGGACAGCGAGCCGCTGGTGGCCAACGTGCACCTGAACGCCACCGAGCACAACGAGCGTATCGTGTTCCTGCACCATGTGCTGCCAGGCCCCGCCAGCCAGAGCTATGGCCTGGCAGTGGCGCAACTGGCGGGCGTGCCTTCGCAAGTCATCCTGCGCGCCCGTGAACACCTTCGCCGTCTGGAAACCGCCAGCCTGCCCCACGAGGCGCCGGTGACCAAGGCCAAGGGCGAACCGCACGTGCCACACCAGAGCGACCTGTTCGCCAGCCTGCCACACCCGGCCATCGAGAAGCTGGGCAAGCTGGCACTGGACGACATGACGCCTCGCCAAGCTATCGAAATGCTATATCAACTGAAAAACCTGTTATAACGGCCAGCCGCGCAAGCTGGTAGAATCCGCCGCGGTTTGCCGGAGCTGCAGGCTATTAGCCTGGCCTGCAGCCAACGTGAACCGCGCTGCCCTGGAAGGAAGGGCACGCTGCCGTCGCCTGAGGAGAAAATTAGAAATGACCTTCGTCGTCACCGACAACTGCATCAAATGCAAGTACACCGACTGCGTGGAAGTCTGTCCGGTGGACTGCTTCTACGAAGGCCCGAATTTCCTGGTCATTCACCCGGACGAGTGCATCGACTGTGCGCTGTGCGAGCCTGAGTGCCCGGCACAGGCCATTTTCTCGGAGGACGAAGTGCCTGCCGGGATGGAGAACTTCCTCGAGCTCAACGCCGAGCTGGCTGAGATATGGCCGAACATCACCGAGCGTAAGGATCCCCTGCCGGACGCTGAAGAATGGGATGGCAAGCCAGGCAAGATCGCTGATCTGGAGCGCTGATCGCTGCAGTGACAAAAAAAGGCCCGCAAGGGCCTTTTTTGTGCCTGGCATTCGAGCTCATGCAAGCCCGAGCGAGGAGAAATCGCAGGCAAAAAAAAGGGGCGGTTTGACCCGCCCACATTTTTTCCGTAGTCCCTGCTTGTCCCATTCATCATCCTGATGAATCGCATCCTGCGATGTCCTTGGCAATCATCCTTGAAAGCCTGTGCCAGTCCGTCGGCACACTTCAGATACTAGCGATTTCCCCAGCGCGAGCAACCCGCGCACCTAACAAGATGCTACAGCTGACACATTTTCAAACATCGAAAAAATTCATTATTTTCAGATAGTTAAGAAAATATCGTTGCTGAAAAAGGCAATTGTTTACTCTTGTTGGTAGCGAAGGCTTACACCACGAGTAAGCGATCTCTTACACACCAAGCAACAGCGCTAGTAGGTTGAACAATTTCCCAGACAAAAAAATGCCCCGAGGTCATCGGGGCATTCTGTTTGCGCGCAGCAGCTTATTGGAACAGCGACTCGCTGGACAGGCCGTTCTTTTCCAGGATCTCACGCAGACGCTTGAGCCCCTCCACCTGGATCTGCCGTACACGCTCACGGGTGAGGCCAATCTCCAGGCCAACATCTTCGAGCGTACTGCTTTCATGGCCACGCAGGCCGAAGCGGCGAATCACCACCTCCCGCTGCTTGTCGGTCAGCTCACCCAGCCACTGGTCGATGCTCTGCGACAGGTCGTCGTCCTGCAGCAATTCACACGGATCGGTGGGGCGGTCATCGGTAAGGGTGTCGAGTAGCGTCTTGTCCGAATCCGGGCCCAAGGACACGTCGACCGAGGAGACACGCTCGTTGAGCCCAAGCATGCGCTTGACCTCAGCCACTGGTTTCTCCAGCAGCCCGGCAATTTCTTCGGGGGACGGCTCATGGTCGAGCTTCTGGGTGAGCTCGCGCGCAGCGCGCAGGTAGACGTTGAGCTCCTTGACCACGTGGATCGGCAGGCGAATGGTGCGGGTCTGGTTCATGATCGCCCGTTCGATGGTCTGGCGGATCCACCAGGTCGCGTAGGTCGAGAAACGGAAGCCGCGCTCCGGATCGAACTTCTCCACGGCGCGGATCAGCCCCAGGTTGCCCTCCTCGATCAAGTCGAGCAGCGACAGGCCACGATTGACGTAGCGGCGGGCAATCTTCACGACCAAACGCAGGTTGCTTTCGATCATGCGTTTGCGGCCGGCCGGGTCGCCCTTCTGCGACAGGCGCGCGAAGTGCACTTCCTCTTCCGGGGAGAGCAATGGCGAGAAACCGATTTCGTTGAGGTACAGCTGCGTGGCGTCGAGCGCACGGCTGTAATCGATGTACTTGTGCTGCTTGAGCGATGAGCCCGTTTTGGCCCTGGTCCGAACCGAAGGTACAGCAGGTTCGTCTGACACCACATCCGTTTCCAAAACGATACCTGTCTCCATCAGGAGGAGGTCATCGTCGATGTCAAACTCCGGCACTTCTTTGCTGAGAGCCATTGTTATAGTCCTTTGCTGAGTTCGAACCTCAGACTCTAGCGTCGCCTGATTCCCTGGCAGCGCTAAAGCCTGTCCCCTTTACGTCTTCAGGAACAGGCTGGTGCAACAATCAACGGCGTGGCAGGAACTGGAGTGGATCGACGGGTTTGCCCTGGCGGCGAATCTCGAAATGCAGCTTCACCCGATCAGTGCCCGTAGACCCCATTTCTGCGATCGTCTGCCCTGCCTTGACCTGCTGCCCCTCCCGAACCATGAGCCTGCGGTTGTGGCCGTAGGCACTGACGTAGGTATCATTGTGCTTGATGATGATGAGTTCGCCGTAGCCCCGCAAGCCACTCCCGGCGTAAACCACCGCACCATCAGATGCAGCAAAAACAGGCTGTCCCAAATCTCCGGCGATATCAATGCCTTTATTCAAACTACCGTTTGAAGCGAATTTTCCAATCAGCACGCCGTTCGCCGGCCAAGTCCAGCCCCCCACCGCACGCTCTGCGGCCGGCACCTGGGTGACGGTCGGAGCGGTCGTGGCAGGGGAAGCTGTTGCCGGCTTGTCGCTATTTGTTACTGGCGGGGTCTGCGTACCAACCGGACGGCGAATGACCGTGGTCCTGCTCGACGACGAGGGACCGGAAGATACGACGGTGGTGGAGCCTACAGCGCCGCTGCTGAAACGAATCGGCTGGCCAGGACGGATGGTGTAGGGCGCCGAGATGCCATTGCGCGCGGCCAGCTCCTTGTAGTCCCAGCCGTAGCGGAAGGCGATGGAGAACAGGGTATCGCCAGGTTTGACCACATACTGCCCCGAGGTCACGGTCGGACGCTTGGGTGCCGCGTTGTTGCGATCGACCACCCGAGCGCCACTGGAGCCGGTGCTGGAGCATCCCGCCAGCAAGGTTCCCATGGCCAGCGCAATCACCAGAAGCTTGAAAACCGACCGATCCTTGCGCTGCCGAATGATTGTGTGACCCACCCGCGCTCCCCTCATGGTGCCGAAAACTGGATATGACGATATGCAATATTGTTTCAATTATAACCGAGCCCGACCCGCTTGGGTGGCCCGTACGGGCGCTGTCATTCTGGCGGGGTTTGCCTCACCCCGCCAGATAGACAAGCCCGCGGCGCAAGAATTCGTTACAACCGCACATATTCCGTCGGCCGTCAGGCCAGTGGCCCGTTGAGAAGCGGCACGAAGCGTACGGCGCCCAGCACCCGGCGCGAGAAGCCCTGCTCCTCACGAACGATCAGCAACAGTTGCTGTGCTTCGCCCGCCGCCCCTACCGGAATCACCATGCGTCCGCCGGGTGCCAACTGATCGAGCAAGGCCTGGGGGACTTCCGGCGCCACCGCGGTGACGATGATGGCGTTGTAAGGCGCCAGCGCCGGCCAGCCTTCGCAACCGTCGCCCCAACGAAACACCACGTTACGCAGGTTGAGCTCGACCAGACGCTCCTTGGCACGATCCTGCAGCACCTTGATCCGCTCGACCGAAAACACACGCTCGACCAGCTGCGCCAGGATGGCCGTCTGGTAACCAGAACCGGTGCCGATCTCCAGCACCTTGTCCAGCGGGCCGGCCTCCAGCAGCAGTTCGCTCATGTGCGCAACCATGAATGGCTGGGAAATCGTCTGGTTATGGCCGATCGGCAGCGCAGTATCTTCATATGCCCGATGGGCCAAGGCTTCATCGACGAACAGGTGGCGAGGGGTGCGGCGAATGGTCTCGAGCACCTTGGTGTTCGACACGCCCTCTTCATACAAGCGTTGGATCAGGCGCTCCCGGGTACGCTGGGAGGTCATGCCAATGCCGCCACGGCGCTGCAGATCATCCTGTTCGCGCATCAAAGCAGCCCCTCCAGCCAGCCATCGAGGCGCTCGAAGGCATCGTTGAAGGTGCGATCCAGTTGCAGCGGCGTGATCGATACATAGCCTTGCATCACTGCATGGAAGTCAGTGCCCGGGCCGCCGTCCTCGGCATCACCGGCCACGGCGATCCAGTACCCTTCCTTGCCACGCGGATTGACGACCTTGGTCGGTGCGGCCGCACGTGCCCTGTGCCCCAGACGGGTGAGGCGTATACCGCGGATATGCTCCAGCGGGAGGTTGGGGATGTTGACGTTGAGCACGGTGCGCGCCGGCAGTTCCAGACGCGACTGCGCCTCGACAAGGCGCCGGGCGATATGGGCGGCGGTCGGCAGGTTGTCCGGCAGGCGCGACAGCAGCGAGAACGCCAGCGAAGTGCCGCCGAGAAAGCGGCCCTCCAATGCAGCGGCAACCGTGCCGGAGTACAGCACGTCGTCGCCCAGGTTGGCGCCCAGGTTGATTCCGGAGACGACCATGTCGGGCGTTTCCGGCAACAGGCCGTTGAGCCCCAGGTGCACGCAATCGGTGGGCGTGCCGTTGAGGCTGATGAAACCGTTGGCCAACACCTGTGGGTGCAGTGGCCGGTCGAGCGTCAGCGAACTGCTGGCGCCGCTTTTGTCTTGATCCGGGGCGATCACCACGCACTCGGCGTAGTCCTGCAGCGCACCGTGAAGCGCAGCGAGGCCGGGGGCGGTAACACCGTCGTCGTTGGAAATCAGAATACGCATGGGCTTTCCGTCTGCCCTGCCGGCACCAGATCCACAAGTTCGCGCACCACCACGGTGGCGAAGCATCCGGCCGGAAGGACGAATTCCAGTTGCAGGATATCAGGCTCGGGATAATGCCACGTCAGCCGCCCAATAGGGAGCCGCAGGATGCGCCGTTCGTGATCCAGTCCTGCCCTGCCCAGCCATTTGCAGAGTGCCGGATGGCGCTCACCGACCGCCGTTTCCAGCGCCGCGGTCCCGCCCGCGCTTGACGGAAGACCCGCGCCCCACAGGGGTCCGGTGGGATGAAGGTCGAGAATTGCCAGCCGAGGATCGGAGCATTCCTGCTCGCCAGCCGGAAAAAAGCTACGGCTATCCGTGAAGGCCAGAAGATCGCCAACCTGCGCCTGGTTCCAGCTTCCGTCCGCCACTCGCGCCGCCAGAACCTGATTGAACAGGTAGCTGCGTCCCGCAGACAGCAGCCGCGAACGCACATTGCGCTGCTCCGGCAGCGCCTCTCGAGACGCCCAGTCGAGTGCATCGTGGACGTTTCCGCCGGCATGACCGAAGCGCTGGGTACCGAAATAGTTCGGTACGCCTTGCACCTTGAGCTGTTCCAGACGTGCATCCAGCGCCTGGTGATCGGCGCTCAGTGCTGTCAGTCGCAGAGTGAAACCATTGGCCGAGTGCGCGCCGCGCTGCAGTTTGCGCTGGTGACGCACCTGTTTGAGCACGCGCAGGCTGTCGTCTTCGGCACGGGACAGGTCAGGATCGGCCTTGCCCGGCAGATGCAGACTGAACCACTGCCGGGTCAACGCCTGACGGTCCTTCAGGCCGGCATAACTGATGGCACGAACCGGCACACCGGCCGCGCGCGCCAGGCGTCGGGCCGCTTCCTCGGTGTTCAGGTCGCGCTTCTCGACCCACAGCCACAGGTGCTCGCCTTGACCAGACAGTGGGATGTCGAGCACTTCATCGACCTGAAAATCATCGGCGACCGCCTTGAGCACGGCGCGGCCAAGGGCCTCGCCGCTGGCGCGCGGGCCCAGCAGTTCCAGTTCGGTCATGCTGGCAGCAACAGGGCGACCGCATGCACGGCGATGCCCTCCTCACGGCCAGTAAAGCCGAGCTTTTCCTCGGTGGTCGCCTTGACGTTGACCTGGTCGAGCTCGACCTGCAGGTCCTCGGCGATGAAGCGGCGCATGGTGTCGATGTGCGGCGCCATCTTCGGCGCCTGGGCGACGATGGTGGCGTCGACGTTGCCCACCTTCCAGCCCTTGGCCTGCACGACGGCCACCACATGACGCAGCAGCACGCGGCTGTCAGCGCCCTTGAACAGCGGGTCGGTGTCGGGAAAATGCTTGCCGATGTCACCCAGCGCAGCAGCGCCAAGCAAGGCATCGCTCAGGGCGTGCAGCAGCACATCACCATCGGAATGGGCCAGCAGGCCGTATTTGTGGGGAATACGCACCCCGCCCAAGGTAATGAAATCACCGTCAGCAAAACGGTGCACATCGTAGCCGTGGCCAATACGCATAGAAAAACGCCCTGATTGAGTCAGGGCGTGATTCTACCTGCTTTGGCCGCTATTGGGGCCGCTGCTGCATCACTACACCCGCCCAAGTGCGACGGCGTGATGACGCAGGTGCTCATCAATGAAGCTGGCGATGAAGTAGTAGCTATGGTCATACCCCGGCTGCAGCCTAAGGGTCAGTTCATGCCCTCCTTTGCGCGCCGCCTGCTCCAACGCTGCTGGCTTGAGCTGCTTGTCGAGGAAGTCATCGCGATCGCCCTGGTCGACCAACAGCGGTGGGCACTGGCCAGCCGGGGTGTCGGCCAGCAGCACGCTGGCATCCCATTCACGCCAGCGCGCGCGGTCATCACCCAGGTAGCGGGAAAAGGCTTTCTCGCCCCACGGGCAATCCATCGGGTTGCTGATCGGCGAGAACGCCGACACCGATCGGTAGCGCCCCGGGTTGCGCAGGGCACAGACCAGCGCCCCATGCCCGCCCATCGAATGACCACTGATACTGCGCTGATCGGACGCAGGGAAATGCGCCTCGATCAACGCCGGCAGCTCCTGGACCACGTAATCGTGCATGCGGTAATGCTGGGCCCAGGGCTGCTGGGTGGCATTGAGGTAGAAGCCGGCGCCGAGCCCGAAATCCCAGGCCCCCTCCGGATCGCCGGGCACCTGCTCGCCACGCGGGCTGGTGTCGGGCGCAACGATGATCAGGCCTAGCTCGGCAGCTAGGCGCTGGGCGCCGGCCTTCTGCATGAAATTCTCGTCGGTGCAGGTAAGGCCACTGAGCCAGTACAGCACCGGCAGTTTCTCGCCCTGCTCGGCCTGCGGTGGCAGGTAGACGGCGAACACCATGTCGCAGCCCAGCACCTTGGAGTGATGCTTGTAGCGCTTGTGCCAGCCGCCGAAGCTCTTCTGGCAGGAGATGTTGTCCAGGCTCATGGCTGACCTCAGAAGTGGATCACGCTACGGATGCTTTTGCCTTCATGCATCAGGTCGAAGGCCTTGTTGATGTCCTCCAGCCCCATGGTGTGGGTGATGAAGGTGTCCAGCGGAATCTCGCCCTTCTCGGACATTTCCACGTAGCTTGGCAGCTCGCTGCGGCCACGCACGCCGCCGAATGCCGAACCACGCCAGACCCGGCCGGTAACCAACTGGAATGGACGGGTGGCGATTTCCTGGCCGGCGCCGGCCACACCGATGATCACCGACTCGCCCCAGCCCTTGTGGCAGCACTCAAGCGCCGCACGCATCAGTTGGACATTGCCGATGCATTCGAAGGAGAAGTCCACGCCGCCATCGGTGAGGTCTACGATCACTTCCTGGATCGGACGATCGTACTCCTTCGGATTGATGCAGTCGGTGGCGCCCAGCTGGCGGGCGATCTCGAACTTGGCCGGATTGATGTCGATGGCGATGATGCGCGAGGCCTTGGCCTTCACCGCACCGATCACCGCCGACAGACCAATGCCGCCCAGGCCGAAAATGGCCACGGTGTCACCCGGCTTGACCTTGGCGGTGTTGAGTACCGCACCGATACCGGTGGTCACGCCGCAACCGAGCAGGCAGACCTTCTCCAGCGGCGCTTCCTTCTGGATCTTGGCCACGGAGATCTCCGGCAGAACGGTGTACTCGGAGAAGGTCGAGGTGCCCATGTAGTGGAACAACTGCTGCCCTTTGTAGCTGAAGCGTGTGGTGCCATCAGGCATCAGGCCCTTGCCCTGGGTGGCGCGGATGGCCTGGCACAGGTTGGTCTTGCCCGACAGGCAGAATTTGCACTTGCCGCATTCCGGGGTGTACAGCGGGATCACGTGGTCACCAACAGCCAGCGAAGTGACGCCCTCACCCACCGCTTCGACGATCGCGCCGCCCTCGTGACCGAGGATCGACGGGAAGATACCTTCCGGGTCCGCGCCGGAGAGTGTGTAGGCATCGGTATGGCAGACACCGCTGGCGACCACGCGCAGCAGCACCTCGCCCGCCTTGGGCATGGCCACGTCCACTTCGACGATTTCCAGGGGTTTCTTGGCCTCGAAGGCAACAGCGGCGCGGGACTTGATCATGAAGGGCTCCAAGCTAGGTATCGGTTCAGGTCATCAGTGTAATTCATGCTTTTTTGATGAATAATCCGGGCAAATGCAAAACATTATTGCCACACAGGGATAATCAATGAGCAGTCGCTGGGAAGGAATCGACGAGTTCGTCGCGGTCGCCGAGTCGGGCCAGTTCACCGCGGCCGCCGAACGACTGGGGGTTTCCTCATCGCATATCAGCCGACAGATCGCTCGCTTGGAGGAACGCCTGCAAACTCGGCTGCTGTACCGCAGCACCCGGCGCGTGACCCTGAGTGAGGCCGGGCAGACCTTCCTGCAACACTGCCAGCGTTTGCAGGATGGCCGCGAAGAAGCGCTGCGCGCGATGGGGGACCTGGCCAGCGAACCCAAAGGTCTGCTGCGCATGACCTGCGCGGTGGCCTACGGCGAGCGTTTCATCGTGCCACTGGTGACTCGTTTCATGGCGCTGTATCCCCAGTTGCGCGTCGAGGTGGAGCTGAGCAACCGCACCCTGGACCTGCTGCACGAGGGCATGGACCTGGCTATTCGCCTGGGACGCCTACAGGATTCACGCCTGGTGGCCACGCGCCTCGCACCGCGGCGCATGTACCTGTGTGCATCGCCAGCGTATCTGGAGCGTTACGGCCGACCGCACAGCCTGTCGGAACTGGCGCGGCACAATTGCTTGGTGGGCAGTTCGGATCTGTGGGTGCTGCAGCAGGATGGCCGTGAAATCAGCCAACGGGTTCAAGGCAACTGGCGCTGCAACAGCGGCCAGGCGGTACTCGACGCGGCGCTGCAGGGAATGGGGTTGTGTCAGTTACCGGATTACTACGTGCTCGAGCATCTGCATGCCGGGGCACTGGTGTCACTGCTGGAGGCGCACCAGCCGCCGAACACCGCGGTGTGGGCGCTGTATCCGCAACAGCGGCACCTGTCACCCAAGGTACGGCGGTTGGTCGACTATCTGAAGGACGGGTTGGCAGGATTGCCGGAGTATCAGCCAGGCTGAGCCCGCAAAGAAGCGGGCACAGGCTAAAGCCTCAGCGCCGCCCAGCCCAGCGCTGACGCAACCACTCCAAATCTTCGGGCCGGGTCACCTTGATGTTGTCACTACGCCCTTCGATCAATCGCGGCGCATGCCCGGCCCACTCAATGGCGGAGGATTCATCGGTCACTGCCACATCCGCCACCAGGCACTCGGCCAGTGCCCGGTGCAGCATGCCAAGCCGGAACATCTGCGGCGTGTAGGCCTGCCATACGGTGGTGCGGTCCACCGTGGCGCTGACCCGGCCAGTCGCGTCGGCACGCTTGAGAGTATCGCGCGCAGGCACCGCCAGCAGCCCGCCCACCGGATCGTCGCCCAGCTCCGACAGCAGCTTGTCCAGATCGCTGCGCGCCAGGTTCGGCCGCGCAGCATCGTGCACCAGCACCCAGTCATCGTCGGCCGCCCCGTGGGCATGCAGCAGCAGCAAGGCATTCAATACCGAATCGGCACGCTCGCGCCCGCCCGCTGCGCGCTGGATGCGCGGATCATTCGCACAGCGCAAGCCAGGCCAGTAGGGATCTTCTTCGGCAACGCTGACCACCACCCCCTTGAGCGTGGGATGGTCGAGAAAACAGTCGAGGCTATGCTCGAGGATGGTCTGCCGGCCCAGTTGCAGATACTGCTTGGGGCGGTCGGCAGCCATGCGGGCACCAATGCCCGCGGCAGGAATCACGGCCCAGAAGGCCGGCAGTTCATGGATCATTTCTGTGGCAACTGGTAGAGGGTTTCGCCCTCCTTGACCATCCCCAGTTCATGACGAGCCCGTTCTTCCACGGTCTCCATACCTTTCTTCAACTCCAGCACTTCAGCGTCGAGCACGCGATTGCGTTCCAGCAGCCGTTCGTTTTCGGCATGCTGGTCGGCGATCTGCTGTTGCAGCTCGGCCACTTGCGCCAGGCTGCCATTACCGACCCAGAGGCGATATTGCAGGCCTCCGAGCAACAACAGCAGGACGAGGAACAACCAATAGGGACTGCGCATGAAGATATCCAGGGTAAAAGGCCGCCGCAGCGAGCTTCCGATAGCACGAAGCCTGGCCGAGGCCAGGCTTCGTCGACAGAAACCCGTTTGAAGGCGCTGAACGCTCAGTGAGAACGCTCAGACAGCCCCGGCTGCTGCCTTTTTACCATCTCTTGCTCAGCCGCGAAACTCGGCACGGCCACGGTAGACGGCCTTGGCGCCCAGTTGCTCTTCGATACGCAGCAATTGGTTGTACTTCGAGACGCGGTCGGAGCGGCACAGCGAACCGGTCTTGATCTGGCCTGCAGCAGTACCGACAGCCAGGTCGGCGATGGTCGAGTCTTCGGTTTCACCGGAACGGTGCGAGATCACCGCGGTGTAGCCAGCGGCCTTGGCCATCTGGATGGCTTCCAGGGTTTCGGTCAGCGAGCCGATCTGGTTGAACTTGATCAGGATCGAGTTACCGATGCCCTTCTCGATGCCTTCTTTCAGGATCTTGGTGTTGGTCACGAACAGGTCATCGCCGACCAGTTGCACCTTGGCACCGATCTTGTCGGTCAGGATCTTCCAGCCAGCCCAGTCGGACTCGTCCAGGCCGTCTTCGATCGAGATGATCGGGAAGCGCTCGGTCAGGCCTTTCAGGTAGTCGGCGAAACCTTCGGCGTCGAACGACTTGCCTTCACCAGACAGGTTGTACTTGCCGTCTTCGTAGAACTCCGAAGCGGCGCAGTCCAGGGCCAGGGTGACGTCGGTGCCCAGCTTGTAGCCGGCCTTCTCGACTGCTTCGGCGATGGCCGCCAGGGCGTCTTCGTTGGAGGCCAGGTTCGGGGCGAAGCCGCCTTCGTCACCCACGGCAGTGTTCAGGCCACGGGCCTTGAGGACAGCCTTGAGGTGGTGGAAGATCTCGGTGCCCATGCGCAGGCCGTCGGAGAAGGTCTTGGCGCCGACCGGCTGAACCATGAACTCCTGGATGTCGACGTTGTTGTCGGCGTGCTCGCCGCCGTTGATGATGTTCATCATCGGCACCGGCATCGAGTACTGGCCAGGGGTACCGTTGAGGTTGGCGATGTGTGCGTACAGCGGCAGGTCCTGGTCCTGTGCAGCAGCCTTGGCAGCGGCCAGGGACACGGCGAGGATGGCGTTGGCGCCCAGCTTGGCCTTGTTCTCGGTACCGTCCAGTTCGATCATGGCGCGGTCGAGTGCTTTCTGGTCGGAAGGATCCTTGCCCAGCAGCAGGTCACGGATCGGACCATTGATGTTGCCGACAGCCTTCAGCACGCCCTTGCCCAGGTAACGGCTCTTGTCGCCATCACGCAGCTCCAGCGCTTCGCGCGAGCCAGTGGAAGCACCAGACGGCGCGCAAGCGCTGCCGATGATGCCGTTGTCGAGCAGCACATCGGCTTCCACGGTGGGGTTGCCACGCGAATCGAGAACTTCACGACCTTTGATGTCGACGATCTTTGCCATTGTTGTAAGCACTCCAGAATTGACGAAAACAACGCAGCTTTGGGAATTCTTGCCGTTCACCAGGCGACATGGCACGGGCAGGCCTGGCGAAGGGAGCCCCTGACCGGCAGGCCAGGGGGTGGAACGGGCGGTACTTTACCCGAGAAACGAGCTTTACGCGGTCTCTACCGTCGGAAAACTTTTCACCAGGTCGTCCAGTTGCTTGAGCTGCGCCAGGAATGGCTCCAGCTTGTCCAGGCGCAGGGCGCATGGGCCATCGCACTTGGCGTTGTCCGGGTCCGGGTGAGCCTCGAGGAACAGGCCGGCCAGGCCCTGGCTCATGCCCGCCTTGGCCAGGTCGGTGACCTGGGCACGGCGACCGCCGGCGGAGTCGGCACGACCACCCGGCGTCTGCAGCGAGTGGGTGACATCGAAGAACACCGGGTACTCGAACTGCTTCATGATGCCGAAGCCAAGCATGTCGACCACCAGGTTGTTGTAGCCGAAGCTCGAACCGCGCTCGCAGAGGATGAGCTGGTCGTTACCGGCCTCGACGCACTTGGCGAGGATGTGCTTCATCTCGTGCGGTGCGAGGAACTGGGCCTTCTTGATGTTGATCACCGCGCCGGTCTTGGCCATGGCCACTACCAGGTCGGTCTGGCGCGAGAGAAACGCCGGCAGCTGGATGATATCGCAGACCTTGGCCACCGGTTCACACTGGTAGGGTTCGTGCACATCGGTGATCACCGGCACGTTGAAGGTGCGTTTGATCTCCTCGAAGATCTTCAGCCCCTCTTCCATGCCCGGACCACGGTACGAGGCCACCGACGAACGGTTGGCCTTGTCGAAGCTGGCCTTGAACACGTACGGGATGCCGAGCTTCTCGGTCACCCGCACGTACTCCTCGCAGACCTTCAGGGCCAGGTCACGGGACTCCAGGACGTTCATGCCGCCGAACAGGACGAACGGCTTGTCGTTGGCGATCTCGATGTTGCCGACGCGAATGATCTTCTGGGTCATGGATCAGGCCTTGTTCTTCTGTGCCAGGGCTGCCTTGACGAAACCGCTGAACAGCGGGTGACCGTCACGAGGCGTGGAGGTGAACTCCGGGTGGAACTGGCAGGCGACGAACCATGGGTGATCCTTCGACTCGACCACTTCGACCAGCGCGCCATCTTCGGAACGACCGGAAACCACCAGGCCGGCGTCGATCAGTTGCGGCAGCAGGTTGTTGTTCACTTCGTAGCGGTGACGGTGACGCTCGGTGATCACGTCGCTGCCGTAGCAGTCGTGGACCTTGGAACCGGCGATCAGCTGGCAATCCTGCGCGCCCAGGCGCATGGTGCCACCCAGGTCAGAGGCTTCGGTACGGGTTTCGACGGCGCCGGTGGCATCGGCCCACTCGGTGATCAGGCCGACGACCGGGTGCGCGCCGTTGCGATCGAACTCGGTGGAGTTGGCGTCTTTCCAGCCCACCACGTTACGGGCGAACTCGATGACCGCGACCTGCATGCCCAGGCAGATGCCCAGGTACGGAACCTTGTTCTCACGGGCGAACTGCACGGCCTTGATCTTGCCTTCCACGCCACGCAGACCGAAGCCGCCCGGCACCAGGATGGCGTCGGCGCCTTCGAGCAGGCCGGTGCCCTGGTTCTCGATGTCTTCGGAATCGATGTAGCGCAGGTTGACCTTGGTGCGGTTGGTGATGCCGGCGTGGCTCATCGCTTCGATCAGCGACTTGTACGCGTCCAGCAACTCCATGTACTTGCCGACCATGGCGATGGTGACTTCATGCTCGGGATTGAGCTTGGCGTCGACGACCTTGTCCCACTCGGACAGGTCGGCGCCATTGCACTGCAGGCCGAAGCGCTCGACGACGAAGTCGTCCAGGCCCTGTGCGTGCAGCACGCCCGGGATCTTGTAGATGGTGTCGACGTCTTCCAGCGAAATCACCGCACGCTCTTCGACGTTGGTGAACAGGGCGATCTTGCGGCGCGAAGAGGCATCGACCGGGTGGTCGGAGCGGCAGATCAGCACGTCAGGCTGCAGGCCGATGGAGCGCAGCTCCTTGACCGAGTGCTGAGTAGGCTTGGTCTTGGTTTCGCCGGCGGTGGCGATGTACGGCACCAGCGTCAGGTGCATCAGCATGGCGCGCTTGGAGCCCACTTCGACACGCAACTGACGGATGGCTTCGAGGAATGGCTGCGACTCGATGTCGCCCACGGTGCCGCCGATCTCGACCAAGGCCACGTCGGCATCGCCGGCGCCCTTGATGATGCGACGCTTGATTTCGTCGGTGATGTGCGGGATGACCTGGATGGTCGCGCCCAGGTAGTCACCACGGCGTTCCTTGCGCAGCACGTGCTCGTAAATGCGGCCGGTGGTGAAGTTGTTGTTCTGGGTCATCGTGGTGCGGATGAACCGCTCGTAGTGGCCCAGGTCGAGGTCGGTCTCGGCACCGTCGTGGGTGACGAACACTTCACCGTGCTGGAACGGGCTCATGGTGCCCGGATCGACGTTGATGTACGGGTCCAGCTTGAGCATGGTGACCTTGAGCCCCCGCGCTTCCAGGATGGCCGCCAGGGAAGCCGAGGCAATGCCTTTCCCCAATGAAGAAACAACACCGCCCGTGACGAATATGTAGCGCGTCATGAAAAACCCTAGAAGTCTGCGTTAAGGCGGCCAGCGCCGCCGGAGAAAGCGAAGGAAGGCCGAAGCCCCCGATCACCTGCGTCAATCACAGTGCATCTCGAACAACTGCCGCGTCTGTACAGACCGGGGGTATCCCCAGTGTGGAGCTCGCTCGTCATTTTAAGAATCAGCCCAGCAAAAAACTGCTTGGTAATCGGCAACTCCTGTGTTTTCGCGGAACCCACAGAAGCTGTATCAAGAAGGGAGGGTAGTCTACCGGAATGTACCCTTCAGCTCAAACCTTGCACGTTCGTCGGCGGCTGCCACTGCAGTTGCCAGTCGGTCTGCCCCAGCTCCGGCAGGTTGGCCACCGCCAGCAGGCGCTCGCCCTGCCAAAGCAATGGCAGGCGATGACGCACGAAGTGCGGCACGCGGTGCTCGTTGAGCAGGCGCTTCAGGTCGCGGTGGCCGCGCCCTGGAATATCGAGGACTTCGCCGCCCTGGCGATAGGTGACATGCAGGCCAGACCCAGGAATGACACCCACCAGCCGCAAGCTGCCATTGCCAGGTAACGAGAGCGGCTGGCTCGGATCCGGCCAAGGCGCCCCGCCCTGCGGCGCTTGCAGCCAATCGCCGCTCAACCACCACAGCCGTCCATGGCTGCGCTGCAGCTCGCCATCGGTCAAGCGCCAGAGCGGCTGGGCATCGGCTGCCGCATCACGCAGGTTGTCCCAGCCGGCCCAATGGCGGCTATCAGGTAGACGTGTACGACTGCTCAGCCAGTACTGCAAGGCGTTACGCTGGCGCGCCGGCGAGAGCGCCGCCAGCACTCCCATGTCCAACGAGTCCAGGCATTGCCAGGGCGCCACTGCTCCGGCGCTTGCGGCAGCGATGTCGGAGGCGGCGAGTTCGTCCAGTAGCGCCAGGGCCTCGCCCAGGTGCGCGGAACTGCGTGCCAGGCTCTGGCTCGCTTGCGGCCAGCGCTGGCGTAGCAGCGGGAACACTTCGGCGCGCAGGAAATTGCGGGCGAAGCGGGTATCGGTGTTGGACGGGTCTTCGATCCATCTCAGCCCCGATGCCTGGGCATACCGCTGCAACTGACCCCGCGCCAGATCAAGCAACGGCCTGACCAACTGCCCCTGTCCCAGCGGACGGGAAGCAGGCATCGCCGCCAGGCCGCGCAGGCCGGCACCACGCAACAGGCGAAACAGCAGGGTCTCTGCCTGGTCTTCGCGGTGCTGGCCGGTGAACAGCACTTCGTCGGGGCCCAGAAGCGCTGTGAACGCGTCGTATCGCGCGGTGCGGGCGGCTTGCTCGAGGCTGGCGACAGGCTCGACCTGGACATGGATCACGCGCAGTTCGATACCCAGCGCATCACAGACCTGCTGACAATGTGCAGGCCAAGCGTCGGCGGCCGCTTGCAGACCGTGATGAATATGCACGGCACGCAATGGCGGTGCTTCATGATCGCGAGCGTAATCGAAGAGCAGGTTTAGCAGGACGGTGGAGTCGAGGCCGCCGGAGAAGGCGACGTGCCAGGCGGGGGCTTTGAGCCAGGGGGAGAGGGATTGGGTGAGGTCGAGCATGGTTGCCTCACTGAGGACCGCATCGCGGGGCAAGCCCGCTCCCACAGAAGACGCACGAGTGGGAGGCGGCTTGCCTGCGAATGGGGCGCCAGGCGCCCCTGCCAATCAGAGACCGTAGCTCATCAGGCGATCGTAGCGACGCTTGAGCAGGGTATCGTTGTCGAGCTTGCCCAGCATGTCGAGCTGCTCGAGCAGGTCGGCACGGATGCTGGCCGACATCTTGGCCGGATCGCGATGAGCGCCGCCCAGTGGCTCGCCAATCACCTTGTCGACGATGTTCAGGCTCTTCAAGCGCTCAGCGGTGATGCCCATTGCTTCGGCAGCGTCCGGCGCCTTGTCGGAGGTCTTCCACAGGATCGAGGCGCAACCTTCCGGCGAGATCACCGAGTAGGTGGAGTATTGCAGCATGTTCAGCTGGTCGCACACGCCAATAGCCAGTGCGCCGCCCGAACCGCCTTCACCGATCACGGTGGCGATGATCGGGGTTTTCAGGCGCGCCATGACGCGCAGGTTCCAGGCGATGGCCTCGCTCTGGTTGCGCTCTTCGGCGTCGATACCCGGATAGGCACCCGGGGTGTCGATGAAGGTCAGGATCGGCATCTTGAAGCGCTCGGCCATCTCCATCAGGCGGCAGGCCTTGCGGTAGCCTTCAGGACGCGGCATGCCGAAGTTACGGCGGACCTTCTCACGCACTTCGCGGCCCTTCTGGTGACCGATGACCATCACCGGCTTGCCGTCCAGGCGCGCGGTACCGCCAACGATCGCGGCGTCGTCGGAGAAGTGACGGTCGCCGTGCAGCTCTTCGAACTCGGTGAAGATGTGATCGATGTAGTCCAGGGTGTACGGACGACGCGGGTGGCGTGCCAGGCGGGCAATCTGCCAGCTGGTCAGGTTGCCGAAGATGCTTTCGGTCAGGGTGCTGCTCTTGTCTTGCAGACGGGCAATTTCATCGCTGATGTTCAGCGAGTTGTCGTTACCGACCAGGCGCAGCTCTTCGATCTTGGCTTGCAGGTCGGCAATCGGCTGTTCGAAATCGAGAAAATTCGGGTTCATAGGCATCCGTCTTGGGTCTACGGCCAGGCGGCCGGCCGGTTGATCCGTTTGGCGCCATACCTTACGGGATCTGGCGCATTCAGGTCGAGATTAAAATTCGTCGTTTCAACGGTATTGCAGGAAGACGTTCTCACGTCCGAACTGGTCACGCAGCGCCTGAATCAGGCCATCGGCGGGGTCGATCGACCACTCGTCGCCGAACTGCAGCATGGCCTTGGCATCGCTGCCGGTGTACTCGAGCGTGATCGGGCAACCGCCGCGATGACGGGTGATCAGCTCGCCCAGCCAGGCCAGGCGATCGCCCTTGAGCGCTTCGTGGGCGATCTTCAGGCGCAGGCTTTCGGCCAGTTTGGTGCGGGCATCCTCCATGGTCATCACCTGCTTGACGCGCAGGCGCAGGCCGCCGGAGAAGTCGTCGTTGCTGACCTCGCCTTCGACCACCACCATGGCGTCGGTCTGCAGCAGCGCCTGAGCCGCCATGAACGCATCGGCGAACAACGAAGCCTCGATGCGACCGGAGCGGTCGTCGAGGGTGACGAAGCCCATCTTGTCACCCTTCTTGTTCTTCATCACCCGTAGGGCAATGATCATCCCCGCGATGGTCTGGGTCTCGCGCGAAGGCTTGAGGTCGACGATGCGCTGACGAGCGAAACGGCGGATCTCGGTTTCGTACTCATCGATCGGATGGCCGGTGAGATACAACCCGAGGGTATCCTTCTCGCCTTTCAGCCGCTCCTTGAGCGTGAGTTCGCGGACCTTGCGGTGGTTGGCATAGACATCGGAGTCTTCTTCGACGAACAGCCCACCGAACAGGTCGATATGCCCGCTGTCAGCGGTGCGAGCGGTCTGCTCGGCCGACTTGATGGCCTCCTCGAGCGCCGACAGCAGCACCGCGCGGTTGCGGTCGATGTTGGCCTGATAGGCCTTGATCTCGTCATGGAAGTGCGGGCCCAGGCGATCGAGCGCACCGCTGCGGATCAGCGCATCGAGGGTACGCTTGTTGATACGCTTGAGGTCGACGCGCTCGCAGAAGTCGAACAGGTCCTTGAACGGTCCACCTTCGGCGCGTGCCTCGACGATCGCCTCCACCGGGCCTTCACCCACACCCTTGATCGCACCCAGGCCGTAGACGATACGACCGTCGTTGTTGACGGTGAATTTGAAGTCGGAGAAGTTCACGTCCGGCGCGTCGAGGCGCAACTTCATGCTGCGCACTTCCTCCACCAGCACCACCACCTTGTCGGTGTTGTGCATATCCGCCGACAACACCGCAGCCATGAACGGCGCCGGGTAGTGGGTCTTGAGCCAGGCGGTCTGGTACGAGACCAGGCCATAGGCCGCGGAGTGAGACTTGTTGAAGCCGTAACCTGCGAATTTCTCTACCAGATCAAAGATGTTACCGGCCAGGTCCGCGTCGATGTTGTTGGCCACGCAGCCTTCGATGAAACCGCCGCGTTGCTTGGCCATTTCCTCGGGCTTCTTCTTGCCCATCGCCCGGCGGAGCATGTCGGCGCCACCCAGGGTGTAGCCGGCCATCACCTGGGCGATCTGCATCACCTGTTCCTGGTACAGGATGATGCCGTAGGTGGGGGCCAGTACCGGCTTGAGGCCTTCATACTGGTAATCGGAGTGCGGGTAGGCCAGCTCCGCGCGGCCGTGCTTGCGGTTGATGAAGTCATCCACCATGCCCGACTGCAGCGGACCGGGGCGGAACAAGGCCACCAGTGCGATGAGGTCTTCCAGGCAGTCGGGCTTGAGCTTCTTGATCAGCTCTTTCATGCCGCGCGATTCAAGCTGGAACACCGCCGTGGTTTCGGCCTTCTGCAACAGCTCGTAGGTCTTGCGGTCGTCCAGCGGGATGAAGTCGATGTTGACGTCGGGCAGGTTTTTCTTTTTCTGCTCGCGGTTGATGATCTCCATCGCCCACTTGATGATCGTCAGTGTCCGCAGGCCGAGGAAGTCGAACTTCACCAGGCCGGCAGCCTCGACGTCGTCCTTGTCGAACTGGGTCACCAGGCCGCCGCCCTCTTCGTCACAGGCGATCGGCGAGAAATCGGTGAGTTTGGTCGGCGCGATCACCACGCCACCGGCGTGCTTGCCGGTACCGCGAGTGACCCCCTCGAGCTTGAGGGCCATGTCCCAGATTTCGCGAGCGTCTTCGTCGCCCTTGAGGAAGTCGCGCAGGATCTCTTCCTGCTCGTAGGCCTTCTCCAGGGTCATGCCCACTTCGAACGGGATCATCTTCGACAGGCGATCGGCCAGGCCGTAGGACTTGCCCTGCACACGCGCCACGTCACGCACCACCGCCTTCGCGGCCATGGTGCCGAAGGTGATGATCTGGCTCACCGCATTGCGCCCGTAGGCCTCGGCCACGTAGTCGATCACCCGGTCGCGACCATCCATGCAGAAGTCGACGTCGAAGTCGGGCATGGAAATACGTTCAGGGTTGAGGAAGCGCTCGAACAGCAGGTCATAAGCCAGCGGGTCGAGGTCGGTGATCTTCAGTACGTAAGCCACCAGCGAGCCAGCACCCGAACCCCGCCCAGGGCCCACCGGCACGTCGTTGTTCTTGGCCCACTTGATGAAGTCCATAACGATCAGGAAGTAACCGGGGAAGCCCATCTGGATGATGATATCCAGCTCGAACTTCAGGCGATCCAGGTAGACCTGGCGCTTCTCTTCGTAATTGGGGGTGGTCTCTTTCGGCCAGAGCACGGCCAGACGCTCTTCCAGGCCCTCGTAGGAGACGTGGCGCAGGTAGTCGTCGATGCCCATGCCGTTGGGCGTCGGAAAGTCGGGGAGGAAGTACTTGCCCAACTGCACCGTGATGTTGCAGCGCTTGGCGATCTCGACGGTGTTGGCGATGGCGTCCGGCAGGTCGCTGAACAGCTCGGCCATCTCCTCGGGCGACTTGAGGTACTGCTGGTCGCTGTAGGCGCGTGGGCGCCGCGGGTCGTCCAGGGTCCAGCCCTCGCCGATGCAGACGCGGGTCTCGTGGGCATCGAAGTCGGACTGTTTGATGAAGCGCACATCGTTGGTCGCCACCAGCGGCGCGCCGACCTTGTCGGCGAGGGCAACGGCAGCATGCAGGTATTCTTCGTCGCCTGCCCGGTTGGTGCGCTGCACTTCCACATAGAAGCGCTCCGGCAGCATCTGCATCCAGTCGCGCAACAGGGCCTCGGCCTCGTCGGTACGACCGGAGAGCAGCGCCATGCCGATATCGCCCTCACGCGCCGCGGACAGGCCGATCAAGCCCTCGCTGGCGGGCGCGATCCATTCGCGCTGGATGATCACCAGGCCGTTGCGCTGGCCGTCGGTCCAGCCCTTGGAGATCAGCTCGGTCAGGTTGCGATAGCCCTGGGGATTCATCGCCAGGAAGCAGATGCGCGACAGCGGTGCCTCCGGATCGGCACCGGCCAGCCACAGGTCGGCGCCGCAGATCGGTTTGATCCCTGCGCCCATGGCGGTCTTGTAGAACTTCACCAGCGAGCACATGTTGCTCTGGTCGGTGATCGCCACCGCCGGCATGTTCATTCCAGCCAGAGCCTTGGCCAGCGGCTTGATCCGCACCAGGCCGTCGACCAGGGAGAACTCGGAGTGCACGCGGAGGTGAACGAAGGAGACCGACATTGAAGATCCTGTGGCAATGCTGAACGACAAGGGCGGGATTGTAGCGTAATTAGCCAGAATGTTTTGGGGCCGCATAGCGGCCCCGACAGATCAGATCAGCGTGCTGGAAAGCCCTTCACGAACCTCCCACGCAGCCCTCACCGGTGCGAACGAACGCCGATGGATGGGCGTAGGCCCCAGTCGCGCCAGGGCTTCGAGGTGCAACGGTGTCGGGTAGCCCTTGTGCCCGCCGATGCCGTAGCCCGGATAGATCAGCTCGAAGGCGCTCATCTCGCGGTCACGCGTGACCTTCGCCAGGATCGAAGCGGCAGCGATGGCCGGCACCTGGGAATCGCCCTTGACCACCGGCGCTGCTGGCACCGACAGTTTCGGGCAGCGGTTGCCATCGATCAACGCCAGTTTCGGCGTGACGCTCAACCCTTCCACCGCACGCTGCATGGCCAGCATGGTGGCCTGCAGGATATTCAGCTGGTCGATCTCGACGACCGTGGCACGAGCGACACAGAAGGCCAGGGCCTTTTCGCAGATTTCGTCGAACAGCAGCTCGCGACGCGCCTCGGTAAGCTTCTTCGAGTCGTTCAGACCCAGGATCGGCCGCTGCGGATCAAGGATCACCGCTGCAGTGACCACGTCACCGCACAGTGGGCCACGCCCGACTTCGTCGACACCCGCGACCAGGTCTTCGACCAGGTTGAAATCAAGTCCCATCTGCATGTCATCGATCCTTCAACAATGCCAGCACCGCGTCGGCAGCCTGGTTCGAGGCGTCGCGGCGCAGGGTGCGGTGAATCTGATCGAAGCTATCGGTCTGCTCGCTACCGTCTGCCACCAAGGGAGCCAGCGTGGTTGCCAGCGCTTCGGGCGTTGCGGCGTCCTGCAGCAACTCGGGGACCAGCAAACGCCGGGCCAGCAGGTTTGGCAGCGACACGTAGGGGCTCTTGACCATGCGCTTGAGAATCCAGAAGGTCAGCGGCGCAAGACGATAGGCGACAACCATCGGGCGCTTGTACAACAAGGCTTCGAGAGTTGCGGTGCCCGAAGCGATCAGCACCGCGTCGCAGGCGGCCAGTGCCTGGTGCGACTGACCGTCGAGCAGGGTCAACGGCAGTTCGCGCCCCTGCAGCATCTGCTCGAGCTGCGCACGACGCGCCGGACTGGCACAGGGTGAAACGAAACGCACACCGGGCACCAACGCCTGCAAGCGCTTGGCAGTATCGAGGAACAACACGCCAAGGCGCCCCACTTCGCCGCCGCGACTGCCCGGCATCAAGGCTACCAGCGGTCCATCGCCCAATCCCAGCGAAGCACGTGCCCCAGCACGATCGGCCTCCAGCGGGATAGTGTCAGCCAACGGGTGGCCGACGAAGCGTACCGGTACACCCTTCTCTTCGTAGAATTTCGCTTCGAAGGGCAACAGCGTCAGCATCAGGTCGCAGCCTTCGCGGATCTTCAGCACCCGCTTCTGCCGCCAGGCCCAGACCGACGGGCTGACGTAATGCACGGTCTTGATCCCGGCCTGACGCAACTTCAATTCGATGTTGAGGGTGAAATCCGGGGCGTCGATGCCGATGAACACGTCGGGCTTCTCGGCGATCAGTGTCTGGATCAGATCCTTGCGCCGCTTGAGCAGCTCACGCAGGCGCCCTAGCACCTCGACCAGCCCCATCACCGCCAGGCGCTCCATGGGGAAGTACGACTGCATGCCCTCGGCTTCCATCAACGGACCGCCGACGCCAATGAAGCGAACATCGGGATGGCGCGCCTTGAGCGCGCGCATCAGGCCGGAACCGAGGATATCGCCGCTGGCCTCACCGGCGACCAGCGCTACGCAAAGCGACGCCATGTCAGCGGGTGATGCCACGGGCAGAATTGAGGATCGACTGGCGGAACAATTCGACCTCCGGGTGCTGCCCGGCCAGTTCGTCCAGTTCCTTGATCGCCTCTTCCACGGTCAACCCCTGGCGATAGACGATCTTGTAGGCACGGCGCAAGTCATGAATGACCTCATCGCTGAAACCGCGACGGCGCATACCTTCAAAGTTCATGCTGCGCGCCTCGGCCGGACTGCCGAACACCGTGACGAACGCCGGAACATCCTTGCCGATCGCCGTGCCCATGCCAGAGAACGCGTGAGCGCCGATATGGCAGTACTGGTGCACCAGGGTATAGCCGGACAGGATCGCCCAGTCGCCCACATGCACATGACCGGCCAGCGCAGTATTGTTGACCAGGATGCAATGGTTGCCGATCACGCTGTCATGACCGATATGGGCATAGGCCATGATCAGGTTGTGATCGCCAAGCGTGGTTTCCGAACGGTCCTGCACAGTGCCGCGGTGAATGGTGACGCCTTCGCGGATCACGTTGTGATCGCCGATCACCAGACGCGTCGGCTCACCCTTGTACTTGAGGTCAGGTGTGTCTTCGCCGATGGAGCTGAACTGATAAATGCGGTTGTGCCTGCCAATCCGGGTAGGCCCCTTGAGCACTACATGCGGACCGATGACGGTGCCCTCCCCGATTTCGACATCGGGGCCTACGATCGACCAAGGGCCGACCTCGACGCCGTCAGCCAGCCTGGCCGACGGATCGATGATCGCCCGCGGATCAATCGAACTCATAGGGAGCGTTCCGCGCAGGTGATCTCGGCCGAGCAGACGGCCTTGCCGTCGACCAGAGCACGGCACTCGAACTTCCAGATCATGCTCTTGCGGCTGAGGAACTTGGCCTCCAGCACGAGCTGGTCACCCGGCAGCACTGGCTGGCGGAAACGCAGCTTGTCGGAGCCGACGAAGTAGTAAAGAGTGCCATCGGCAGGCTTCGCATCGAGCATCTTGAAGCCGAGAATCCCGGCCGCCTGGGCCATCGCCTCGATGATCAGCACGCCCGGCATGATAGGGTGCGCCGGGAAATGGCCATTGAAGAACGGCTCGTTGATGCTGACATTCTTGTAGGCACGAATGCTCTGGGCCTCGAAGTCCAGCTCCGTGACCCGGTCCACCAGCAGGAACGGGTAACGGTGAGGCAGGTATTCGCGAATCTCGTTGATGTCCATCATTTCGGGGGGAAGCCTGTAATAAGAATAGGGAGCGCAGGTGCTGACCACACGCTCCTTTTGCAGTCCAAAGAGGAGCCAGCTAGCGACTGTTCACTCTTGCTCAGGAAATGGTATCAGCCTTCTGATGCCGGCTGGCCACCTGAGGTCACGGTCTCGACGCGTTTTTCCAGTTGCTGCAGACGCTTGGACATCTCGTCGAGCTGACGTATACGTGCTGCGCTCTTGCGCCAATCGGCCAACGGCTGCATGGCAGTACCGGAAGAATAGCCGCCCGGCTCGGTGATCGAGCGGGTGACCATGGTCATGCCGGAGACGAAGACGTTGTCGCAAACATCAATATGACCGACCATGCCGACGCCACCCGCGATCATGCAGTGCTTGCCGATGCGCGTGCTGCCGGAAATCCCGACGCAAGCCGCCATCGCGGTATGGTCGCCGATCTGCACGTTGTGGGCGATCTGAATCTGGTTGTCGAGCTTGACGCCATTGCCGATTCGCGTGTCCGAGAGCGCGCCACGGTCCACAGCCGTGTTGACACCGATTTCCACATCGTCACCGAGCGTCACGCCGCCGATCTGGGCAATCTTCTGCCACACACCTTTCTCGTTGGCGAAACCGAAGCCTTCACCACCGATCACTGCACCCGACTGAATGACGACACGCTTGCCGATCGTGACATCGTGGTACAGCGTCACACGCGGGGCAAGCCAGCCACCTTCGCCGATGATGCAGCGGGCACCGACAACGCAATGCGCGCCAACGGTCACGTTCGCACCGATGCGCGCACCGCTTTCGATGACCGCGAACGGCCCGATGCTGGCGCTGGCATCCACCTGCGCATCGTCGGCTACCACGGCGCTGGGATGAACTCCCGCCACAGCCTTGGGCTTTGGATCGAACAGGTGAGAAATACGGGCGTAGGCCAGGTAGGGATCGGGGACGATCAGCGCATTGCCGGTGAAGCCTTCGGCATCCTCGGCCTTGATCAGTACCGCTGCCGCCTGGCTGTCATCCAGGAATTTGCGGTACTGACGATTGGCGAGGAAGCTCAACTGCCCCGGACCGGCTTCCTGCAAGGTGGCCAGTCCGGTGATTTCAAGCGACTCGGGGCCACTGAGCGTGGCCCCGAGGGTCTCGGCCAACTGACCGAGCGTAATGGTTACGGTCATATCAACGCGCTTGGTTCATGCGCTCGATGACCTGGCGGGTGATGTCATACTGAGGCTTGACATCGATTACCGCACCACGCTCGAGCACCAGGTCGAAACCACCTTTCTTGATGACTTCCTCGACGGCACCGTCGAGCTTGGGCTTGAGCTGCTTGAGCATATCGCGGTCAGCAACGGCCTTGGCTTCGTTCAGTTCCTTGGACTGGAACTGGAAGTCACGGGCTTTTTGCTTGAACTCGAGCTCCAGGCGCTCACGCTCCTGCTGCTGCATCTTGTCGCCACCCTTGATCAGTCGATCCTGGATGCCCTTGGCGCTGCTTTCGAGAGTTTTCAGCTGGTTCAGTTGAGGACCGAACTTCTTCTCGGCATCGACAGCGTACTTTTTGGCGGCGTCGGATTCGAGCAGCGCCATCTGGTAGTTCAGAACGGCAATCTTCATTTCGGCGAAAGCCGGGGTGGCGACCAGCGCCGCGGCCACTACGGCCAGTTGAGTCAACTTACGCACGATGCACTCCTGGATAAACCGTTGTCGTTAAGCAAGGGCCAAGCTTAGAAAGTCTGGCCCAGAGAGAATTGGAACACCTGGGTGTCGGCGTCGTCCGGTTTCTTGATCGGCATCGCCAGGCTGAAGCTCAACGGGCCCAGCGCGGTAATCCAGGTCACGCCCAGGCCGACGGAGCTGGCCATGTCGGAGAAACCGACCTTCGCGCAGTCAGGCTTGGAGCCGCAGTTGGTGTCGAACACGTTACCCACATCCCAGAAGACCGAGGTACGCAGCGAACGCTGGTCCTTGACGAACGGCAGCGGGAACAACAGCTCGACACCGCCCTGTACGAGGACGTTACCACCGAACGGCAGCGGGTCCTGGTCCGGGTCACGAATGGTACCCGGATTGGTGCCCTGGCTCGGCGTACTGCGTGGGCCGAGGCTGCTGTCCTTGAAGCCGCGGACAGAGTTGAAGCCACCCGCATAATAGTTCTCGTAGAACGGCAGGCCCGAGGTGCCGCCGAAACCATCACCATAGCCCAGCTCAGTGTGCAGGCGCAGGGTGTAGTCGTTGCTCAGTGGCTTGAACAGCTGGCCGCGGTAGTCGAGCTTGTAGAACGACAGGTCGCTGCCCGGTACGGTGGTTTCCAGGGTCAGGCTTTGCGAGTGACCACGGGTTGCCAGCACGCCTTTGTTCAGGGTCGATTCGGACCAGCCGATCGACGCCTTGAAGTTCAGGAAGTTGTCGCCTTCCTTGTCGAGGAAGTCGAAGATCTCGTCCACGGTGTAGCGACCGGTCTTGATCTTGTCCTGCTGGACGGTCAGGCCGTAGGTCAGGCGCGAGGTCTCGCTGATCGGGTAGCCCAGGCTGACGCCGGCACCGAGGCTGTCTACCGCATAGCTCGCCACGTCGACGTCGAGGTCGTCGTAGTTGGTGCTGCGGTAGAAGGCGTTGTAGCCCAGGCTCACGCCGTCGGCAGTGAAGTAGGGGTCAACGAAGCCGAAGTTGTATCGGGTCTGGTATTCGCTTCGGGTCAGGCCGATGGACACCTTGTTACCGGTACCCAGGAAGTTGCTCTGGCTGATCGAACCACCCAGGATCAGGCCCGCACTCTGGGCGAAGCCGACGCTGGCGGTGATCGAACCGGAAGCCTGCTCCTCGACCGCATAGTTGACGTCGACCTGGTCGTCGGTGCCTGGCACCGGCGGGGTCTCGACGTTGACTTCCTTGAAAAAGCCCAGGCGCTCGAGGCGGGTCTTGGACTGGTCGATGAGATAAGTGGATGCCCACCCACCTTCCATCTGACGCATCTCGCGACGCAGCACCTCGTCTTCGGTCTTGGTGTTGCCGCGATAGTTGATGCGGTTGACGTAGGCACGCTTGCCCGGATCGACGACGAACATGATGTCGACGGTGTGATCCTGGTCGTTCGGTTGCGGCACGCCGTTGACGTTGGCGAAGGTGTAGCCTTCGTTACCCAGTCGACGGGTGATCAGGTCGGAGGTGGTAGTCATCACCTTGCGCGAGAAGACCTGGCCAGGTTGTACCAGCAGCAGCGACTTGACCTGGTCTTCCGGCACTTTCAGGTCACCGGAAAGCTTCACGTCACGGACGGTGTACTTCTCGCCTTCGTTGACGTTGACGGTGATGTAGACGTGCTTCTTGTCCGGGGTGATCGATACCTGGGTGGACGCGATGTCCATGTTGATGTAACCGCGGTCCAGGTAGTAGGAACGCAGACGCTCCAGGTCACCGGAGAGCTTTTCACGGGCGTACTTGTCGTCGTTCTTGAAGAACGACAGCCAGTTGGTGGTTTTCAGTTCGAAGAGCTGGGAGAGGTCTTCGTCGCTGAACACGGTGTTGCCCACCACGTTGATGTGCTGGATCGCCGCGACGGTACCTTCGTTGATCTTGATCTTCAGGCCGACACGGTTGCGTGGCTGCGGCACGACCTCGGCATCGACCTCGGCCGAATAGCGGCCCTGGGCCACGTACTGGCGCTGCAGTTCGTTACGCACGCCCTCGAGCGTGGCACGCTGGAAGATCTCGCCCTCGGCCAGGCCGGACTGCTTCAGGCCTTTCATCAGGTCTTCGGTACTGATCGCCTTGTTGCCCTCGATCTCGATGCTCGACACCGATGGGCGCTCGACCACGTTGATGATCAGGACATTGCCGTCGCGATCCAGCTGGATGTCCTGGAAGAAACCGGTCTTGAACAGCGAGCGAGTCGACTCCACCAGGCGGCGGTCATCGACCTGGTCGCCTACGTTCAACGGCAACGCGCCGAACACGCTGCCGGCGGAAACCCGCTGCAGGCCGTTGACACGAATATCAGAGATGGTGAAGGACTCGGCGTGAACTTCAGCGATCATCAGTGCGGAGAGGACCGCAGTTAGCAGCAGACGTTTCATGAAGTCCTTTTATTCCAACTGGCAATAAACAACCCGCCACCGCAGCACGGCGGCAGGTTCGCAATAGAGCGAAGCGTTAAAGTCGACCCAGATCGTTGATCAGGGCGAGCAACATCACCCCAATGACCAAACTGATACCGATCTGGACCCCCCAACCTTGCACCCGATCAGAGAGCGGACGACCGCGCGCCCACTCGATCAGGTAGAACAGCAAATGCCCCCCATCCAGTACCGGGATGGGCAGCAGGTTCAGAACCCCCAGGCTTATGCTCAGGTAGGCCAGGAAATTCAGGAAATCCCCAACGCCCGACTGGGCTGAAGCGCCCGCCACTTTAGCAATGGTTATCGGTCCGCTCAAGTTTTTTACCGAGAGCTCCCCGAACAGCATTTTCTTCAGCGATTCAAGGGTCAGGACGCTCATGTTCCAAGTACGCGAGAGCCCCTCACCGACTGCTTCCAGCGGCCCATAGCTGACCTCTCGGAGCATGTTCGCAGGCCACTCGGCGCCTTTCACCCCAGCGCCCAGATAGCCTCCGGAGGCCTGCCCTTCCCCTTTGCGGGCCAGCGTCACAGGCAACTCCAGCTGTGCGCCATCACGCTCGATACGCAACTGCACCTTCGCGTCGGGGCGAGCCCTGACAGCGTCTACCACCTGCTGCCAGTCGCCCAGTGCAACGCCATCGAGCGTCAGGAGTTTATCGCCGCTCTTCAGCCCGGCTGCAGCGGCCGGTCCCTTGGGGTCGATTTCGGCGAGCACCGGGCTCACCGCCGGCCGCCAGGGACGCAGCCCCAGGGACTGGATCGGGTCGGGCTCATCGGCGCCCTTGAGCCATTGGTTCAGGCGGATCTCATGCTGGCGCTCCAGCGTGCCGCCATCATCGCGCACACCTACCCGAAGGCTGCCGCTCTCGCCGAGGCGGCGCACCAGCTGCAGATTGACCGCAGACCAGCCACTGGTCGGCTTGCCATCGATAGAAACAATTTCCTGGCCTGCCACAAGGCCCGCAGATGCCGCCAGGCTGCCAGACTCGACCGCACCGATGACCGGACGCACCTGCTGACTGCCAAGCATGGCGACCACCCAGAAGAACAGGATGGCGAGGAGGAAATTGGCAATGGGGCCTGCGGCAACGATAGCAATACGCTGCCCAACCGATTTGCGATTGAAGGATTGATCGGCAAGCGCCGGCGGTACCTCGCCTTCGCGCTCGTCGAGCATCTTGACGTAGCCGCCCAGCGGAATCGCCGCGACGACGAACTCGGTGCCATGGCGATCGTGCCAGCGCACCAGCGGCGTGCCGAACCCCACAGAGAAGCGCAGGACTTTCACCCCGCACTTGCGTGCCACCCAGAAGTGGCCGAATTCGTGAAACGTGACCAATACACCCAGAGCCACCAGGGTGCCGATAATCATGTAGAGCGCAGTCATATCCATCTCCGAATGACGTTCAGCCAGGCCTGGGGCCGATGGGAAATCAGCGGCCGTGGCGCCTCAACCACTCCCGGGACAGCTCCCGGGCTCGCTGGTCGGCGGCGAACACCGAATCCAGCGAAGGCAACGGCACTACCGGCTCCTGCTCGAGCACCTGTTCGATCATACCCGCGATTTCCGGGAAGCGGATACGCCGCTGGAGAAATGCCTCGACCGCCACCTCGTTGGCGGCATTGAGCACCGCCGGCGCGCTATTGCCCGCTTCAGCAGCTTCTCGCGCCAGGCGCAGGCAGGGGAACCGCTGCTCGTCGGGCGCCTGGAAATCCAGACGGGCGACCGCGAACAGGTCCAGCGGCGCAACACCGGAATCGATCCGCTCAGGCCATGCCAGGGCATTGGCGATCGGCGTGCGCATGTCCGGGTTGCCCAACTGCGCCAACACCGAACCATCCACATAGTCGACCAGCGAATGGATCACGCTTTGCGGATGCACCACCACCTCGACCTTGGCTGGCGCAGCATCAAACAGCCAGCAGGCCTCGATCAGCTCGAGCCCTTTGTTCATCATGCTTGCCGAGTCGACCGAAATCTTGCGCCCCATCGACCAGTTCGGATGAGCGCAGGCCTGCTCCGGCGTGACATCCATCAACGCCTTCGCCGAGGTTTCACGGAAGGGCCCGCCAGACGCCGTCAGCAGGATACGACGCACCCCCACTTGCGCCAGGCCGCGAGCATAGTCGCCGGGCAAGCACTGGAAGATAGCATTGTGCTCGCTGTCGATCGGCAGCAGCACTGCACCACTGGTGCGCACTGCCTCCATGAACAGCGCGCCGGACATCACCAGCGCCTCCTTGTTGGCCAGCAGCACCTTCTTGCCGGCCTGCACCGCCGCCAAGGTCGGACGCAGACCGGCAGCGCCGACGATGGCAGCCATCACGGTGTCCACTTCGCTGGCAGACGCAACCTGGCAAAGCCCTGCTTCGCCTTCCAGCACCTCGGTGGTGCTGCCCGCCGCCGCCAGCCCTTCACGCAGGCGGGCGACCGAATCGACGTCCGGCACCACCGCATACGCCGGCCGATGACGCAGGCACAGGGCCAGCAATTCATCCAGACGCGAATAGCCGCTCAGGGCAAACACCTGGTAGCGCTCGGGGTGGCGGGCGATCACATCCAGCGTGCTCAGGCCGATCGACCCGGTCGCACCGAGTACGGTAATCCGCTGCGGATGACTCACATCACACCCCATTCGGCCGCCCAGAGCAGCACGGCGAACATCGGGATCGCCGCGGTCAGGCTGTCGATGCGATCAAGCACGCCGCCGTGGCCGGGCAGCAGGTTACTGCTGTCCTTGATGCCTTCACGACGCTTGAACATGCTTTCGGTCAGGTCGCCAACCACCGAGGACATGACCACGATCACCGCGCCGACCAGGCCAAGCAGCAACTGCCCCAGCCCCCAGTCGCGCACGAGCCCGACCACCAAGGTGATCAACAGGCTCACGGCCATGCCGCCATACACGCCCTCCCAGCTCTTGCCGGGGCTGACGTGCGGCGCCAGCTTGCGCTTGCCAAAGGCACGGCCAGAGAAATATGCACCGATGTCGGCAGCCCAGACCAGTACCATCACCGCCAGGATCAAGCCATTGCCCAACGGCCAGTGCTTGAGCAGCAACAAACCTTGCCAGGCGGGCAACAACACCAGCAGACCGATCAGCAGACGGCAAGCGGCACTGCTCCACAACTCAGCGCTGCGTGGGTAGGTGAGCACCAGCCAGGTGGCCAATCCCCACCAGATCACCGACGCCCCCAGCACCCAAGGTGCAAGGTCCGGCATGAGGTAGAGCACCATCAGCGCTCCAGCGACCACGGCGGCATAGGCGATGCGCAATGGCTGGGCCATCAACCCGGCCAGACGCGCCCACTCCCAGGCACCAAGGGTCACCACGAAACCGATGAACAGGGCGAAATCCGCTCCGTTGAGCAGGAAGAAACCGCCCAGCGCGATCGGCAACAGGATCAGCGCAGTAATGATGCGTTGTTTAAGCATTAAGCACGAGCTCCAGCCTCGACCTGCTCGCTGGTCTTACCGAAGCGGCGCTGGCGCGAAGCGAAATCGGCCAGTGCACTACGCATGGCCTCGTGTTTGAAGTCCGGCCAGTACAGGTCGGAGAAATACAACTCGGCGTAGGCCAACTGCCACAACAGGAAGTTGCTGATGCGGTGTTCGCCACCGGTGCGGATGCACAGGTCGGGCAACGGCAGGTCACCCGTGGCAAGGCAGGTCTGCAGCAGACCGGGCGTGATGTCGTCCGGGCGCAGATGGCCGGCCTGGACTTCGCGCGCCAGGCGCTGGGCGGCCTGGGCGATATCCCACTGACCGCCGTAATTGGCAGCGATCTGCAGGATGAAGCGATCGTTGCCGGCAGTCAGCGCCTCGGCCTCTCGCATCGCCGCCTGCAGCTCCGGATGGAAGCGCGAACGGTCACCGATGATGCGCAGGCAGATGTTGTTGTCGTTCAGTCGCTTGGCCTCGCGGCGCAAGGCCGAGAAGAACAGCTCCATCAACGCACCCACCTCATCGGCCGGACGCTGCCAGTTCTCGCTGGAGAAGGCGAAGAGCGTGAGCACTTCGACCTTGGCCTCGGCGCAGACCTCGATCACCGCACGCACCGCATCGACGCCGGCCTTGTGCCCGGCAACGCCAGGCAGCAGGCGCTTTTTCGCCCAGCGGTTGTTGCCGTCCATGATGATAGCGACGTGACGCGGCACCGACGAGGGTGCCGCCTGCTTGGTCTTTTCCATGAAAAAGTCCTGGCCTCAGACGGCCATCAGGTCCTTTTCCTTGGCTTTGAACGCAGCATCGACTTCCGCCACGAACTTGTCGGTCAGCTTCTGGATCTCGTCAGCTGCACGACGTTCTTCGTCTTCGCTGATTTCCTTGTCCTTGGTCAGCTTCTTCAGATCAGCCAATGCATCGCGACGCACGTTGCGCACGGCAACCTTGGCGTCCTCGGCAACGCCGCTGGCCTGCTTGGTGTAGCCCTTGCGGGTTTCCTCGGTCAGGGCCGGCATCGGCACGCGAATGGTGGTACCGGCGCTCGATGGGTTCAGGCCCAGGTCGGAGGTCAGGATGGCCTTCTCGATCGCGGCGCTGAGGTTCTTGTCGTGGGCGACGATCTTCAGGGTACGGGCATCCTCGACGGTGATCGCGGCCACCTGGTTCAGCGGCATCTCGCTACCCCAGGCAGGGACCTTGACGCCGTCCAGGATGCTTGGGTGGGCGCGACCGGTGCGGATCGCTGCCAGGTTGCGGGCCAACGCCTCGAGGGACTTGCCCATGCGCTCCTGCGCGTCTTTCTTGATGTCGTTGATCATGCTTCGCCTTCCTCGATCAAAGTACCTTCAGCGCCACCCACCACGATGTTCAGCAGGGCGCCAGGCTTGTTCATGTTGAATACCCGCAATGGCATCTTGTGGTCGCGGCACAGGCAGATTGCGGTCAGGTCCATGACACCGAGCTTGCGATCCAGCACCTCGTCGTAGGTGAGGTGGTCGAACTTCTCGGCATGCGGGTCCTTGAATGGGTCGGCAGTGTACACACCATCGACCTTGGTCGCCTTCAGCACCACGTCGGCATCGATTTCGATGGCACGCAGGCAGGCTGCGGAGTCGGTGGTGAAGAACGGATTGCCGGTACCGGCGGAGAAAATTACCACATCCCCGGAGTTGAGGTGGCGAATAGCTTTGCGACGATCGTAATGATCGGTGACGCCAACCATGGAGATGGCGGACATGACCAGTGCCGGGATGTTCGAGCGCTCCAGCGCATCGCGCATGGCCAGTGCGTTCATCACGGTGGCCAGCATGCCCATATGGTCGCCCGTGACGCGGTCCATGCCGGCTGCACTGAGCGCGGCGCCGCGGAACAGGTTACCACCACCGATCACCAGGCCGACCTGGACACCGATACCGACCAGCTGGCCGACTTCCAGGGCCATGCGGTCCAGCACCTTCGGGTCGATCCCGAAGTCTTCCGAGCCCATCAGGGCCTCGCCGCTAAGTTTGAGCAAAATGCGTTTATAGCGAGGTTGGCGACCACTCACCTGCTGAGCCATTGCGAGTCTCTCCTGCGGCGTACTTTTAGAAAATTCCGTGCGGGCTGTGTGCAGCCTGCTAACTGTAGCGTGGCACTGCTTCAGTGCCAGCGCACAGGGCCAGATAAACCCTTGCGCGCTTTGACAAAGAGGCTGCGCGCGTGAGCGGGCAGCCTCTTTGGGGCGACAGACGAGTCCGTCTTACTGCTTGGCGGCAGCGACCTGGGCGGCAACTTCGGCAGCGAAGTCGTCAACAGGTTTCTCGATGCCTTCGCCAACCTTGAAGTAGGTGAAGGAGACGATTTCAGCACCGGCTTTCTTGGCCAGATCGCCGACCTTGACTTCCGGGTTCATGACGAAGGCCTGCTCTTTCAGCGAGGCTTCTGCCTTGAACTTGGTGATACGGCCGTTGATCATGTTCTCGACGATGTTTTCCGGCTTGCCGGCGATCTTGTCGGCGTTCAGCTGCAGGAAGACACCCTTCTCGCGCTCGATGGCCTCGGCGGAGATTTCCGACGAATCCAGGAACTCAGGGTTCGAAGCTGCAACGTGCATGGCGATGTTCTTGGCCAGCTCTACGTCACCGCCTTTCAGAACGACGGCAGCGCCGATCTTGTTGCCGTGCAGGTAGGCACCGACCACGTCGCCTTCGACGCGAGCCAGACGACGGATGTTGACGTTCTCGCCGCACTTGGCGACCAGAGCTTCACGAGCAGCTTCACGCGAAGCGATCAGCGGAGCTGCGTCGGTCAGCTTCTGGGCGAAGGCTTCTTCCAGGCTTTCGGCGACGAAGTTCTTGAAGTCGTCTTGCAGGGCCAGGAAGTCGGTCTGCGAGTTCACTTCCAGCAGAACGGCGACCTTACCGTCGGTCTTGACGGCGATAGCGCCTTCAGCGGCAACATTGCCAGCCTTCTTGGCGGCCTTGATGGCGCCCGAGGCACGCATGTCGTCAATGGCTTTCTCGATGTCGCCGCCGGCCTTTTCCAGGGCCTTTTTGCAATCCATCATGCCTTCGCCGGTACGCTCGCGCAGTTCTTTGACCAGCGCTGCAGTAATTGCTGCCATTTCAAAATCCTCTTGGAAAGTTTTTCAACCATTCCACCCGTTCATCACGGGCGTTCAATTCTGGAAATCCACTGTCTTCACACCAGCGTCACACATGATGCGGCGTGCTTGCTGACAAGAGGATTTCAGGTGGCAAAAAGGGGGCCAAGCCCCCTTTTCGCGTGCCAAGTAGACGCCAGGCGTCAATTACTCAGCAGCTGGTGCCGCCGCTTCTTCAGCGTAGACTTCGGTACCGCCGGCAACGTTGTTGCGACCGCGGATGACGGCGTCAGCCATCGAAGTCATGTACAGCTCGATGGCGCGGATTGCGTCGTCGTTGCCTGGGATCACGAAATCAACGCCTTCCGGGCTGCTGTTGGTATCGACAACGCCGATGACCGGGATGCCCAGCTTGTTGGCTTCGGTGATTGCAATGCGCTCGTGATCAACGTCGATGACGAACAGAGCATCAGGCAGACCGCCCATGTCCTTGATACCACCCAGGCTGCGATCCAGTTTTTCCAGGTCGCGCGAGCGCATCAGGGCTTCTTTCTTGGTCAGCTTGGCGAAGGTGCCATCTTCGGCCTGGGTTTCCAGGTCGCGCAGACGCTTGATCGAAGCACGGATGGTCTTGTAGTTGGTCAGCATGCCGCCCAACCAGCGGTGATCAACGTATGGCGAACCGCAACGAGCAGCTTGCTCGGCGACCAGTTTGCCAGCGGAACGCTTGGTGCCGACGAACAGGATCTTGTTCTTGCCCTGGGCCAGGCGCTCTACGAACGACAGAGCGTCGTTGAACATCGGCAGGGTTTTTTCCAGGTTGATGATGTGGATCTTGTTGCGCGCGCCGAAAATGTACTTGCCCATTTTCGGGTTCCAGTAACGGGTCTGGTGGCCGAAGTGCACACCGGCCTTCAGCATATCGCGCATGTTGACTTGGGACATGATAGTTCCTTGATAAGTCGGGTTGGGCCTCCACGTATCCCAATGACCAACCCATGGATCCGAAGATCCCGGGCACCCAGGCCATCGTGTCGACACGTGTGTGGGTTTGAGCTGACGGGGACCTCCCCGAAAGCGGCGCATTTTATACCACAGACAGAAGACGAACGGAACCCGCAAGGTGTTTCATCCGTCAGCGGCTTTTGCAGCGGTTCGACAATCGCGCCAGAATGCCTTCCATAGACCACCGGATCCGCGGTTTTCTCCCCACAGAACGCCGCCCTGCTCTGTTAGAATCCGGCCTTTCCCGTTTGTTGCGCGCCGCCCGGCGCCGTAGAGAGCCTGTAATGACCGTCACCATCAAGACCGCAGAAGACATCGAGAAGATGCGCATCGCCGGCCGCCTGGCCGCCGAAGTCCTCGAAATGATCGAAGAGCACGTCAAGCCTGGCGTGACCACCGAGGAACTCGACCGCCTGTGCCACGACTACATCGTCAACGTCCAGCAGGCGATCCCGGCACCGCTCAACTACAAGGGCTTCCCCAAGTCGATCTGCACCTCGATCAACCATGTGGTCTGCCACGGCATTCCCAACGAGAAGCCGCTCAAGGATGGCGACACCATCAACATCGACGTGACCGTGATCAAGGATGGCTACCACGGCGACACCAGCCGCATGTTCCATGTCGGCACCGTCGCGCCCTGGGCCGAGCGCCTGTCCAAGGTCACGCAAGAGTGCCTGTACAAGGCCATCGAGCTCATCAAGCCTGGCTGCCGCCTGGGCGACATTGGCGAAGTGATCCAGAAACACGCTGAAAAGAACGGTTTCTCGGTGGTTCGCGAGTTCTGCGGCCATGGCATCGGCAAGGTCTTCCATGAAGAACCGCAGATCCTGCACTACGGCAAGGCCGGCACCGGCATGGAGCTGAAAGAAGGCATGACCTTCACCATCGAGCCCATGATCAACCAGGGCAAGGCCGACACCAAGGTGTTGGGCGATGGCTGGACCGCGATCACCAAGGATCGCAAGCTCTCGGCACAGTGGGAACATACGCTGGTGGTCACCGCCACGGGTTATGAAATCTTCACCCTGCGCAAAGACGACACCATTCCCCGTACCTCGGCGTAATTCAACTCAGGAAGGCGACTCGATGCCCCAGGTGGATCCAGAGCTGTTCGACCGTGGCCAGTTCCAGGCGGAACTGGCGCTCAAGGCAAGCCCCATCCCCGCCTTCAAGAAGGCTCTGCGCCAGGCAGCAGACGTCTTCGACAGACGCTTTCGCGAGGGTGTCGAGATCCGCAGCCTGATCGAGGACCGCGCCTGGTTCGTCGACAATATCCTGCAGCAGGCCTGGAACCAGTTCGACTGGGGCAATCCGGACGGCGTTGCCCTGGTCGCGGTCGGCGGCTATGGCCGCGGCGAGCTGCACCCCTGGTCGGACATCGACCTGCTGATCCTGCTCGACCAGGCGGAACACGAGCAGTATCGCGACGCCATCGAGCGCTTCCTGACACTGCTGTGGGACATCGGCCTGGAGGTCGGTCAGAGCGTGCGCACGGTCGAGGAATGCGCCGAGCAGGCGCGCGCCGACCTGACAGTGATCACCAACCTGATGGAAAGCCGCACCGTCGCCGGCCCCGAGACGCTGCGCGAGCGCATGCTGGAAGTCACCAGCACTGCGCACATGTGGCCGAGCAAGGAGTTCTTCCTGGCCAAGCGCGCCGAGCTCAAGGCACGGCACCACAAGTACAACGACACCGAGTACAACCTGGAGCCCAACGTCAAGGGTTCGCCAGGCGGCCTGCGCGACATCCAGACCGTACTCTGGGTTGCCCGCCGCCAGTACGGCACCCTCAACCTGCACGCGCTGGCGGGCGAAGGTTTTCTGCTGGAAAGCGAGAACGACCTGCTGGCCTCCTCGCAGGCCTTCCTCTGGCGCGTGCGCTACGCCTTGCACATGCTTGCCGGACGTGCCGAAGACCGCCTGCTGTTCGATCACCAGCGCAGCATCGCGGCGCTGCTCGGCTACAGCGACGAGAACCCCAAGCGCGCCATCGAGCAGTTCATGCAGCAGTACTACCGGGTGGTGATGAGCATCAGCCAGTTGTGCGACCTGATCATCCAGCACTTCGAGGAAGTGATCCTCGCTGACGACAACGGCAGCACCCAACCGCTGAACACGCGCTTTCGCCTGCATGATGGCTATATAGAAGCGGTCAATCCGAACGTCTTCAAGCGCACACCGTTCGCCATGCTGGAGATCTTCGTGCTGATGGCCCAGCATCCGGAGATCAAGGGCGTACGCGCCGATACCGTGCGCCTTCTGCGCGAACATCGGCACCTGATCGACGACAAGTTCCGCAACGATATCCGCAATACCAGTCTGTTCATCGAGCTGTTCAAGTGCGAGATCGGCATCCACCGCAACCTGCGGCGCATGAACCGCTATGGCATCCTCGGTCGCTACCTGCCGGAATTCGGTCTGATCGTCGGACAGATGCAACACGACCTGTTCCACATCTATACGGTCGATGCGCACACGCTCAACCTCATCAAGCACCTGCGCAAATTGCAGTACACCCCGGTGTCGGAGAAATTCCCGCTGGCCAGCAAGCTCATGGGACGCCTGCCCAAGCCTGAGCTGATCTACCTCGCCGGCCTCTATCACGACATCGGCAAGGGTCGCCAGGGCGATCACTCCGAGCTCGGCGCGGTGGACGCGCAAGCCTTCTGCGAGCGCCACCAGTTGCCGGCCTGGGACTCGCGCCTGATTGCCTGGCTGGTGCAGAGCCACCTGGCGATGTCCACCACGGCCCAGCGCAAGGACCTCTCCGACCCACAGGTGATCAACGATTTCGCCCTGTTCGTCGGCGACGAAACCCGCCTGGACTACCTCTACGTGCTGACCGTGGCCGACATCAACGCCACCAACCCCAGCCTGTGGAACTCCTGGCGCGCCAGCCTGCTGCGCCAGCTCTACACCGAAACCAAGCGCGCGCTGCGCCGGGGCCTCGAAAACCCGCTGGACCGTGAAGAACAGATCCGCCAGACCCAGAGCGCGGCGCTGGACATTCTCGTGCGCGAAGGCACCGACCCGGACGATGTAGAGCAACTCTGGTCGCAGCTGGGCGACGACTATTTCCTCAAGCACACCGCAGCGGACGTAGCCTGGCACAGCGATGCAATCCTTCAGCAGCCGGCCGATGGCGGTCCGCTGGTGCTGATCAAGGAAACCACCCAGCGCGAGTTCGAAGGCGGCACGCAGATCTTCATCTACGCGCCCGACCAGCACGATTTCTTCGCCGTGACCGTGGCGGCGATGTCGCAGCTCAACCTGAACATCCATGACGCCCGCATCATTACCTCCAGCAGCCAGTTCACCCTCGACACCTACATCGTGCTCGACAACGACGGCGGCTCGATCGGCGACAACCCGCAGCGGGTCAAGCAGATACGCGAAGGGCTGACCGAGGCACTGCGCAATCCCGAGGATTACCCGACCATCATCCAGCGACGCGTGCCGCGCCAGCTCAAGCACTTCAACTTCGCGCCGCAGGTGACCATCCTCAACGACGCCCAGCGCCCGGTGACCATCCTCGAGATCACGGCCCCCGACCGGCCCGGCCTGCTGGCGCGCCTGGGACGGATCTTCCTGGAGTTCGACCTGTCGCTGCAGAACGCCAAGATCGCCACCCTCGGCGAGCGCGTGGAAGACGTGTTCTTCATCACCGATGCCGACAACCAGCCGCTCTCCGACCCGCAACTGTGCAGCCGCCTGCAGGAAGCCATCGTCGAACAGTTGCAGGCCGGCCAGTCCAGCGATACCAGCCCCACCCGCGTGACCTTCTGACGATTACGAGACCTTGCGCCGATGAACCATGCCTTGACCCAGCTTCAGCCCTACCCCTTCGAAAAGCTCCGCGCCCTGCTCGGCAGCGTGAAGCCTGCCGCGGACAAACGCGCCATTGCCCTGTCGATCGGTGAGCCGAAGCACGAATCCCCGGCGTTCGTCGCCAAGGCCCTGGCCGACAACCTCGACAAATTGGCGGTCTACCCCAGCACACTCGGCCTGCCGGCCCTGCGCCAGGCCATCGGTCAGTGGTGCGAGCGCCGCTTCGGCGTCCCCGCCTGCTGGCTCGATGCCGACCAGCACATCCTGCCGGTCAACGGCACCCGCGAAGCGCTGTTCGCCTTCACTCAAACAGTGGTCAACCGCGCCGATGACGGCCTGGTCGTCAGCCCCAACCCGTTCTACCAGATCTACGAGGGCGCGGCGCTGCTGGCCGGCGCTACCCCGCACTACCTGCCATGCCTGGAAAGCAACGGTTTCAATCCGGACTTCGACGCGGTACCTGCCGAGATCTGGAAACGTTGCCAGATCCTGTTCCTGTGCTCCCCAGGCAACCCCACTGGCGCGCTGGTGCCGATGGACACCCTGAAGAAACTGATCGCCCTGGCCGACGAGCACGATTTCGTGATCGCCGCCGACGAGTGCTACAGCGAGCTGTACTTCGACGAAGACGCCCCGCCGCCTGGCCTGCTGAGCGCCTGCGCCGAACTCGGCCGCAGCGATTTTGCGCGCTGCGTGGTGTTCCACAGCCTGTCCAAGCGCTCCAACCTGCCGGGCCTGCGTTCGGGCTTCGTCGCGGGCGACGCCAAGATCATCAAGCCATTCCTGCTGTACCGCACCTACCACGGTTGCGCCATGCCGGTGCAGACGCAACTGGCCAGCGTGGCCGCCTGGCAGGACGAGGCCCATGTGCGGGCGAACCGCGATCAGTACCGCGCCAAATATGACGCCGTGCTCGAGATTCTGCAGCCAGTGATGGATGTACAGCGCCCGGACGGCAGCTTCTACCTGTGGGCCAAGGTGCCGGGTAGCGACGCCGACTTTACCCGCGACCTGTTCGAGGCCGAGCATGTGACCGTGGTGCCTGGCTCGTACCTGTCGCGTGAAGTGGATGGCGTCAATCCCGGAGCAGGACGCGTGCGCATGGCGCTGGTTGCGCCGCTGGCCGAGTGCATCGAGGCGGCCGAGAGGATTCGCGGGTTCCTCGCAGGGCGCTGAAATGCCCCTCGTCTCGGGGCTGGCGTCGATGTCAGCCCCGAGGCAACTATCCACCGGCCCCTCGCCCCTGCACCGGCACATTGTTCGCTCCCGACCAAGGAGCTGAGCGATATCCTGAAGGTCGCCTGCCAATGGCTGGAGCATGCAAATCTCGAGTTCGGTCATGCCCCGGGCATGATCATGAGCATGAGCACCCGGGCGTGGGGATGCCTGAACGCATGTCACCGCACAGACTTATGTAATGCTACGTAGCTTGATCCGTCGTAGATCATCCTGAGTTCCAACCACACCAGGAACTCTCCGATGCATACACCCTCTCCACCCCGCTGCCGTCAGCGCACCGAGCAGCAGCTTTCCCATGATCTGGCCGTTACCGAGAACCCCCACAACAGGGGCCAGAGCAACGGCGGTCGAAAAAAGCGCGGACTGATACAGACCGGCCGACTATGGGCACCCGGTCGTACTTTGTGGGTCTCGTTTCTCGGTGCTCCGGACAGAAAGCTCAAGATGTCGGTCTTCGAACTGGCTTGCCAGTGGGTGGAACTTTCCGACGCCAACCTGACGCTTGATCTATCAGAGGATGATGACAAACATGCCCAGATCAGGATCCTCACAGGCAAGCATGCAGAGCACAACGAATCAGACATCGGCACCGATGCACTGGCTTATGAAGACGACACCATGGCGCTGAATGTCATACCGGGGGATGAAACATTCGAATCCACCGTGTTACACGAGTTCGGCCATGCGCTGGGGTTCGAACATGAACATCTGCACCCCGATGCCAGCATCCCCTGGAACGAGCCGTTGCTAATCGAAGCTCACAAGCGTGCGGCTGGCTGGTCAGAGCAAGACGTCAGGGAGCAATACCTGAACAAACGGCCCGACAGCGGACTGATCAAAACCCAGTACGATCCGCTATCCATAATGCATTACCCGATTGCGGCCTGGATGACCTTGGATAATTCCGAGATAGGCCAGAACACAGAGCTCAGTGCGAAAGACATCGACCTGATGCGCCTGGCCTACCCGCACGACTGACGCTAACGAACCTGCCCCAGGTTCGCCTCGCTCATGTCCAACTCCCCCAGCACCTGGCGCACGACTTCATCCCCCACCAGGTGCTGGCGGTGCAGGCTGTAGAGCTCCAACCGCTGCGCACGCAATGCGCGCAGGCGCAGGCGGCGCTCCAGAAGATCCATCTGCTCGGCCAATGCACGCGCTTCGGCGCTGTCGTTGTAGCTGTCCAGCTCGTCCCGGTACTCTGCCATCAGGCGCGCCTTCAGCTCGGTCGCCAGCGTCGCCTGGGCGGCATCCTGCGGGGCATTGGCATCGACGACCTCCTCGGCCTCCAAGGCATGGATGGCCGCTTCTGCAGTACGCCTCCAGGCTTCCTGCACCTCCTGGTGCAGGCGCTCGTCCGGGCTCTTGGTCACCCCGCGCAACAGGATCGGCAGGGCGATGCAGGCACTGATCAGCGACAGCAGGATCACCCCGGCGGCAATGAAGATCAGCAGATCACGCTCCGGGAACGCCTGGCCGGCCCCGATCAGCAAGGGCACCGACATCACACCCGCCAAGGTCACAGCCCCACGCACACCGCCAAGGGTCAACAACCAGCACGAACGTGCGCTGGGCATCAGCACCAACGCCGACTTACCGCGCCAGCGGCGCACCACGCCGATAGCGCGCCACACGCTCTGTACCCAGACGAACCGCAGCAGCACCAACGCCACGAAGATCGCCACCACATCGAGGCAACGCCAGGCCAGGGTCGGCCACAACGACGTTTCGTGGCTGACAACTGCCTTGATGATGTCGGGTAATTGCAAGCCCAGCAGCAGGAAGATCAGACCATTGAAGGCGAACTCCAGCAGCGACCAGACGCTGCGGTTGAGCAGGCGCGTGCTGGTCTGGCGCGGCAACAGGTCGAGCCAGCTCTGCATCATCCCTGCCGCCACCGCAGAGAGAATGCCCGAGACACCGAGTCGTTCGGCCAGTACGTAGGCGGCAAACGGCAACAGCAGCATGAACACCACATGCGTCGCCGGATCGTCCCAGCCCCGGGCGATCATCCAGGCACGCAGGCGCCCCACCAGCCAGCTGAGGCCCACGCCAACCGCAAGCCCGCCGATGGCTACCAGCACGAACGTCAGGCTGGCATCGGTCAACGAAAATACCCCGGTAATGGCAGCTGCCAACGCGAACTTGAACGTCACCAGGCCCGAAGCATCGTTCATCAGTGCTTCGCCCTGGAGCATATGCATCAAGGGGGTTGGCAGGCGATCCTGGGTAATCGCCGAAACCGCCACCGCATCAGTGGGCGAGAGCACCGCGGCCAGGGCGAACGCTACCGGCAGTGGAATGCTTGGCAGGATCCAGTGAATGAAGTACCCCGCTCCCACCACGGTGAACAGCACCAACCCCACGGCCAAGGCCACCACCGGGCCACGAATGCGCCAGAGCTCACGCTTGGGGATGCGCCAGCCATCGGCGAACAGCAGCGGCGGCAGGAACAGAAACAGGAACAGCTCGGGATCGAGGGCCACATGCAGCCCAAGCGTGGGCCAGGCCAGCAGCGCGCCGGCCGCGATCTGCACCAGCGGCAAGGGCAGCGGCACCATGCGTCCGACCAGCTTGGAAAGGCTCACCAGCATCAGCAGGATAAGAACGGTATAGGCTGACTGCATTGGCAAGACTTCCTGTATGAAAGCAGACACGAAAAAAAGGGCCAGACTTCGCCCTTGAAACAATATGTTAGCGGCGAGCGGTGATGATGCACCGCTGAACCATGGTCGAACGCTACCCAGCAATGTGTAACACAATGCTACCTGAGAGGTCGTGATACAGATCGATCGCCTAGCCGGACAGCAAGCCGTGGCGCCAGGCCCATCGATACCGCATAATCGCCCCACCCATTCTTCAAGGAGTATCGGGGACGCCAGGTCCGGCCCGGCAGCCCCAGGCATTCAATGGCTTACACTCTCTACGGCATCAAAGCCTGCGACACCATGAAAAAGGCCCGCACCTGGCTTGAAGAACAGGCCATCGGTTACGCGTTCCACGACTACAAGACCCAAGGCATCGACCGTGACAGCCTCGAGCGCTGGTGCGACGAGCACGGCTGGGAAGTCGTGCTGAACCGCGCCGGCACCACCTTCCGCAAGCTCGACGAGGCCAGCAAGGCTGACCTGAACCAGGCAAAGGCCATCGAGCTGATGCTGGCTCAACCGTCGATGATCAAGCGCCCGGTGCTCGATCTGGGTGACCGCACCCTGGTGGGCTTCAAGCCCGACCTGTACGCCGCGGCACTGGCCTGATTCCGCTCCACACCCTATTTCGCACGAGGTAATTGCATGTCCACCACTCTGTTCAGCCTGGCCTTCGGTGTCGGCACCCAGAACCGCCAGGGCACCTGGCTGGAAGTCTTCTACGCTCAGCCCCTGCTCAACCCGTCCACCGAGCTGGTCGCGGCCGTCGCTCCGATCCTCGGTTACGAAGGCGGCAACCAGGCGATCGCCTTCAGCCCGGCCCAGGCCGCCCAGCTCGCCGACGCGGTCAAGGGCGTGGATGCCGTCCAGCACGCATTGCTGACCCGCCTGGCCGAAAGCCACAAGCCGCTGGTCGCCACCCTGCTCGCCGAAGACGGCGCGCTGACCTCAACCCCCGAGGCCTACCTCAAGCTGCACCTGTTGTCGCACCGTCTGGTCAAGCCGCACGGCGTTTCCCTGGCCGGCATCTTCCCGCTGCTGCCGAACGTGGCCTGGACCAACCAGGGTGCCATCGACCTGGCCGAACTGGCCGAGCAGCAACTGGAAGCACGCCTGAAGGGCGAACTGCTGGAAGTGTTCTCGGTGGACAAGTTCCCGAAGATGACCGACTACGTGGTCCCGAGCGGCGTGCGTATCGCCGACACCGCCCGCGTGCGCCTGGGCGCCTATATCGGCGAAGGCACCACCATCATGCACGAAGGCTTCGTCAACTTTAACGCTGGCACCGAAGGCCCGGGCATGATCGAAGGCCGTGTCTCGGCAGGCGTGTTCGTCGGCAAGGGCTCGGACCTGGGCGGTGGTTGCTCGACCATGGGCACCCTGTCCGGTGGCGGCAACATCGTCATCAAGGTTGGCGAAGGCTGCCTGATCGGCGCCAACGCTGGTATCGGTATCCCGCTGGGCGACCGCAACACTGTCGAAGCCGGCCTTTACATCACCGCTGGCACCAAGGTGAACCTGCTCGACGAGCACAATGAGCTGGTCAAGGTGGTCAAGGCCCGTGACCTGGCCGGCCAGACCGACCTGCTGTTCCGTCGCAACTCGCTCAACGGCGCAGTCGAGTGCAAGACCCACAAGTCGGCCATCGAGCTGAACGAGGCGCTGCACGCACACAACTGAGAACCTTGCAGGCCTCTGTAGAAGCGGGCTTGCCCGCGATCAGCGGACTCTCGGCGTCTGAGATGTTAAGATCGGGTCTGGCACCACGCCAGACCCGATTTTCATTCCAGGCCCCGCAATCATGTTCCAGCCCTCCCCCTGGCGTGCCGACTTTCCCGCCATCACCGCCCTGCAACGGCAGCACCAGACCTACCTGGACAGTGCCGCCACAACGCAGAAACCCCAGGCCTTGCTTGACGCCCTGAGCCACTACTACAGCCATGGTGCAGCCAATGTGCATCGCGCCCAGCACCTGCCTGGCGCGCTGGCGACCCAGGCATTCGAGACCAGTCGCGACAAGGTTGCCACCTGGCTCAACGCCAGTGACTCCCGGCAGGTCATCTTTACCCACGGCGCCACCTCGGCGCTCAACCTGCTGGCCTACGGTCTGGAGCATGGCTTCGAAGCCGGCGACGAAATCGCCGTCAGCGCGCTGGAGCACCACGCCAACCTGCTGCCCTGGCAACAATTGGCGCGGCGCCGCAATCTGCGCCTGGTGGTGCTGCCACTGGACGAACATGGTCGGATCGACCTCGACCAGGCCCTGCAACTGATCGGGCCGCGCACACGCCTGGTGGCGCTGAGCCAACTGTCCAACGTGCTCGGCACCTGGCAGCCATTGCCTGCGCTGCTCGCTCATGCCCGCGCCCAAGGCGCTCTGAGCGTGGTCGATGGCGCCCAGGGCGTGGTTCATGGCCGCCACGACGTGCAGCAACTGGGCTGCGATTTCTACGTATTTTCCAGCCACAAGCTATATGGCCCGGATGGGGTTGGCGCGCTCTATGGCCGCACGGAGGCCCTGGCACGGCTGCGCCACTGGCAGTTCGGCGGCGAGATGGTGCAACTGGCCGACTACCATGAGGCAAGCTTTCGTCCCGCGCCACTGGGCTTCGAGGCGGGCACGCCGCCGATCGCCAGTGTCATCGGCCTGGGCGCGACCCTCGATTACCTTGCCAGCCTCGATCCTGCGGCCGTGGCAGCCCACGAAGCCAGCCTGCACCAGCACCTGGTGCGCGGCCTGGCCGACCGCGAAGGTGTGCGCATGCTCGGCACCCCACAGGGCGCACTGGCCAGTTTCGTCATCGACGGCGTGCACAACGCCGATATCGCCCACCTAATGACCGAACAAGGGATCGCAGTGCGCGCCGGCCATCATTGCGCGATGCCATTGCTCAAGGGACTGGGGCTGGAAGGCGCGATCCGCGTTTCGCTGGGGCTGTACAACGACAGCGACGACCTGCAGCGCTTCTTCGATGCGCTCGACCAGGGCCTGGAGCTGCTGCGGTGAGCCTGCCTGCCGACGCCCAGCAGGCACTGGACACCTTCACCCAGGCAAAAGGCTGGGAACAGCGCGCACGGCTGTTGATGCAGATAGGCGATCGCCTGGAGCCACTGCACGAGTCTGACAAGACCGACGCCAACCGCGTGCATGGCTGCGAAAGCCTGGTCTGGTTGGTGGCTGGCCAGGTCGACGGACAGTGGCGCTTCAAGGCCACCAGTGATGCCCGGCTGCTGCGCGGTCTACTGGCGCTGCTGCTGGTGCGGGTACAGGGGCTGGACAGCGAAGCGTTGGCCGGGTTGGACCTGCGTGAGTGGTTCACACAACTGGGGCTGGAGCGGCAGCTTTCGCCTTCACGCAGCAATGGGCTGCATGCGGTGTTGTTGCGGATGACGGAGTTGGTGACCAACCCTTGAGACGGCAGCACGTGCTTCGCGGATAAATCCAGCCCCTGTGGGAGCGGGTTTACCCGCGAAGAAGCCCGCGCGCTTATTGCGCCTTGACCCGCTCCGAGGGCCGCCGCGCCCCCGCCACCAGCTTCTCCACCGCCTTGCTCACGGCCACCATGCCGAAGGTCGCGGTGACCATCATCACCGCGCCGAAGCCCCCCGAGCAATCCAGGCGCACGCCTTCCCCCACGAAGCTCTTCTGCAGGCAAACACTGCCATCGCCCTTGGGGTAGCGCAGTTGCTCGCTGGAGAAAACACAGGGCACCCCGTAATTACGGCTGACATTGCGCGAGAAGTTGTAGTCCCGGCGCAAGGTGGAACGTACCCGCGACGCCAGTGGGTCATTGAAAGTCTTGTTGAGGTCGCCAATCTGGATCTGGGTCGGATCGATCTGTCCGCCCGCACCACCTGTGGTGACAATCGCAATCTTGCGTCGGCGGCACCAGGCGATCAGCGCGGCCTTGGCCTGCACGCTGTCGATGCAGTCGATCACGCAATCCAGCGACTCGGTGATGTATTCGAGCATGGTGTCACGAGTGACGAAGTCAGCCACCGCATGCACGGTGCAGGCCGGGTTGATCGCGCGCAGGCGCTCGGCCATGACCTCGACCTTCGAGCGCCCCACCTGCCCTTCCAGTGCATGGGCCTGGCGATTGGTGTTGCTGACGCAGACATCGTCCAGATCGAACAGGCTGATTTCGCCCACGCCACTACGCGCCAGGGCTTCCGCCGCCCAAGAACCCACACCGCCGATGCCAACAACCGCCACGTGGGCCTGATGCAGACGTTGCAGGCCGTCATCGCCGTACAGCCGGGCGACACCGGCAAAGCGTGGATCTTCTGTGCTCATGTTGATACCCCGAAAAAACCGGCGCGCATTATATGCCAAGCGGACAGACCGGTGAGGCTTTGTCGACACGAGGGGGCTCTTCGCGCAGCGCGCGTTCATTAGGAAACAGCCTACCAATCCTGCTTTAATGTCTTACCAAACAAGCAGATCTGGACGACAACAGAGCGGGACCCACGGCGCAAGCTTCCCGCCCCTTCCTCGGAAACTGAATCACCTATGTCATCACGCAAATTCGGTCTCAACCTGGTGGTGGTGCTGGCCATTGCCGCGCTGTTCACCGGCTTCTGGGCGCTGGTCAACCGCCCGGTGTCGGCCCCTGCCTGGCCAGAACAGATCTCCGGCTTTTCCTACTCGCCCTTCCGTCTCGGTGAAAGCCCGCAAAAGGGCCAGTACCCCAGCGAAGACGAGATGCGCCAGGATCTGGAGCAACTCAGCAAGCTCACCGACAGCATCCGTATCTATACCGTCGAAGGCACCCAGGCGGAAATTCCGCACCTGGCCGAGGAGCTGGGCCTGCGTGTGACACTGGGCATCTGGATCAGTACGGACCTGGAGCGCAACGAGCGCGAGATCGAAAAAGCCATCGGTCTGGCCAACAGTTCGCGCAGCGTGGTGCGAGTAGTGGTGGGCAACGAGGCGCTGTTCCGCGAGGAGATCACTCCAGAGGCGCTGATCAAGTACCTGGACCGTGTGCGGGCTGCGGTCAAGGTGCCGGTGACCACCAGTGAGCAATGGCACATCTGGAAAGAGCACCCGGAACTGGCCAAGCACGTCGACCTGATCGCCGCGCACATCCTGCCTTACTGGGAGTTCGTGCCGGTGGGCGACTCGATCCAGTTCGTGCTCGACCGCGCCCGCGACCTCAAGCGCCAGTTCCCGCGCAAACCCTTGCTGCTGTCGGAAGTGGGCTGGCCGAGCAATGGCCGCATGCGCGGCGGTGCCGATGCGACCCAGGCTGACCAGGCAATCTACCTGCGCACCCTGGTCAACACCTTGAACCGCCGCGGCTTCAACTACTTCGTGATCGAAGCCTACGACCAACCCTGGAAAGCCAGCGACGAAGGCTCGGTGGGCGCCTACTGGGGCGTGTTCAACGCCGAACGCCAGCAGAAATTCAACTTCGAAGGGCCGGTGGTTGCCATTCCACAATGGCGAGCCCTGGCCGTGGCTTCGGTGGTGCTGGCGATGATCGCCCTGACCGTGCTGCTGATCGACGGCTCGGCCCTGCGCCAACGCGGACGCACCTTCCTGACCTTCATCACCTTCCTCTGCGGGTCGGTGCTGGTGTGGATCGCCTACGACTACAGCCAGCAGTACAGCACCTGGTTCAGCCTGACCGTAGGCTTGCTTCTGGCCCTCGGCGCCATCGGCGTGTTCATCGTCTTGCTCACCGAGGCCCACGAGCTGGCCGAGGCCGTATGGATTCACAAGCGACGACGCGAGTTCCTGCCGGTGCAGGGCGACGCTGCGTACCGGCCCAAGGTCTCGGTGCACGTGCCGTGCTACAACGAGCCACCGGAGATGGTGAAACAGACCCTCGACGCCCTCGCCGCCCTGGACTATCCAGACTACGAAGTATTGGTGATCGACAACAACACCAAGGACCCGGCCGTGTGGGAGCCGCTCAAGGCCCACTGCGAGAAACTCGGCGAGCGCTTCAGGTTCTTCCATGTGGCCCCGCTGGCGGGCTTCAAGGGCGGCGCACTGAATTACCTGATCCCGCACACCGCCAAAGACGCCGAGGTGATCGCGGTGATCGACTCGGACTACTGCGTCGACCGCAACTGGCTCAAGCACATGGTGCCGCACTTCGCCGACCCGAAGATCGCCGTGGTGCAGTCGCCGCAGGACTACCGCGACCAGCACGAGAGCGCCTTCAAGAAGCTCTGCTACAGCGAGTACAAGGGCTTCTTCCACATCGGCATGGTCACCCGCAACGACCGTGACGCGATCATCCAGCATGGCACCATGACCATGACCCGCCGCAGCGTGCTCGAAGAGCTGGGCTGGGCCGAATGGTGCATTTGCGAGGATGCCGAGCTGGGCCTGCGAGTGTTCGAGAAGGGGCTGTCGGCTGCCTACGCTCACAACAGCTATGGCAAGGGCCTGATGCCCGACACCTTCATCGACTTCAAGAAACAGCGCTTCCGCTGGGCCTATGGTGCGATCCAAATCATCAAGCACCACGCCAGCGCTCTTCTGCGCGGTAAAAACAGCGAGCTGACCCGTGGCCAGCGCTACCATTTCCTGGCCGGCTGGCTGCCATGGATCGCCGACGGCATGAACATTTTCTTCACCGTCGGCGCATTGTTGTGGTCGGCGGCAATGATCATCGTGCCGCATCGCGTCGATCCACCGCTGATGATCTTTGCCATCCCGCCGCTGGCGCTGTTCTTCTTCAAGGTCGGCAAGATCGTCTTCCTCTACCGCCGTGCGGTGGGGGTCAACATGAAGGATGCCTTCGCCGCCGCCCTGGCGGGCCTGGCGTTGTCGCACACTATCGCCAAGGCGGTGCTGTACGGCTTCTTCACCAGCAGCATGCCGTTCTTCCGCACCCCGAAGAACGCCGACAGCCATGGCGTGCTGGTGGCGATCTCCGAGGCACGCGAAGAACTGTTCATCATGTTGCTGTTGTGGAGCGCAGCGGCTGGGATCTACCTGGTGCAAGGGCTGCCCAGTTCCGACATGCGTTTCTGGGTAGCGATGCTGCTGGTGCAGTCGCTGCCATATCTGGCGGCATTGGTGATGGCGTTGCTGTCGTCGCTGCCCAAGCCTGGAGAAAAGGCCGCCGAACCGCAGCAGGCCTGATGTAGCGGGGGCTGCTTGGCAGCCCATTCGCGGGCAAGCCCGCTCCTACAGGTACCGCACCGGTGCTGTGGACCGTGCATGGGCTGGCAGGGGCGAACCACCGCTGCGACTTGCTGGCGAATGGGCCGTGAAGCCTGAAATCATTTGATATAAGATAACGCCCCCAAGATTTCCCGCCTTGCCTTGCCCCGGAGTCCCCCATGACGGCCCCAGCCGAGCTCTCGCCCACCCTTCAACTGGCCTGCGACCTGATCCGTCGCCCCTCGGTGACGCCGGTCGATGCCGACTGCCAGACCCAGATGATGAACCGCCTGGGTGCCGTCGGCTTCCAGCTCGAGCCGATGCGCTTCGAGGACGTCGACAACTTCTGGGCCACCCATGGCAACCAGGACGGCCCGGTGCTGTGCTTCGCCGGTCACACCGACGTGGTGCCCACCGGCCCCGTGCAGCAATGGCAGCATGAGCCTTTCGACGCGCTGATCGACGCCGACGGCATGCTCTGCGGCCGCGGTGCTGCCGACATGAAAGGCAGCCTGGCCTCGATGGTGATCGCCAGTGAGCGCTTCGTGAACGATTACCCCAATCACCGCGGCAAGGTGGCTTTCCTCATCACCAGTGACGAGGAAGGTCCAGCGCATCACGGCACCAAAGCGGTGGTCGAATTGCTCAAGGCCCGCAACGAGCGCCTGGACTGGTGCATCGTCGGCGAGCCGTCGAGCACCACGCTGCTCGGGGACGTGGTCAAGAACGGCCGTCGCGGCTCGCTCGGCGCCAAGCTGACCGTGCGCGGCAAGCAGGGTCACGTGGCCTACCCGCACCTGGCCCGCAACCCGATCCACCTGGCCGCACCGGCCCTGGCAGAACTTGCCGCCGAACACTGGGACGAGGGCAATGCCTTCTTCCCGCCGACCAGCTTCCAGATCTCCAACCTCAACTCCGGCACCGGCGCCACCAACGTGGTCCCGGGCGACCTGATCGCGCTGTTCAACTTCCGTTTCTCCACCGAGTCGACCGTCGAAGGCCTGCAGCAGCGGGTCGCGACGATTCTCGACAAGCACCAGTTGGACTGGTCGATCGACTGGGCGCTGTCGGGCCTGCCGTTCCTCACCGAACCGGGTGAGCTGCTCGATGCGGTGTCATCGAGCATCAAGGCCGTCACCGGTCGCGACACCCAGCCGTCCACCAGCGGCGGCACCTCCGATGGCCGCTTCATCGCCACCATGGGCACCCAGGTGGTCGAACTGGGTCCGGTCAACGCCACCATCCACCAGGTGGACGAGCGCATCCTGGCCAGCGACCTGGACCTGCTGACCGAAATCTACTACCAAACCCTGGTGCGGTTGCTCGCCTGATGCTTGCCTGCCCCCTCTGCCAGGCGCCCCTGGCGCAGCTCGACAACGGCGTGGCCTGCCCTGCCGGCCACCGCTTCGACCGCGCCCGCCAAGGCTACCTGAACCTGCTGCCAGTACAGCACAAGAACAGCCGCGACCCGGGCGACAATCAAGCGATGGTCGAGGCTCGCCGCGACTTCCTCGACGCCGGTCACTACGCTCCGGTAGCCGCGCGCCTGGCGCAACTGGCCGCCGAGCGCCAGCCTGCAACGTGGCTCGACATTGGCTGCGGCGAGGGCTATTACACCGCGCAGATCGCCCAGGCGCTGCCAACGGCAGACGGCTATGCCCTGGACATCTCCCGCGAGGCAGTCAAGCGCGCCTGCCGCCGCGCGCCGCAGTTGACCTGGATGGTCGCCAGCATGGCTCGAGTGCCGATGGCGGACGCCAGTTGCAACTTCATCGCCAGTGTCTTCAGCCCGCTGGACTGGGCCGAAGCCAAGCGCCTGCTCGCCCCAGGTGGCGGCCTGATGCGGGTCGGACCGACCAGCGGCCACCTGATGGAGTTGCGCCAGATGCTCTACGATGAAGTGCGCCCCTACGCCGACGACAAGCACCTGGCCTTGGTCCCGGACGGCATGCAGCACGCCCACGGCGAGGTGCTCGAGTTCACCCTGACACTGCGCGAAGGCAAGGCCCGCGCGGACCTGCTGGCGATGACCCCGCACGGCTGGCGCGCCAGCGCCGAGAAACGTGCCAGCGTGATCGAGCAGCCTGAGCCGTTCGACGTCACGGTTTCCATGCGTTATGACTATTTCGTGCGCCAAGACTGAGCACACCCGGAGCCCTGAAATGCGCCAACCCGATATCGAGATCTACCTCAAGGACGCCGACGTCGATCACAAGCAGATCGCCGACTGGCTGACCCAGGCCTTGGGCCCATGCAGCGAATGGAAACAGAAAGGCCAGACCTTCAAGTGCACAGCCGGTAACATTCCGGTCACCTGGTTACCCAAGGCTGTAGGGAAATGGAACAGCCTGTACCTGGAAAGCGATCAGACGCCGTGGGCCGATGATGTCGCTTGCGCCCGCGCCGCCTTCGCTGCGCTCAATGTCGAAGTGCGCTGCGCGCCGGGCAGTTGGGTCGAGGAAGATGGTGAAGAGGATGCCGATCGCTGGATCCGCATCAGCGCCGACGGTGAAGAGGAAATCACCTGGCGCACCAGCTGAAAAAGCTCGCATCAGGCTGCAAGTTCCACGGACAACCTGCAGCTTGAAGCGTGCCGACTACGTGTCAGAGACCGACCACGTCCTCTGCCTGCAGGCCTTTCTGGCCCTGCACCAGGGAGTATTCGACCTGCTGTCCCTCGACCAGGGTACGATGCCCCTCACCGCGGATCGCACGATAGTGGACGAACACATCCGCTCCCCCGTCGCGCTGAATGAAGCCAAAACCCTTGGCATCGTTGAACCACTTCACATTCCCAGTCTCACGAGACGACATCTGAAACACTCCGGATTTTTATTTTGAAGATCGCCTTGCAGGCACAGGGTCTCCTCCCTGTGCCGACACTGCTTGAGGAAATTTCCTGCAAGGTGCGGACCGAGTATATGACAGACAACAAAAAAATTTGATGACTGGCCCGTGGATGGCCGATTTTTGCTGAACTTATGCAGATACAGCAGCCTAACTTGCTGGTATATCACCTGATACATTTTCCAGGGCAGACACCCCATGACCCGTTCCCCCCTGCGCCGCCTGATCTTCGGCGCCCTGCGTCGCGTGCTCTATCTGTGGGTGCGATCCGAAACCATCAATCAGTCTTCGCTGACGCTCAAGCTCGACCGCAGCCGCCCGGTGTTCTATGCCTTGCCCTCGCCGTCGCTCACTGACCTGGCGGTGGTCGACCGCGAATGCACCAAAGCGGGGCTGCCACGCCCCGTGTTGCCCGTTGCCGTTGGGCCGCTGCACGAACCTGCGGCGTTCTTCTACCTCACCCCAGACCCGGACTGGCTAGGCCGCCAGGACAAACGCGGCGCGCCCCCCACCCTGGAGCGCCTGATCGCGGCCATTGGCGAGCATGCCGAAGAGGATGCGCAAATCATTCCGGTCAGCGTGTTCTGGGGGCAGACCCCGGCCAGCGAATCCAGCCCGTGGAAACTGTTGTTCGCCGACAGCTGGGCAGTCACCGGCCGTCTGCGCCGGCTGCTCAGTGTGTTGATCCTCGGCCGCAAGACCCGCGTGCAGTTCTCCGCGCCGATCCACCTGCGTGAACTGGTGCAGCACAACAAGGGCCAGGAGCGTACCGTGCGCATGGCCCAGCGCCTGCTGCGCGTGCATTTTCGCAACCTCAAGACCGCAGTGATCGGGCCGGACATCTCGCACCGACGCAACCTGGTCAAGGGCCTGGTCCATGACCCGCTGGTACGCCAGGCAATCAGCGATGAAGCCGAGCGCGAGAAGATCCCTTACGCCAAGGCCGAGGCCAAGGCGCTGCACTACGGCAACGAGATCGCCTCGGACTACACCTACACCGCGATCCGCTTCCTGGAAGTGGTGCTGAGCTGGTTCTGGAACAAGATCTACGACGGCATCAAGGTCAACCACATCGAACAGGTGCAAGGCATCGCACCGGGCCACGAAGTGATCTACGTGCCGTGCCATCGCAGCCACATCGACTACCTGCTGCTGTCGTACCTGTTGTTCCGCAATGGCCTGACGCCGCCGCACATCGCCGCCGGCATCAACCTCAACATGCCGGTGATCGGCGGCCTGTTGCGCCGCGGTGGTGCGTTCTTCATGCGCCGGACGTTCAAGGGTAACCCGTTGTACACCGCAGTGTTCAACGAGTACCTGCACACCTTGTTCACCAAGGGTTTCCCGGTGGAGTACTTCGTCGAGGGCGGACGCTCGCGCACCGGGCGCATGCTGCAGCCACGCCCGGGCATGCTGGCGATCACCCTGCGCAGCTTCCTGCGCTCCTCGCGCACGCCAATCGTCTTCGTGCCGGTCTATATCGGCTATGAACGCGTACTCGAAGGCCGCACCTACCTGGGAGAGCTGCGTGGTGCGAGCAAGAAGAAAGAGTCGATTTTCGACATCTTCAAGGTCATCGGCGCCCTCAAGCAACGCTTCGGCCAGGTCTATGTCAACTTCGGCGAACCGATCCGCCTGGGCGCGTTCCTGGACCAGCAGCAACCTGGCTGGCGCGAGCAAGACCTTGCCCCGCAGTTCCGCCCGGCTTGGCTCAACGACACCACTACACGCCTGGGCCAGACGGTGGCCCAACACCTGAACGGTGCGGCAGCCATCAACCCGGTCAACCTGGTAGCCCTCGCGCTGCTCTCGACCAGCCGCCTGGCGCTCGACGAGCGCGCCCTGATTCGTGTGCTCGACCTCTACCTGGCCCTGCTGCGCCAGGTGCCCTACTCAAGCCACGTGACCCTGCCCGAAGGCGACGGCAAGGCGCTGATCGAACATGTCAGGGGCATGGAGTTGCTGGCCGAACAGAAGGACGCCCTGGGGCGTATCCTCTACCTGGACGAAGCCAATGCGGTGCTGATGACCTATTACCGCAACAACGTCCTGCACATCTTCGCCCTGCCGGCGCTGCTCGCCAGTTTCTTCCTCAGCAGCTCGCGGATGAGTCGCGAACTGGTGGGGCAATATGTACAGGCGCTTTACCCGTACCTGCAGGCCGAATTGTTCCTGCGCTGGACACCGGAGCAACTCGACGAGGCCATCGACCAATGGCTGAGCGCACTGGTCGAGCAAGGCCTGCTGCGCTTCGAGAACGGCGTGTACCTGCGTCCGGCGCCCAGCTCGCGCCAGTTCGTGCTGCTCACCCTGTTGGCCCGCGCCATCACCCAGACGCTACAGCGTTTCTACATGGCCACTTCGCTGCTGCTCAACAGTGGCCAGCACAGCCTGAACGCCGAAGAACTGGAAGACCTGTGCGTGATGATGGCCCAGCGCCTGTCGATCCTGCATGGGCTCAATGCCCCGGAGTTCTTCGACAAGACCCTGTTCCGCCACTTCATCCAGACCCTGGTGCGTGAAGGCGTGCTGCTGCCCGATGGCAATGGCAAGCTCGGCTACCACGACAAACTCGCCGAGCTGGCCGAAGGCGTCGCCAAGCGCGTGCTGTCGGCGGAGCTGCGCTTGTCGATCCGGCAGGTGGCGCTGCATAGGGACGACACCGGAGAACAGGCTATCGCCTGATCCAGGGTTGGCCTTTTCGCAGGCAAGCCCACCCCTGCAAGATTTTGTAGGAGCGGGCTTGCCAGCGAAAAGACCAACGCGGCAAATGTTCCGGGCATGGCGCTGAGCACCGGACAGATTTCCTTCCCCACCCGCCATTGCGCTAAAGTCCCAGTGGTCGGCCACAAGCCCACGCCAAGGACTGCGGAGATTCCATGAAAAAACTTCTCACGCTGTGCTGTGCCACCCTGCTCACAGCCTGCTCCAGCCATACCCCGTCCCACCAGGCCAGCCTGGAAGGCGAAGTCTTCTACCTGCAGCGCATTGCCCTGCCGCCCGCCGCTACGCTCAGCGTGAGCCTGCAGGATGTCTCGCTGATGGACGCCCCGGCCGTCACCCTGGCCAGCCAGTCAGGTCCGGTCAAAGGCAACGTGCCACTGCCGTTCCAGCTCAGCTACGACCCGGCCAAGGTCCAACCGGGTCATCGCTACGCCGTCAGCGCGCGTATCGAGCTCGATGGCAAGTTGCTGTTCATCAACACCGAACACCACGGCGTCCGACTCGACGGCAGCGACCCGCAACCTGTGCGGATCAAAGTCGATCAGGTGCGCTGATCCCGCTTCATTTCTGCCCATAAGGAAGTCTCCATGATTCGCTCCTCCTTGCGCTTCACCACCCTGTGCGCCGGCTTGCTGTTGTCGGCCAGCGCCCTGGCCCTGTCGCTTGGCGACCTGTCCCAGAGCGACGCCTCCGGCGGCCTCAAGGACGCCCTGACTCAGGGCGCGCAGATTGCCGTCAAGCAGTTGAGCACCCCAGGGGGCTTCAACAATAACCCTGACGTACGCATCGAACTGCCCGGCAACCTGGGCAAGGCCGCCAAAGCGATGAAGATGTTTGGCAAGGGCGATCAGGTCGATGCCCTGGAAAACAGCATGAACAAGGCTGCTGAGGCTGCCGTGCCACAAGCCCAGGCGATTCTCGTGGATGCGGTGAAAAAGATGACCGTCACCGATGCCAAGGGCATCCTCAGCGGTGGTGAGGATTCGGCCACCCAGTACCTGAACAAGAGCAGCCGCGAGCAGATTCGCGCCAAGTTCCTGCCGATCGTCAAGCAGGCTACCGACAAGGTCGGTCTGGCCCAGCAGTACAACAGCTTCGCCGGCCAGGCCAAGGGGCTGGGCCTGATCAAGGACGACGCCAATATCGAGAACTATGTGACCGAAAAGGCCCTGGATGGGCTGTTCGAAATGATTGCCAAGCAAGAACAGAGCATCCGCCAGAACCCGGCACAGGCCGCGACCAGCCTGGCCAAGAAAGTGTTCGGCGCACTCTGATTCGCCCAACGTCACTGCCTGAACGTGCATAGCGGGGCAACCCCCCCGCTGGCCCCCCCCCCCCCCCCCCC